>DATHVS010000064.1:0-11787 GCA_035461195.1 Nocardioidaceae bacterium
GTCGATCGACTACCGGCTCGCGCCGGAGCACCGGTACCCAGCGGCGGTCGACGACTGCTGGGCGTCCTTCCAGTGGGTGAGCGAGTACGCCGAGCAGCTCGGTGCGGACCCGGAGCGGATCGCCGTGGGGGGTGACTCGGCCGGCGGCTACCTGAGCGCGGTGACGGCGATCCGGGCCGCCGAGGCGGGGCTGCCGTTGAGGTACCAGCTGCTGATCTACCCGGTCACGAACATGGTCCAGAGGAGCGACAGCCGGAGGATCTTCGGCGAGGGGTTCTTCCTGACCACGGCGTTCACCGACCTCTCGGAGGCGGTCTACCTCCGCGACGAGCGGGACCGGCACGACCCCCGGGTCTCGGTGTACTTCCACGAGGAGTTCCCGCCGAAGCTCGCACCGGCCTTCGTCGTGACGGCCGGGTTCGACCCGCTGCGCGACGAGGGCGAGGCCTACGCGCGGCTCCTCGCCGAGCACGGGGTGGACGTGGAGATGAAGCGGTATCCCGGCTTCATCCACGGCTTCGCCAACATCGTCGGCGTGGGCCGCACGAACCGCGCGGCGATGGCCGAGATCGCGGTCCGGCTCAAGCGGGCCCTGGCCTAGCCCTTCTCGTCGCGCCGGCGGGCGTACATCACGTCGGTGTCCTCCGCGGCGTGGGTGAACCCGAGTCCTGCGTAGACGGCGATCGCCGGGGCGTTGTCGGCCTCGACGTAGAGGATCACCTCGGCCGGCCCCCGGTCCTGGAGGTGGTGGAGGCCGGTGAGGGTCAGGATCTTGCCGAGTCCCCGCCCCTGCGCTGCGGGGGACACCCCGACGACGTACACCTCCCCGACCGGTGGCTCCTCGTCGAGGTGGACCTTCGTCCAGTGGAAGCCGAGCAACGAGGGGCTCTCGACGCCCTGGTCGGGTTCCCCCTGCGGTGCGCGGGCGTCCTCGGCGAGGAAGAACCCGGCCGGGTCGAACCACGGCTCGGCCATCCGCTGGTCGAGGTCGGCCCGCGTCATCGACCCCTGCTCGGGGTGGCCCGCGAACGCCTCGGCGTTGAGGGCGAGGAAGGCCTCCTCGTCCTGGCCCGGCCGGAAGGGGCGTACGACGATCCCGCCCTCCCGGGGGACCGGGGGCAGGGGGTGGTCGGGGGAGAGCGGGCGGCGCATGACCCACAGGTCGCGGACCCGTTCGAAGCCGAGCGCCGTGGCAAGCCGTGCCGCCGCGGGGTGGTTGCCGTGGGACCAGGCGGTGACCGGGACGTCCGCGAGGCTCTCGAGGACCTCCTGCGCGAGCGCCCGCCCTACCCCGGACCCACGGGCGGCGGGGGCCACGACGAGGTTCACCTCGACCGGCCCGACGTCCTCGGACCGGCCCTGGGCATCGACCACGTCGGGGTCGGTGTCGGCGAGGGCGAACCCGACGATCTCTCCGGAGTCGTCGCGGGCGACCCACAGGGCCTTGCCCTCGAGGCCGTGGTGCTGGAGGGCGAGGAGGGTGGCCTCGTTGAGGGGGCTGCGGCCGTCCTCCCGCGTCGCCGCTGCGACGACACTCCGGATGGCGGTGGAAGTCTTTACCTTGTGCTCTGCAACCGATACGTTCTCCGGCGCGTCGTACAGGTGCGGGGCTGTCCTGGCGATGAAGATCACCCGACAACTCTAGGAACCTCCGCATGAACCCCAGAGGAGGGGGAACCGTGACCACATGCACCCAGTCGAGGTTTTGGGGGTCTCTGTCATGAACGAGGCGTGGATGTTGACGTTCGCCGCCTTCGTGCCGTTCCTTGCTCTGGGCCTGGTCCTGTGGCTCGCTCGGCTCGAGGATACGCTCGGCGACGGGATCGAGAGTCCGAAGGCGACGAAGGCGACCCGCGAGGCCGCTGCCGCGGTAGCCACGGCCACCACCGCACCGGCGAGCCCCGACAAGGCGCCCGCCACCGCTGCCGCCTGACCGAGCTCGGCCCTACTCGGAGACCGTGGTCTCCTCCGCCACCGAGTCGGCGCCCGTGCTCGCGCCCCGGTCCGCCGGAGGCAGCACGAACCGGTAGCCCACGTTGCGGACCGTCCCGATCAACGACTCGTTCTCCGGGCCCAGCTTGGCCCGTAGTCTCCGCACGTGGACGTCGACCGTCCTGGTGCCACCGAAGTAGTCGTACCCCCAGACCTCCTGAAGAAGCTGCTGCCGCGTGAAGACCCGCCCTGGGTGCTGGGCGAGGTACTTCAGCAGCTCGAACTCCTTGAACGTCAGGTCCAGCGGCCGCCCGCCGAGCTTGGCGGTGTACGTCGCGTCGTCGACCGTGACCTCGCCGGAGCGGATGACGTGGGACTCGGGGTCAGCCGCCTCCCTCTGCGCGGCGAACCGACCCACCGCGAGACGTAGCCGGGCCTCGACCTCGGCGGGTCCCGCGGTGCTCAGGAGCACGTCGTCCATGCCCCAGTCGACCGCGACGACCGACAGCCCGCCCTCGGTGACGATGAGCAGCACCGGCTGGTCGGAGCCGGTGGTGCGGATCAGCCGGCACAGGTCGCGGGCGTGGGCGAGGTCCTTGCGCCCGTCGATGAGGACCACGTCGCTGTCGGGCGCCTCCAGCAGGGCGCTGCCCTCGGCGGGGAGGATCTTCACCTGGTGGGGGAGCAGGGCGAGGGCGGGGAGCACCTCGGCTGACGGCTGCAGTGCGCTGGTCAGGAGGAGCAGGGTGCTCATGGCACCTCCTCGGCATGAGGGGTCTCTCCGACTCGCCGTTGAGCCCGATGATGCAGGATAACGGACATGGCCGATTCCACTTCGCCCACCGAGGCCACCCAGCGCGGGGTGCTCGTGCGTTACTGGGCCGGCGCCCGCGCCGCGGCAGGGGTGTCGCAGGAGTCGGTGCCGGGGCCGTTGACCCTGGCCCAGCTCCTCGACGAGGTGGTGGCCAGGCACAGCGACCGACCGCGTCTGAAGGACGTGGTGTCGGTCTGCTCGGTGCTGGTGGGTGACCGCCCCGTCAGTACGTCGGACCCGGCGACGGTCGTACTCCGGCCCGGCGACACCGTCGAGCTGCTTCCTCCCTTCGCGGGTGGCCAAAGGTAGCGAAAGGTAAAAAGTGACCGTTTCGTGATCTACGCCGCATAACCTCTCGCCGCCCGAAAAGTTGAGCCACCTGCGCCGGCGTACAACCGTGCGCGCCGACGGCACTTCGGCCCCCTGTCTCGGGGCCGGGGACGAAGAGGGGACAGTGAATGCAGATCAAGCAGACGGGGCGGCGCGCGGCAGCTGCCTTGACCGTGACGATGTTCTTGGCGGCCGGTGCCATGGCGCCCGCCCAGGCGACCGAGGAGAGCGGCGCCCAGACCGAGGACAGGGCCGCCCACGGCACGCAGACCAGCGAGGAGCGACGGGCCGACCAGTCGTACCGCAGCGACGAGTCACTGGATGACGAGACGTCGTCGGACGACATCGACGGTGGCACGCCGACCGAGGACGAGGTCGAGGAGTCGCAGCAGGAGAGCTCGGACGACCAGGGCGGCGACGACGCCGATGAGACCCAGGCAGGGCCGGGCAAGAACGGTGCGGGTACGACCTGCAACAAGCTCGGCTACACCAAGATCGACCAGCCGAGCGGCAGTGCGGAGCTGGAGTTCGGCACCCTCGAGTGGGGCGGCGACACGTTGAGCTACGTGGTCCACGACGGGTTCACGGTCGACCTCTGCATCAAGTCGGGCGTGAAGGCGCCGATCACGACCTTCGTCGTGGTCGGGGCCGCCGAGGGCTCCAAGCAGATCGCCCAGGACATCAGCCACATCGGCTACCTCCTCACCGAGGAGGACGCCGAGAGCGAGGGCCCGGCCGTGGAAGCTGAGCCCGAGGAGACGGTCGTCGCTCCCGAGGAGGACGGTTCCTGCCCCGAGGGCGCCACGATGAACGCCGGTGAGTGCGTCGTGCCGCCGATCGAGATGGTCGACGAGGTGGCCGGCGTCGAGATGGACGTCACCGACGAGGTGGCCGATGTGGAGGCCGAGATGGCCCCGGCCTCCGGCGTCCTGCCCGCCACCGGTGCAGGCGAATACGCCTGGGTGCTGCTCGCGGGTCTCGGTCTGCTCGGCGCAGGCGGCGTGCTCCTCGCACGTCGGCGTCCCCGGCTCGACGGCTGACCCTCTCGACGGAGTGACGCTGTCGGGCGCAGCCCCCGTCGGATCCTTCGTGGTCCGGCGGGGGCTTCGTGTCTCCCGAGCCGGCCGGCCGTCCCCCGCTCGGGCGATCGACGCAGCGCATGGATCGCCTGGTTCGTCCCGATTTTTCGTCTCTCATGCGTCCGCAGGCGCACCCGGACCGTTCGGGACCGTTCGCGGCCCGACTGTCGGGTACCGGAGCGTCGACAGAAACGCCGGGCGTCTGTGAGGGCGCCGGGGACGAGCTATCTGGCCCCGTCCCGGGGTCGGGGGGAACAGAGGGGGACTGCTTCATGCAATCCACAAGACATCTGGCACGCCTTGCCGCGGCGTCGACCGCGACGGTCTTCATGACGGTGGCCGCACTCGGCCCGGTCTTCGCCACGGAAGGCGATGCTGACACCGAAGGCGCCGGGAAGGGTGCCGGTCACAGTGCCGCCTCGCACGGTTCGGTGAAGAGCGAGGAGCGCAGGTCCGAGGCGACCGAGAAGTCCGACAGGAAGTCGGACGCCAAGGCGCACGGCAAGTCGGACGGCCAGGCGCACGGCAAGGCGGACGCCAAGTCGGACGGCGAGGCGGACGGCAAGTCGCACGGCACGACGACCGGGCCGGATCACAGCAGGGGCAACGCCTCGACCACCGGCGAGGCCACCTCGCCGCAGCCGGAGAGCAAGGCCGACCGGACCGACCGGGGCGCCAACGCGGGGACCTGCTCGGAGACCCAGCGGGATCACGCCTACTGCTCCACCCGGGACGGCAGCCCCTCGCAGAACGGTGCCGGCGACGGCAAGGCAAAGGGCAAGCCCTGCGCGGGCTGTGTCGGGAAGGCCGACAACAAGAACCCCAAGGGTCAGTACCCCGACGGCAGCGACCGCAACGCCGGCTATGAGTGTGACCGCAACCAGGGCATCGGCAAGGGCAACCCCGCGCACACCGGTTGCGTGACCGGCGACAAGCCGGACGACAAGCCCGACGACAAGCCGGGTGAGAAGCCGGGTGAGAAGCCGGGTGAGAAGCCGGGTGAGAAGCCGGGTGAGAAGCCCGGTGAGAAGCCCGGTGAGAAGCCCGGTGAGAAGCCCGAGGAGGTCCCGGCAGTCACACCGATCACGCCGAGTGGCCCCGGCCCCGTCGTCGCCCCGGTCGACGAGGTGGCAGGCATCGCGGCTCTCGGCCCGGCTCCCACGATGTGGGCTCCTAGCGCGGCCGCGCCGACGGCCGGGGTACTCCCTGCCACGGGCGCGGGTGAGTACGCTCTGCACGTCATGGCAGGGCTCGGCCTGCTCGCCGCAGGCGGCCTGCTGGCCATGCGCAGGCGTCCGCAGACCGTGCGCTGACCTCCCAGCAGACGCGCGATCTGGACGGGGCAGCCCCCGTCGGTCTCTCCCAGGGCCGGCGGGGGTCCTGCATGTCCGGCCGCGGGTCGGCACGCAAGACGCCCTGCGGCTCGAGGGTTGGGAGGTGGTTCAATCCCTCCCGTGAGTGATGGAGCCTGGGTGCTGGTCGTCGTGCTGGGCCTGGCCACCGCCTTCGGGGTGTGGCGGGCGGCGCGGGACGGCCGCTTCCGCGGCACCCACCAGGTTCGCGGGGTCGCGGTGGACGACACGGAGGAGACTCCCGTGAGCGTGCTCCACGGGGCCGACATCGAGCACGAGCTCGGTTCGCGCGCGACGCTGCTGCAGTTCTCCTCTGCGTTCTGCGCGCCGTGCCGGGCCACCCGCAGGGTCCTCACGGAGGTCTCGCAGATCGTCCCGGGGGTGGTGCACGTCGAGGTGGACGCCGAGCACCATCTCGAGCTGGTCAGGCGTCTCGGTGTTGCCCGTACGCCGACCACGCTGATCCTCGACGCGGCCGGGCGCGAGGTCTCGAGAGCGAGCGGTGCGCCCAAGCGGGACGAGGTCATTGCGACCCTCGGGAGGGTTCTCCCCTGACACCTATCTCGCATGGTGAACACGCAGTCCGAAATATGGACTCAGGCTCGCAGTCTCGATACGCCTGCCCTAGTCTCTTCGCATGCCATCGACCTTGCTGACCAAGCGCCGCGCAGTGGACCACTGCCTCGTGCGCTCGGCGCTGTGTCGAATGTCCTGACGGGTACGTCCCCGTCTCGGTCCTTCTTGGACCCGGTCGCCTGAACCCCTGAAGCAGGTTTCCGCGCCGACGTACCCGTGCCTTTTCGGCCCTCTGTCCTTCCCGCATGCCCACCGGAGCCACCCGACGGCTCGCGCTGTCCAAGGCGTGACCGCCACCGGTGACCGGGTCCTGGCCGGCCCCTGACCGGGCTCGGTCACCGGCTCGGGCGTGCCCGCCGTGCCCAGGAGACATCCATGCCCCCATCCGGGTCCGACCCCGCCCGTATCGACCCACGAGGTCCTCGTTTCGCGGCGACGCTGACCACGGCGCTCCTCGCGGTCGTGCTCCTCGTCGCACCCTCCCCCACGGCGACCGCCCTGCTCGTCGTACAGACCGGTCTGTTCGCCGCAGGCGCGTTCGCCGGGGTGCAGCGCACGCCGTACGCCTGGCTGTTCAAGCGGCTCGTCCGGCCCCGCCTCGGGCCGCCGGCCGAGCTCGAGGACGCGGCCCCGCCGCGGTTCGCGCAGGCAGTCGGCCTGGCGTTCGCGCTCGTCGCGCTCGCCGGCTTCGTCGCCGGCACGACCGCCCTCGGACTGGTCGCCACCGGCTTCGCGTTGGCCGCGGCCTTCCTGAACGCGGCGTTCGGGTTCTGCCTCGGCTGCGAGGTGTACCTGCTCGCCCGCCGTGTCGTGCCGAACCGAGCGACCGGCACCCCTGACCGCACCACCACCGACACCGCAACCAACCCCGGCGCCGCAAGCGCGTCGGCCTGAAAGGAACAACTCATGAGCCGCACAGACGTACTCGTCACCGCCGAGTGGGTGCAGGAACACCTCGACGACCCGAACGTCGTCCTCGTCGAGGTCGACGAGGACACCACTGCCTACGACAAGGGCCACATCCGCAACGCGGTGAAGCTCGACTGGAGCGTCGACCTCCAGGACCAGGTCCGCCGTGACTTCGTGGACAAGGACCAGTTCGCCGCCCTCCTCTCCCAGCGCGGGATCGGCAACGACCACACCGTGGTGCTGTACGGCGGCAACAACAACTGGTTCGCCGCCTACGCCTACTGGTACTTCAAGCTCTACGGACACCAGGACGTCCGCCTCCTCGACGGCGGCCGCAAGAAGTGGGAGCTCGACAGTCGCGAGCTCGTCGCCGAGGTGCCCTCGCGCGAGCGGACCACCTACGTCGCCCAGGAGCAGGACCGCTCCATCCGGGCCTTCCGCGACGAGGTGGTCGAGGCGATCGGCGCGAAGAACCTCATCGACGTGCGCAGCCCCGACGAGTACGCCGGCCGGCTGCTCGCCCCCGCGCACCTCCCGCAGGAGCAGGCCCAGCGCGCCGGCCACATCCCCACCGCCGCCAGCGTGCCGTGGAGCAAGGCCGCCAACGACGACGGGACCTTCAAGTCCGACGAGGACCTGCGGCGCCTCTACACCGACGCGGGCGTCGACTGGGACAAGGAGACCATCGCCTACTGCCGCATCGGCGAGCGCTCCTCGCACACCTGGTTCGTGCTGCACGAGCTGCTCGGGCAGGACACGGCGAAGAACTACGACGGGTCCTGGACCGAGTACGGCTCCCTCGTCGGCGTCCCGATCGCCCTCGGCGACGAGCGGGGGGAGGCCTGATGTGCGGCGCTGCTGAGGGCGGCCTGCCGCTCGACGGGATCGACGTGGCCAAGGAGTCGATCATCCAGGGCGTGGTGACCCGCGGCTCGGGCGAGGCTGCCCAGCCGGTCGGCAACGCCTACGTCCGGCTGCTCGACCGCACCGGCGAGTTCACCGCGGAGGTGCCGACCTCCGAGACGGGCCACTTCCGGTTCTTCGCCTCACCGGGCACGTGGCGGCTGCGGACCCTGGCGCCGCAGTCCGACGCCGTCGACCGGGAGGTGGAGGCCCAGCGGGGCGTCGTCGCGGAGGTCTCGATCGCCCTTTGATCTTTGGGGGACGACAACGCACGGTCCCCCGTTTGGATCCTGTGAGGCAGGGCACTTCCGGTCTAGACCGTCCTGCCAAACGGCTCAGGCGGACGTGGCCCCCGCATCGCTCACGCAGCGATGCGGGGGCCTTCTCGTGTCCGGGCGCCGGTAGACCGCTCGGGAACGGCCGCGTGGGTATGCCTGGCTAGTCCGGTTGGTGCACATCTGGCAAGGAGAGGACTCTCACGTGGTCAGCGGGGGACCGCTTCCGTAGGGTGTGCCGCGAGATGAACCGCGAACGCGACGACGAGTACGGCAGTCTGCGTGACATTCTCGGCAGCTTCGACGAGGCCGAGGAGTCCCCCGACCCCGAGCCGGATCCGGGTGATCCCGCCGACGCCGACGCCGAACCCGACGACCTCGACGAGCTGGCGCTGCCTCCGGGGCTTCCGCCTGAGTACGTCGAGGCGTTCCGCCGCGGCTACGAGCGCGCTCGCAGCGGGGGTGACGTGACGTCGGGGCCCGAGCCGGGACACGAGCCGACCCGGGTCATCAGCCGGCCCGCCGTCCCGTCGCCGAGACGGCCCGAGACTCCGTCCCGGCCCGAGACACCGCCACGGCCCGAATCGCCGCCTGCGCCCCCGGCGTACGACGACGAGCCGACTCGTGGCGGGGACGGCCGGAAGGTTCCGCTGGCGGCGATCGCCCTGGGGGCGGCCGCGCTCGTGCTGGTGGCGGCGGCGTTCGGGATCGGCCGGATGTTCGCCGACGAGGCGGGCTCGGGCGACCCGGACGCGGAGGCGGTGGCGTCGGACGGTCAGGCCGGCGACCCGGCGCCCTTCGACGGGCAGGTGGAGTCGGTCCGGGTCACGGGCGCGAGCGCGAGCTGCCAGAGCCCGTCGAGCGTGGACGCCGCCGGGAACCAGGTCACCTATGAGCCGGCCATGGCTCACGACGGGGACCACTCGACCGCGTGGCGCTGCAACGGACCGGGTCGGGGGCAGAGTCTGACGGTGTCGTTGCCGGAGGGGACTGTTGTAGCCGAGGTGGGGCTGGTGCCGGGCTACGCCAAGACAGACCCGGTGAGCGGGGCGGACCGCTACGCCGAGAACAACCGGCTCATCCGGGTGCGGTGGCGTTTCGACGACGGCTCGACGTACGTGCAGCGGATGCGTGGTGGGCCGGACAACCGGAGCATGCGCACGATGCGGGTGCCGGAGACGGAGGCGAGCAGCGTGGTGATCGAGATCCTCCGGTCACAGCGCGGGCCGCGCAACACCGTCGCGATCAGCGAGGTCCGGATCGCCTCGCCGGCCGGCTGAGGGGTGCCGATCAATTACCAGGGGATGCAGGAGAACTGTTGCTTCCCATGGCAAGTTCACCGTGGGAAGCGACAGATCCTCGACATCCCCTGGTAATTAGTAGCCGCCCCGGACCGGGGGGAGACGGGTCAGGGTGTCTCGAGGATCAACGTCACCGGCCCGTCGTTGACGAGGCCGACCTGCATGTTCGCGCCGAAGCTGCCTCGGGCCACGGTGGCGCCGAGGCGCTCGAGCTCCTCGCACACGGCCTCGTACACCGGCTCGGAGACCGGCCCGGGGGCGGCGGCGTTCCAGGTGGGACGCCTGCCCTTGCGGGCATTGCCGTAGAGGGTGAACTGGCTGATCACGAGCACGGGGGCGTCGAGCTCGGCGGCGGACTTCTCGTCCCGCATGATGCGCAGGTCCCAGATCTTGCGGGCCATCCACGTGGTCTCGTCGGGCCCGTCGTCGTGGGTGACGCCGAGGAGCACGACGAGTCCGGGCCCGTCGATGTGGCCCACGACCTCGCCCTCGACGGTGACGGAGGCGGAGAGGACTCGCTGGATCACGGCGCGCATGGTGGCGAAGGCTAGCGGAGCACGCCGCCGGCGGGGGACGGCCCACGTTAGAGGTCGCGAGGAGGGGTAACGCCTCTCCAACGCTCGCGCCAGGGGGGTCCGAGGCGGGGGCGGTCCACAGCAAGGGGGAGGGAACCCACATGTTCGACCGACAGGACGCACAGCAGCTGATCGGCGCCGACCTGTACGCCGAGTCCGACCAGAAGGTCGGCCGGATCGGCCAGATCTACCTCGACGACCAGACCGGCCGTCCCGAGTGGGCCACGGTGAACACCGGGTTCCTCGGGGGCAACGAGAGCTTCGTGCCTCTGCAACGCGCGCAGCGGACCGAGTCGGGGCTCGCCGTGCCCTACAGCAAGGACCGGATCAAGGACGCTCCGAACGTCGATCCCGGGGAGGGCCACATCGCCGAGGACCAGGAGGAGACGCTGTACCAGCACTACGGCCTGTCTTACTCCCGGTCCGAAAGCGACTCGGGCCTGCCCGGCGACGACGCCCCGGAGGCGATGAGCCAGAGCAGTGGCACGACCACGGGTGAGGAGTCCATGGTCCGCTCCGAGGAGCAGATGCACGTGGGCAAGGAGCGGGTGGAGACCGGCCGGGCGCGGTTGCGCAAGTACGTCGTGACCGAGGAGGAGAGTGTCTCCGTGCCGGTCCGCAAGGAGAAGGCGCGCCTCGAGACCGAGCCTCTCACCGACGAGGACCGGGCCCGCGGGACCGAGATCGCCGAGGGGGAGACCGAGGTGACCCTCACCGAGGAGCGCCCGGTGGTGCACAAGGAGACCGTGGCGAAGGAGAAGGTGGGCCTCGCCACCGATGTCGAGGAGGAGCAGCGCACCGTCGCCGAGGAGGTCCGCAAGGAGCGGGTCGACGTCGAGGGCGACGTGGAGGGTACGCCGGAGCGCTGACCCACCCGGGGATGAACAACAGGTCCCGGGACCCGTTGTTGCTGAGGATCGGACGATCCGACGCACGCAACGGGTCCTGAGACCCATCTCTGAGGCACCGTTGATCTTGCGGCGCAAGCGCGGGGAGACGTAATGATCTCCTGCCTCCGCGTCGACCGGCCGCACGAAGTCTGACACCATGGCCCGCATGAGCATCGCCACCGACAAGCTCCTGGTCACCGTGGCCCCGACGGGCGCCGAGACGGCCAAGGAGGACGTGCCCCAGCTGCCCACCACCCTCGAGGAGCTCGTCGAGACTGCCCAGCGGTGCGAGGCCGCGGGCGCGGCGATGATCCACGTGCACATCCGCGACGACGAGCACCGGCCGACGCTCGACCTCGGCCGGCTGACCGCGACGGTCGACGCCCTGCACGAGCAGACCGACCTCGTCGTACAGCTCTCCACCGGCGGCTCGGTCCACGACCCGCTCGAGAAGCGGCTCAAGGTTCTCGACGCCCAGCCCGACTCGTGCTCGCTCACGATGGGCACCACCAACTTCGGCGACGACGTGTTCTCCAACCCGTGGCCGTTCATCACCGAGCTCTACCAGCTCTCCCAGGAGCGTGAGGTCGTGCCGGAGTTCGAGCTGTTCGACCTCGGCCACGTGCACGCGCTGCACCGCCTCCTCGACAAGTTCGGCCTGCCCTACGGCGGCCGGGTGCACTGCGACCTGGTGATGGGGGTGCCCGGCGGCATGCCCGGTACGGCGGACGCGCTGGTCGCCGCGGTCAACGCGATGCCGGACGCGGTCACCTCCTGGTCCGCGACCGGGATCGGCCGGTCCACCCTCACGGTCGGTCTCGCCGCGCTCAGCAAGGGCGGCCACCTCCGGG
>DATHVS010000065.1:0-7577 GCA_035461195.1 Nocardioidaceae bacterium
CACTCCGTCGCTGCTCTTGCGGACCACGTGGTGCTGGTCGGCGAAGGCGGCCACCTGAGGGAGGTGTGTGACAACGAGCACTTGGGCGTGGCGCGCCAGCATGGCGAGCCGACGCCCCACCTCGACCGCCGCCTTGCCACCCACTCCGGCGTCGACCTCGTCGAAGACGAACGTGGGGACCGGGTTGGTCGCAGCGAGGGCGACCTCGATGGCGAGCATCACCCGAGAGAGCTCTCCCCCGGAGGCTCCCTTGCCCAGGGGCCTCGCATCGGCCCCCTTGTTCGCCGCCAGCAGGATCTCCACCTCGTCGAGCCCGGAGGCCGAGTACGCCAGGGTCCGGCCGCCCACACGGAGTCCGTCCTCGGCGGGGCTCTGCGCGACGGAGATCCTCAGCGTCGCGTGCGGCATCGCCAGCGAGGCGAGCTCCGAGGTCACCGTCTCCCCCAGCCGGGCCGCAGCCTCGGTGCGGATCCGGGTCAGAGTCTCGCCGACCTCGGCCAGCTCACCGCGCAGCTCGACGGTGCGGGCACGAAGGGTCGCGATCTGCCCCTCGGTGTCGTCGAGCGTGAGAAGTCTCTCAGCGGCCTGCTCGGACCAGGCGAGCACCTCGTCGATGGTCTCGCCGTACTTGCGGGTCAAGGCCGTCAGCGCCGCTCTCCGCTCCGAGACCGCCGCCAGCCGCGTCGGGTCGGTCTCAACCCCGGCTGCGTAGGAGGAGACGTCGGCGGCCACGTCGGACAGCAGGTAGCTCACCTCGGCGAGGCGGTCGGCGAGACCGGCAACCTCCGCGTCGTGCTCTCGGACGTCGTCCAGCAGCTTTCGAGCCGCCGACACCGCGGCGAGTGCGTCAGGTGCCCCCTCCTCGGAGGAGAGCGACTCACGGGCGTGCACGGCGGCGGAGCGCAACGTGTCCGCGAACCCGAGCCGGGCCTCCTCGGCTGCCAGGGCAGCGTCCTCCCCACGCTCCGGCGCCACCGCCTCGATCTCGTCGAGCCCGAACCGCAGCAGGTCCGCCTCCCTAGCCCGCTCCCGCGCCGAGTGGACGACCTCGTCGAGCTCGGCTTCGGTCTCCCGCAGGCTGCGGTAGAGCTCGCCGTAGCGCACCCTTGCGCGTATCGCCTCGGGTCCGGCGAACCGGTCCAGGGCTTCGCGCTGAGCCGATGGGCGCAGCAGACGGTGCTGGTCCGACTGTCCGTGCACCGCGACGAGAGGGTCGACGAGGTCGGCGAGCGCCGAGGCGGGGACGGAGACGCCACCGGCGTAGGCCCGAGAGCGTCCCTCGGCAGAGATCTGGCGAGCGATCAGCAGCCGGCCGTCCTCCACCTCTCCCCCGAGCTCGTCGACCAGGTCGGTCAGCTCGGGGCCCGCGGTATCGAGGTTCACCACGCCCTCCACCCGGGCGGACCTCGCCCCCGTGCGGACAGCCCCTGAGTCCGCGCGGCCACCGAGCAGCAGCCCCAGTGCGGTCACCACCATGGTCTTGCCGGCCCCGGTCTCACCGGTGATCACGGTCAGGCCGGGGGCGACCTCGAGCACGGACTCCTCGATCACCCCGAGAGAGGTGATCCGCAGCTCCTCAAGCACTGTCTCCTCCGTTCGCACGGGTGCGACGTCGCTCTGCGGCTCCGCGCCACCCGGTGACGGGCAGGTCGAACTTTGCCACGAGCCGGTCGGTGAAGGGCGCCTGGTGCAGCCGGACCAGGCGGACCGGCGTTCGCCCCCGGCGTACCTCGATCCGGGCCCCCGGAGGCAGGTCCACCGTGCGGCGGCCGTCGCACCACAGGACACCGGCGCCCTCGGTCCGGGCCAGCACCTCCACGGCGAGCACGGACGTCGGGGCGACGACCATGGGTCGGGCGAACAACGCGTGCGCGCTGATCGGCACCATGAGCAGTGCCTCCACGCCCGGCCACACGATCGGACCGCCGGCGCTGAAGTTGTAGGCGGTGGATCCGGTGGGGGTGGCGCAGACCACGCCATCGCACCCCCAGCGGGACAGGGGCCGTCCGTCGACCTCGACGACGACCTCCAGCATCCGCTCGCGGGCGGCCTTCTCGACGCTGGCCTCGTTGAGCGCCCAGGTCCCGGCGACGAGCTCGCGCTCGCGGTACACCGACACGTCGATCGTGAGCCGCTCCTCGGAGGTGTAGCGGCGGTTGACGATCGCGTCGATGGTGAACTCGACGTCGTCGTGCTCTGCCTCGGCGAGGAAACCAACGTGTCCGAGGTTGACCCCCAGCAACGGAATACCTGCCTCGCGCGCGAGCTCCGCAGCGCGCAGGATGGTGCCGTCACCGCCGATGACGACGGCCAGCTCGCAGCCGACCGGCGCCTGCGGGTCGCACTCGACGGTCTCCAGCCCCTCCAGCTCGAGACCGAGGTCCTCAGCCTCCTCCTTCAGGAGTCGCACGCCCAGCCCGTGCTCGTGGAGCGACCGGCAGAACTCGCGGGCGACCTCACGGGCGTCCTCACGGCCGGTGTGGGCGAGCACGAAGACAGAACGGTTGCCGGTTTCGGGTCGGTTCACGTCTCCACCTTCTCATCCGGCACCGACGGGCCCGGTGCACGCCGGACCTCGCGGTCGATGTCCTCGGCCGTCACGGTCGAGGGCCCACGCCGCAGCCACAAGAAGAACTCCACGTTCCCGGAGGGGCCCGGGAGCGGGCTCGTCGTCACCGCCCGGGCTCCCCACCCGCGCTGGGCCGCCGCAGCTGCTATGGCCGTGACGGCCTCGGCACGCAGGGCCGGGTCCCTGACCACGCCGCCCTTGCCGACCCGGTCCTTGCCCACCTCGAACTGCGGCTTGACCATCAGCGCCAGGTCCCCGTCCTCCCTGGTCACTGTCAGCAGCGCGTCGAGCACCAGGAGGAGCGAGATGAAGGACAGGTCCCCCACGACCACGTCCACCGGTTCGCCGATCCGTTCGACGGTGAGCTCCCGGACGTTGGTGCGGTCGTGGACGTGCACGCGGGGATCCTGACGAAGGCTCCAGGCCAGCTGTCCGTAGCCCACGTCCACCGCGACCACCTCGGCTGCACCGTGCCGGAGGAGCACGTCGGTGAAGCCCCCCGTCGACGCTCCCGCGTCGAGGCAGCGGCGGCCCTCGACGGACAGGCCGAGCGGCTCGAAGGCGGCGAGGGCACCGGCAAGCTTGTGTCCACCGCGCGAGACGTAGTCGGGGTGGTCGGGATCGTCGAGGACCACCAGGGCGACGTCCGTGGTCACGCCCGTCGCCGGCTTGGTGGCTACATTGCCTGCGACCTTGACCCGCCTGGCGGCGATCAGCTCGCCCGCGTGCTCACGAGACCGGGCCAGGCCACGTCGCACCAGCTCGGCGTCCAGGCGGAGTCGTCGGGGCACGGAGATGCGTGGACGGTCAGCGCGTGGCGGCGCCGGAGCGGTCCCCGGCCTCGGCGAGGGCGGCGCGTAGGGCCTCGTGGGCGGCCTCGAACACCGCCACGTGCTCGCCGACCGGACGTCCTTCCAGCCCGTCGAGTGACCCGAGCACCTCGTCGACGGCCTCGTGACCCGTGAGCTCGACCGTCGTCGGGGTGGCGTCGTGGACGGGTGACTCGTCGGCTGCCGCCATCTCCGGCTCGTGCTCGGCGTGTTCGTTCACTGCCTCACCGTCTCTCTGCTCGTTCGTCCTCGGCGCGGTTCGACGTGCTCAAACGCTACCGCGGCAGGGCGGTCGCCGAGACGTCGACGCTCTCGCCCGTCTCGTCGAGGTGTCGCCACGCCGCCGCGGCGGTGACGCGCCACCAGTCCACACTCTCTCCCCGGCCCTCCAGCTTCAGCCCGCCGTGCTCGGCGACGGCGCGCCAGCCACCGAGCTCGAATCCACCGTCGCGCAGCTGTGGCGACCGGTGCCGATGACCGAGCCCCTCGAGGCCGAGCGAGAGGTACGTCGGGCGCCGCCTCGGACCTGCCGTGACGAGCTCCTCGAGGCCGGTGACCCCCGTCAGGACCAAGAGGCTGTCGAGGCCTGTGCTGTGAGCACCCTCGATGTCGGTGTCGAGACGGTCCCCGACGACGAGTGGTCGTCTTCCACCCATGCGGCGCAAGGTCTCCTCGAACAGCGGAGGTTGCGGTTTGCCCGCCACGAGGGGTTCGCGACCCGCGAACCGTGCGACGGCCTCGACCAGGACGCCGTTGCCCGGACCCGGCCCTTGCGGGGTCGGCACCGACATGTCCGTGTTCGACGCCACCCAGGTAAGGCCTTGCCGGACGAGGATCGCGCCTTCCATGACGGTGCGCCACCTCAGGTCCGGGTTGTACCCGGAGACGACCGCCGTCGGCCCCTCCCCTGCCGTCTGCACGGGGCGTAGCCCCAGTTCCTCGAGGGCCTCGTACAGCCCGGCACCACCGATGACGAAGACCGAGGACCCGGGCCCGACCTGCTCGGCGGTCAACCGGGCGGCGGCCTGCGCCGAGGTCACCACCTCGTCCTCCTCGGCGGGGATCCCGAGGTCGGTGAGATGACGCGCCACCACTCGGGGCGGGCGCGACGCGTTGTTCGTGACATAGGCCAGGTGCATCCCTGCGTCAACTGCCTCGCCAAGCCGGTCCGCCGCCCCCTCGACCGCATCGGGTCCGATGTAGACGACGCCGTCGAGGTCGAGCAGGGCCAGGTCGTACTCCTCCCACAGCGTCCCGCCGCTGTCCTTCAACACGCTCGTGCCTCTCCGCTTGTCGTCTGCGAGGACCTGTCTCATACGATTCAGCGATGCCCAACGCCCGCAGACTCGTCATGGCCCCCTTCCGGGGACTGCGCTTCGACAGCGCGGTCGTGGGCGACCTCGGCTCGGTGACCTCACCGCCGTACGACGTGCTCGACGCCGACACCGTGCGCGATCTCGAGGCCGGCAACCGGCGCAACATCGTGCGGCTGATTCTCTCACGCCGCCACGAGCGGCCCTACCTGGCGGTTCGTCGTCGCCTGGAGACATGGCGCGACGAGGGATGCCTCGTCCCAGACCCGGAGCCCGGGCTCTACCTGTACCAGTACACCGTCGACGGCGTGACGGTCCGCGGCCTGATCGGGCTCGTCGGCCTGCGAGGCGAGCGCGAGCAACTGATCCTCCCCCACGAGGAGGTCATGCCAGGGCCCGTCAAGGACCGGACTGTCCTCATGCGCACCACCCTCACCAACCTCGAACCGATCCTGCTCGTCCACCAGGGGACACCTCGGCTGCACGAGCTGCTCGAGGCCGCGAGCAGGCGTCCGCCACTCGTCGACTTCGACGAGCGGGACGGCAGCCACCACCGGTTGTGGTCCCTCACCGACCCGGCCGACCACGCAGCAGTGGCCCACGAGCTCGCCGACGGCCAGGCCCTGATCGCTGACGGTCACCACCGGTACGCCGCCTACCTCGCGCTTCAGCGGGAGATGCGGGACCCCGCCGCTCAGCCCGGCGAGTCGCCCTGGGACTACGGCCTCGCGATGCTCGTGGACCAGCACGACTACCCGATGACGATCGGGCCGATCCACCGCTCGGTGTCGGCGCTCACCCTGGCCGACGTCCTCGAGCTCTCCGCCGACCGCGGTGACGAGGTGGCCACGTGCCCGGACCGGGAGACGGCTCTCGCCGTCTTGGCCCGCCGCCCTCCCACGCCCGAGAGAACAGCCGGCTTCGTCATCTCCGACGGCAGGAACTGGGCCACGCTCAGCACGGCAAGGCACCACGAGGTCGACGCCGCCGTGCTCCACGAAGAGCTGTTTCCCGCCTGGAACGTCGCCGAGGAGCAGGTCGGCTACCACCACTCGCTCGACCAGGCCCTCCACACGACAGCGCGTCAGCCGGGCGTCGTCGTCGGCGTGCGGCCGCCTCGGCTCGAGCAGGTCATGGCAAGCGCCGCACGTGGTGCCCGGCTGCCTCGCAAGTCCACGTCCTTCACGCCGAAGCCGCGGACGGGACTCGTGCTCCGCGACCTGCGTGATGTGTGAGCGAACCGCGCTCATCGCGCGGCCCGCTCGACCCGGCGGGCGCTGAGCACCTCGACCTCCACGCGTGAGGCCGCGCCACCCTCGCCTCGAAAGAACCGACGGCGCAGCGCTCCCTCGACCTCGACGCGGTCGTCGACCTGCCACGACCCGACGTTTCGCCGCGATCGCGCGCTCCAGGCTGCGCAGTCGACCCAGTCCGACACCTGCTTCGACCTGGCCGTCATCGCGGCCTGCTCCCGGGCCATCACGAGCCGGAACGTGACGACCCGGTCGCCGGTGGAGAGCTCGCGCTCGATCGGCGCCGAGGACACCCTTCCGGTGAGAGACACGCAGTTGCGCGCCTGGGCCTGGTTCTCCTGTGCTGTGTGCATCGTTCCACCTCCGCGAGGAACTCTCCCGCGAAGGTTCGCTCACGCACAGGGAGGATCGGCGTCCTGGGGAGAGCCTGCGCTGCAGTGACCTGGGGACGCCGCCTGGCGTAGCCGGAAGCAGCACTCAGATGTCGGCGGCGCCCTCGAGCTCCGCGACGCGTTCCGCCGCGTCGGTGATCCCGTCGCCGTCGACCCCGACCGTGCGGTGAAACCAGGCGATGGCATCCTCGCGCCGACCGGCCGCCAGAAGGGTGTCTGCGTAGGCGTACCGGAGCCGCACGAGCCAGTCCGCGCGGGAGCGGGACTGGAGCGGTGCGTTCTCGAGGGTGCGAACAGCGGCGTCGAGATCCCCCATGTCACGCCTGGCGCCGGCTTCGACGATGGTCATCTCGGCCTGCAGGTCTGGAGGCAGGTTCGCCACGGAAGGGCTCTTCGCCAGGGCCAGTGCCTTCTCGGGCCTCCCCAGTGCTCGCTCGCAGTCCGCCATCACCGGTAGGTAGTCGATGGCTCCGTTCATGCGCTTGGCGGTCCGCAGCTCGGACAGCGCCTCGGCGTACTCCTCTGCCGCGTAGGCGGCCTCGCCGCAGGCCTCTCGCACCACGGCGACACGGCCCGCCCGGGCCCGGGCGGCCAGCGTGTGCTCATATGCGGTCCGCGGGTCCTCGTCGATCAGCTGGCCGGCGGCCACGAGATGCCGTGCCACACGAGCGGCGAGCTTCTCAGGAAGGCCCCGGAGCTGTTGCCGAACCGATCTGTCCAGCTCGGAGCCCGTGATCGACTCGTCGAGAGGCGGACCGTCGTAGCGTGCCTGCTCCTGGGAACGAGGGCGGTCCTGACGGGAGCGATCGTCTCCCTGCCGGGGCCTGCTCCACTGCTTGCCTGACGCGCCGGAGCCCCGCCCGCCGCCCTTGCTCGCGGGCTTGGGTCCACGTCGATCGGGACCTCCCCCGCTCGGTTTGCGTCGTGGACCGTCGGAACGTCCGTGCTGCGTCACTTCTCCGTCTTCCTTCCTGCACGCCAACGCCACCATGATGCAGGGCGTATGAACGATTGTGCCGCGGCGGCCGCGACGGGGCCTGAAACGACTAGTGGCCACCCCATGAGGGGTGGCCACTAGTGAATTTTTGTCCGGCGACGTCCTACTCTCCCACACACTCGCGTGTGCAGTACCATCGGCGCTGAAAGGCTTAACTTCCGGGTTCGGAATGGGACCGGGTGTTTCCCTTTCGCTATGGCCGCCGAAACTCTATGGAGTAATC
>DATHVS010000066.1:0-7178 GCA_035461195.1 Nocardioidaceae bacterium
CTGGCGGTGGCGGAGGGATTTGAACCCTCGGTGGGCTTGCACCCACAAACGCTTTCGAGGCGTTCTCCTTAGGCCGCTCGGACACGCCACCGCCGAGAAGGGTACTAGACCTCGCCGGTTCGCCCGAAATCGGTCACCACAGCCACACCTCGTCGACCCAGGTGGTCTGCCCGGCAAGCAGACTGGGCCCACCCGCCAGGCCGATCCGGAGGGCAGAGGCGCCCAGCGGCACGTCGATCCGGCCGGTCAACTTCCCGGCGAGGCCGGGGACCGGTACCGACGCGGTGCCGAGGGCCGACCCGGCCTGGTTCAGGAAGGACACCGACACCGCGGGGGCGGTTCCCGCGAACGTCAGGGCCAGGTCGTAGGTCTCACCGGGGGCAACCTCGATCGGGGCCGAGGTCCACCTGCTCCCCAGCAGGCCGCCCTTGAGGCCCACGGCGGCCGCGCCGTCGGTGGCGTGGGCACCGGAGGTGTCGTACGCGGTGCCGGAGCCGCCGTCCCATGCGTCGGGCTCGCTGCCGTCGGCGCTCTCCTCGAACGAGCCGTTCCCGACCTTGTTGCCGCGCACCGTGACCGTTCGGGTGAGCATGTTGTCGGTCTCGTCGCTCTCGGCGACCGTGTCGTCGGGATCGACGACCGCGGTGATCCTGCGCTCACCTCTGACGGTCCGGGTGTCCCAGGTGACAGAGACCTGCTGGGTCCTCCCCGCAGGTACGTCGACCGGGGTCGACGTACCGATGACGGAGTCGCTGTCGCTGAACCGCACGACCACACCGGGCGCGTCGGCGTCACCGTCATTGGTCACGGTGGCGGTCAGCCTGGTCTCCTTCGGCTTGCCCTGGGTCGCGGCGAGGTCCGTCGGGACCAGGTTCGCCCGGGCCCGGACCTCGCCTCCGCCGTCCCCTTGCGGGTTGACGTCGAAGTAGAAGACCTGGCCGGCCTCGACGAGCTTCGGGTCGCTGGTGTTCTCCGGCGTCTGCGGGATGCCGCGGGCCGCGATGGCCGCGTTCCGGGCGGCGTACTCGGCGTGGAGGTAGTCACCGTCGCGGAACAGCTGCCCTGCCTGGGTCCGCCACTTCTTCATCCGCTCGAAGTCGGACTGCCACTGCGCGGTGGGCGTGGTGCGCCCGGCGGCGGCCTGCTCGAGCAGCCGGTGGGCGAGAGCGTCCTGGGCGGCGATGAGGTACTCCGCGACGTGGCCGCGCTGGAGGTTGTCCTGGTCCTCCACCTCGTAGGGCCGGTAGGCCATCGCGTAGGTCGTCGGGGCCGCCGAGATGTCGTACATCCAGCCCAGTCCCGACCAGTAGCACTCCCACTCCCCCGCCCGGGGGCTGCCCTCGGGGCAGCGGTCCACACCGAAGGAGCCGTCGTGGGGGTGGGATAGGCCGAGGTTGTGGGCGGCCTCGTGCTCGATGGTGTAGCTGAAGCCGCCGCCGGAGTCCTGGGTGGGCAGGGAGGCATCAGTCATGGAGCGCTTCGACCCGGGCTCGTCACCGGGCTGCACACCCGGGTAGTGCGCCTCGGACCACTTGAACCGGTCGTTGACGTTGTTCATGACGCCCCACGCCTCGCCGTCCTCGGTGCCGACGGCGATGCCGCCGACGATGGCCGGGAGGGCCCACGTGTAGGCCTTCTCGAACACCATGTTGATCGAGGGGATCGTGTTGACGCCCTCGACCTCGTCGGCGATGCCCTCGCGGTTGGCGTCGATGAAGTCACGGAACACCTCGTGGTTGACCGAGCCGTCGTAGGACAGGCCGACGATGCCGCTGGCCTTGGCCTTCTCGAGCGCGTTGGACACCTCGGTGAGGTCGACGGTGGCGTCACCGTAGTGGGCATGCTCGTGATCGCCGTGGTACAGGGGCTCGGGGACCAGCTCGGCGCCGGTGGCGGTGCTCTTCACGTGGTGCTCGGGCGCCGGCAGGTCCGCTGTCTTCGGCGAGGTGTCGAGGACCTCGCCGGTGGGCCGGTTGCTGGTGGGGTCGTAGAGCGGGATGACCTCGCCCTTGCGGCCCACCCACCGGGCGTACGGCGTCGCGGAGGAGAGCCAGCGCAGGGTGTCGTCCTGCTGCACGCCGTCGGCGACCTCGCCGATCTTGTAGAGCTTGTCCGGGTCGGTCCACCAGGTGCCGTACCAGGGCGCGTTGGTGAGCTGGCCGTCCACCCACTGCGGCCGGGAGTAGAAGTCGGTCCAGTTGGAGACCGCGAGCCAGTAGACGTCCCCGCGCGGGATGGGGCGGTAGAGGTAGCCGGCCGTGGACCGGAAGAACAGGCCGTAGGCCACGTCCCGGGCCAGGCGGGGCATCATGCGGCAGGGGGTGTCGTTGTTGTAGGGCAGGTCCATGCCCGCGACCTTCGTGCCCTCGGTCTTGCAGGTGTCACCGTCCTGCTGCCACAGCGGGTCGGCGTCGTACTGCCACACCGGCGGGTCGCCGTGAGGGTAGTCCGAGGACATGCCGAGCCCACGACCCGCCCAGGTGGCCGACTCGAAGTCGTTCGGCGCCGCGGCGAGGTCGACGAAGTGGAAGCGGTAGCGCCCGCCCCAGGTGCGGGCGAAGTCGACCCCGTCCCACTCGCCGGTGTCGGGGTCGGTGATCCGCCAGGAGCCGCCCTCCTCCAGGGGCTTCTCGACGATCTTCCCGTCGACCACCTTGTCGGTGCCGTAGGTGTGGTAGGCGTTCGGACGGAAGTAGTCCTCGGCGTAGTCGGGTGTGAAGGTGTCGAGGAAGAAGAAGGACGAGCCCTTGTTCAGACCCTGCGGCATCCGGTCGAGGTTGAGCCCGTCCTTGTCGTAGTAGGGGTCGTGGTAGGCGTCCCGGTTCGGCTGGATCACCGACGGGTCGACGCACCGGCCGGTCGCGACGTCGGTGAATGCGCACACCCACCGCGGGTCGTGACGGGTCTCGAAGATCCAGTCCTCGACCGCGTAGGCGTCGATCAGGTCGGTTCTGTCCGGGGAGGTGACGACGTACGACGGGTCGCCGCCCTTGGCGAGGACGCGGTACTTGCCGAAGGCCGCGTCGTACTTCGCCTGGTTCTGGCTCCGGCTCGCCCCGCCGCGGTAGCTGTGGTCCAGGACCGTGTTGTCCTTCGCGACCTGGAACAGCGCCTTGGCGTACTCGTCCGACGCGGCGAGCACGTTCACGTCGTAGTTGTAGGTGATCCCCAGGAAGTAGGGGTCGGCGGCGCGGTGGTCCTTGTTCCAGTTGAGGAGTCCGGCGCCGGCCTGGGTGAGCTCGCCGCTGAAGGAGCTCTTGGTGGCGACGGTGGGCCGGTACTTCTCCGGAGTCCACTCCTTCAGCTCGGCGGCCTCCTCCGCGGTGGGGGTGCGCCCCACGAACACCACGTTGATCGGGTAGTCCACGACCAGCTCGTCCTCGACGGCCTTGCGCGTCTCGGGGTACTTCAGGCCGGGCGGCACCTCGGTCGCGGTGAGGGTGGCGTTGCCGTCGTACGACGCCCCTGCCGTGAGATACGGCACCACCTGGACGGTGTAGTCGCCCGGGGCGGCCATGCCGAGGTCGACGCTCTCCTGCGTCGTCCCCCCGGCTGCGCTCTGCCCGACCAGCCTGCCGCCCCCGTCGTACACGTAGAGGTCGAAGTCGTCGGTGCTCAGCTGCCACGAGATGTCGATGGCGACCGAGCCCTGGTGGGTCTCCCAGTAGTCGGCGGGGATGTTGAGCCTCATCGTGTGCTCGTCGCAGGTGGCGGACGTACAGACCTCGGGGTCGGCGACGAACCCGGTGTAGGGGCCGCCGGTCCAGCTCACCGCGCTCGACCCGTCGCCCGACGGCGAGAGAGTGGTGCTCTCAGGGGTGGAGGCCCCTGCCTCCGGGGTCAGGGACGCGGCGGCGACCGCGGTGGTGAGGACGAGTGCCGCACCGGCACTGAGCGCACGACGCATGGAGATCCTGCTTTCGCGATCGGGGGCGACGTCACGAGTCGCCGCCACCGACAACGAGCCGGTGGCCCGTCAGTTACCCAGGTGCGGAACCCGGCGAAACCGGACAGGGGCAGAACTGGCCGTTCGGATGAGCCGGGTCAGTCCACCCGGTGGGTGGCGAAGAAGTCCCGGAGCATCAGCGTGCACTCCTCGGCGAGGACGCCGGAGATCACCTCGGGACGGTGGTTGAGCCTTCGGTCGCGCACCACGTCCCAGAGCGATCCAACCGCACCCGCCTTGTCGTCGTAGGCGCCGAACACGACGCGCGAGACGCGTGAGAGAACGGCGGCGCCGGCGCACATCGTGCAGGGCTCGAGGGTCACCACGAGGGTGCAGCCCTCGAGGCGCCACTCGCCGCGGGTCGCAGCGGCCCCCCGCAGTGCGACCACCTCGGCGTGCGCGGTGGGATCGGCCACGGCCTCCCGCTCGTTGTGCCCCCGGCCGATGACCTTGCCGGCGGGGTCGAGCACCACCGCGCCGATGGGTACGTCGCCGGTGGCCGGAGCCGAGCGCGCCTCGGCGAGGGCCTCCCGCATCGGGTCGACCCACTCGTCATGGGCGGCCATCAGGTGGCGGGGACCCCGACCACCTCGTCGAAGAGCTGACCGAACCCGACCCGGGCGGCGATGTCGCCGAGCATCTCGTCGGGGTAGAGGTCGTAGTCGTCGACGAGCGCTCCGAGGTCCATGGCGCTCACGCCGAGGTCGGCGAGGATGCCGAGGTCACCCGCAGGCTCCTCGTCGTCGTCGTCGTCGGGCAGCGGGATCTCGAGGAACTCAACCGCCGACCGCGCGATCGGCCAGTCGGTGGCCGCCGTGACGTCGGACAGCAGCAGCTTGGTGCGTGCCCCCGTCACCCGGACCAGCACGAAGAAGTCCTCGTCCACCGAGACCATGCCCAGCGCTCCGCCGTCACCCGGCCAGCGCCGCAGCTCGGCCGCGAGGGAGTCGATGTCCCCGACCTTCTCCACGGCGATCTGCTCGACCTGCCACACGCCCTCCTCGCGGTAGGCGACGACGGCGAAGTCGATGCCCTCGGCGAATGCTTCGGACTGATCTGACATGCAGCCTCCCTGGTCGACCCGCAACGACGATGGTTGCAGATCATCCCGCGTGGCACTAGCGGGTCCCCATGACCTAGGTTCTCCCCATGCGCATCCACGTGGCTGACCACCCGCTCGTCGCTCACAAGCTCACCACCCTTCGGGACGAGCGAACCGACTCTCCGACCTTCCGAAGGCTCGCCGACGAGCTGGTCACCCTCCTCGCCTACGAGGCCACCCGGGACGTCCGGGTCGAGCCGGTGACGGTGAACACCCCCGTCTCGAAGGCGCAGGGCACCCGCCTGGCCCACCCGAAACCGCTGGTCGTGCCGATCCTGCGCGCCGGCCTCGGCATGCTCGACGGGATGATGCGGCTGCTGCCCACGGCGGAGGTCGGGTTCCTCGGCATGGTGCGCAACGAGGAAACGCTGAAGGCGTCGACGTACGCCGAGCGGCTGCCCGACGACCTGTCCGGCCGCCAGTGCTACGTCCTCGACCCGATGCTGGCGACCGGCGGCACGCTCGCCGCCGCGATCCGCTTCCTCACCGACCGGGGGGCCGACCACATCACGGCGATCTGCCTGCTGACCGCCCCCGAGGGCTGCGAGCGGGTGGAGAAGGACCTCGACGGGCTCGACGTGCCCGTGACGGTCGTGACCGCGGGCATGGACGAGCGGCTCAACGAGCAGGGCTACATCGTCCCGGGCCTCGGCGACGCGGGCGACCGGCTCTACGGCATCGCCGGTTGAGCCGATCGCCACACGAACGCCTCAGAAGTTGAAGATCTGGACGGTGCCGGTCGCGATGAGGATCATCAGCACCACGACGAGAACCCCGAGAACCGCGTAGCTGATGCCCTTGGAGTTGGTCTCCTCGGGCGGTTCAGGGGCGTCGTACTTGTGTCCACCTTCCATGGCAATGACCTCCAGTCATCCACGGTGCGTCGGTTCGGCCCCTCCCTCGAACGGCGAGTCTAGCCAGAACACGCCCCGATCTGTAACTCTGAGTTACAGACCGAGACGTGTCTCACTCTTGGGGTCAGAGGGACTTGACCGCGCTGAGGAGCTTGCCGAGGGAGTCCTTGGCGTCGCCGAACAGCAGCGTCGTCTTCGGGTCGAAGAGCAGCTCGTTCTCGATTCCGGCGAAGCCCGGGCGCATGGACCGCTTCATGAACACGACCTGCTGCGCCTCGTCGGCGTCGAGGATCGGCATCCCGTAGATCGGGGCACCGGGTGAGGTCTTCGCCGCCGGGTTCACCACGTCGTTGGCGCCGACGACGAGCACCACGTCGGTGTGCTTGAACTCCGGGTTGATGTCGTCCATCTCCTTGAGCTGCTCGTAGGGCACCTGGGCCTCGGCGAGCAGGACGTTCATGTGGCCCGGCATGCGGCCCGCGACCGGGTGGATCGCGTAGTCGACGTGCGTCCCTCGCTCGCTCAGCACGTCCACGAGCTCGCGCAGCGTGTGCTGGGCCTGGGCGACGGCGAGGCCGTACCCGGGGACGATGATCACCCGGCCGGCGTACCCGAGGAGGATCGCGATGTCCTCGGGACCCGCCGAGCGGACGGGGCGGTCCGAGGCCTCACCCGCGCCCAGCGTCGAGCCTCCCTTCAGGGCGCCGAACAGGATGTTCGCGACGCTGCGACCCATGGCGGCGGCCATCAGCAGGGTCAGGAAGGTACCCGACGCACCGACCAGGGTGCCGCCGACGAGCAGCACGGTGTTCTCGAGGATGTAGCCGCTCGCGGCCACCGCGAGACCCGTGCCGGCGTTGAGCAGGCTGATCACGATCGGCACGTCCGCGCCGCCCACCGGCAGCACGAGGAGTACGCCGACGGTCAGACCGAGGAGGCCGAGGACCACACCGACCACCATCGACGGGCCCGTCACCGTGAGCACCGACAACACGACCGCCGCGAGCACGGAGGCACCGAAGAGGATCGGGAGACCGGGGAAGAGCACCGGCCGCGAGGTCATCAGGTCCTGGAGCTTGGCGAACGTGACGACCGAGCCCGAGAACGCCCCCGAGCCGACGAAGACTGTGAACGCCGTGGCGACGAGGGCGAAGCCGCCGGCCTCGTGTTCCGGAGCGGTCATGTTGTTGAGCTCGAGGAGGGCGACCAGTGCGGCCGCACCACCACCGACACCGTTGAACAGCGCCACCAGCTGGGGCATCTGCGTCATCTGAAC
>DATHVS010000067.1:0-10808 GCA_035461195.1 Nocardioidaceae bacterium
TTCATCGACGAGCTGCACACGCTCGTGGGTGCCGGTGCCGCCGAGGGCGCGATCGACGCCGCCTCGATCCTCAAGCCGATGCTCGCCCGCGGTGAGCTGCAGACGATCGGCGCGACCACCCTCGACGAGTACCGCAAGCACCTCGAGAAGGACGCCGCGCTCGAGCGCCGGTTCCAGCCGATCCAGGTCCAGGAGCCCTCGATCGCGCACACCATCGAGATCCTCAAGGGCCTGCGCGACCGCTACGAGGCGCACCACCGCGTCACCATCACCGACGAGGCGCTGGTCGCGGCCGCGACGCTGGCCGACCGCTACGTCTCCGACCGGTTCCTGCCCGACAAGGCCATCGACCTCATCGACGAGGCCGGGTCGCGCCTGCGGATCCGCCGGATGACCGCGCCGCCGGACCTGCGCGAGTTCGACGAGAAGATCGCCGACGTGCGCCGCCGCAAGGAAGGTGCCATCGACAGCCAGGACTTCGAGGCCGCGGCGTCGCTGCGTGACGAGGAGAAGAAGCTCATCCTCGCCAAGAGCGAGCGCGAGAAGCAGTGGAAGGCCGGCGACATGGACGTCGTCGCCGAGGTCGACGAGGAGCTCATCGCCGAGGTCCTCGCTGTGGCCACGGGCATCCCGATCGTGAAGCTCTCGGAGGAGGAGTCCACCCGTCTGCTCAAGATGGAGGACGAGCTGCACAAGCGCGTGATCGGTCAGGAGGAGGCCGTCAAGGCACTCTCCCGGGCGATCCGGCGTACCCGTGCGGGCCTGAAGGACCCGAAGCGCCCCGGCGGCTCGTTCATCTTCGCCGGCCCGTCCGGCGTCGGTAAGACCTGGCTGTCGAAGTCGCTCGCCGAGTTCCTCTTCGGCGACGAGGACGCCCTGATCCAGCTCGACATGTCGGAGTTCAGCGAGAAGCACACCGTCTCGCGGCTGTTCGGCTCGCCTCCTGGCTACGTCGGCTACGAGGAGGGCGGCCAGCTCACCGAGAAGGTGCGCCGCAAGCCGTTCTCGGTCGTGCTGTTCGACGAGGTCGAGAAGGCCCACCCGGACATCTTCAACTCGCTGCTGCAGATCCTGGAGGAGGGTCGTCTGACCGACTCCCAGGGCCGGGTGGTCGACTTCAAGAACACCGTGATCATCATGACCACGAACCTCGGCACGCGTGACATCGCCAAGGGCGTGAACCTCGGCTTCCAGCAGGCCGGCGACGTCCAGGGGTCCTACGACCGGATGAAGTCGAAGGTCTCGGAGGAGCTCAAGCAGCACTTCCGTCCCGAGTTCCTCAACCGAGTCGACGAGATCATTGTCTTCCCGCCGCTGTCGCCGGAGCAGATCGTGGCCATGGTCGACAACATGATCGCCGCCGTCGAGCTGCGGCTGCGCGACCGCGACATGTCGATCGAGCTGACCCAGGCTGCCAAGGACGAGCTCGCCAGGCGCGGGTTCGACCCGGTCCTGGGCGCCCGGCCGCTGCGTCGCACGGTCCAGCGCGACATCGAGGACGCGCTCGCCGAGAAGATGCTCTACGGCGAGGTCGGCCCCGGCCAGATCGTCCTGGTCGACGTCGAGGGCGAGGGTCCGGGCGCGGCGTTCGTCTTCAAGGGGGAGCCGAAGTCAGAGCTGCCCGACATTCCCCCGATTGAGACCGCCGGCACTGGGGACTCCGAGTAGCATGCGGTAGCCAACGACGGCGGCGCCGGGCTTTCCGGTGCCGCCGTCTTCTCTGGAGGGGGCCGGCCCATGCTGTGCACGGTAAGCACCGTGAAGGACTCTCGGGTCAACGTCGAGCGGTTCATCGAGCGCAACCTCGCCGCGGGTGCCGACCACATGTTCGTGATGCTCGAGCAGGACGACGACGGCCTCGCCGACAGCCTGCGCGCTCATCCGCATGTATCACCGCTGCTCACCGACGAGTCCTACTGGCACGGCGCGCGCCCGATCGGCCTGAACCGTCGGCAGACCGTCAACGCGGACCTCGTCAACACCGCGCTCAGCGTCTTCCCCTCGGTGGAGTGGCTGGTCCATCTCGACAGCGACGAGTGCCTCGACATCGACCGGGCCCGTCTGTCCGAGGTGCCGGCGGACGCCCGGTGCTTCCAGCTCGAGCCGCTCGAGGCGGTCAGCCGGGAGCACTGTGACGGTGAGGTCGACCGGTTCAAGCGTCGCCTCGAACGCCCGGACCTCGCCCTCCTGACTGCCCTTGGTGTCATCGACTCGCCTGCGAACACCAGCTACTTCCGCGGCCACGTCGCGGGCAAGGCGGGTGGCCGTCCCAGCCTCGACCTGACCTTCCAGGTCCACCACGTGCGCACCCGGCGCGACGAGTCCGTAGAGGCTTTCCGGGCCGAGTACCTGCGGCTGCTCCACTACGAGTCCTACTCCGCCGAGGAGTTCGTCCGGAAGTGGGAGGCTCTGCTGAGCTCAGGGAAGGCCGGCCTTCGTGAGTCCCGGAGCCTGCTGCGCTCGGCGGTGCTCGCGGTCCAGCGAAACCCGAACCTCGGTCCCGACGCGAGGGGCGGGTACCTCCGCCGTCTCTACAAGCTCCACGTCGAGGACCAGGTCGACGTGCTCGAGGAGCTCGGCTTCCTGGTGACCCCGGATCCCGAGTGCCACAACCACCGGCCCGAAGGCTTCTCCCCCGAGGACGGTGCCCTCATCGCCTCGCTGCTGACCCGGCTGTCCCTCGCCGACAAGGCGGGGCTGCAGCACGGCGCTCCCGACGCCCCGGCGAAGCTGCTGGAGCAGGTCAGGCGAGGGCTCGACCGACAGGACCGTGCGCTCGCCGAGCGCATCGACACCTGCCTGGATCGAGGCCCGCGGCGCGGTGGACCGATCTCCCTGATTCGTCGCTGACCACGGGTCAGGGAAGACCGAACGTCTCGGTCGACGTCTCGACGACGAGGCCGTCCTCGACCAGCGTCGCGAGACACCTCGCCCGTTGGGCGCCCTCGGCCCACACCGCCTCGAGCCGCGATCGGTGGACCGGTCCGTCGGCGTCGCGGAGGACCGCGAGCAGCCGTCCACGGCACTGCCGGTCGGTGCCTGCGTAGGTCTGCCCGCGCCGCGGCGGCCCGTCGTACGCCGGACGCCCGGCCTGCACCCAGGCACAGACGTCCTCGACCGGGCACGACGGGCAGCGCGGGTTCGACGACGTGCACACGAGTGCTCCGAGCTCCATCACGCCGACAGCCCAGGCGGCAGCCCTGCCCTCGTCGCCCGGAAGGAGGTCTGCGGCGGCCTCACGCTCGGCCCGCGTGAGCGAGGTCGGTGGAAGCTCCTCGCCCCTGACGACGCGGGCGAGCACGCGTCGCACGTTGGTGTCGAGCACGGCGTGGCGCTGGCCGAAGGCGAACGACGCCACGGCGGCGGCTGTGTAGTCGCCTACCCCGGGCAGGGCGCGCAGCGCCTCGTGGGACCGAGGGACCTCTCCACCGTGCTCGGCGACGATGGCGGTGGCGGCCTCATGGAGGCGGAGGGCTCGCCGTGGGTAGCCGAGACGACCCCAGGCGCGGACCGCGTCCCCGACACGGGCCGCGGCCAGGTCGGCGGGGGTCGGCCAGGTCGCCATCCACTGCTCGAACACCGGAAGGACCCGGCTGACCGGCGTCTGCTGCAGCATGAACTCGCTGACCATGACCGCCCAGGGTGTGGCGTCCGGCTCCCGCCACGGGAGGTCGCGCGCGTGCTCGTCGTACCACTGCAGCACGCGTTCGTGGAGGTCGCTCATCGTCCGGCGATCGTAGCCCGCAGGATCCGGGGCTCGACGGTGTGGCCTCCGCGTAGTGGGGCCGCTGGAAAGCTACGGTGTGCCCATGTCGGTGACCAGACCCCGCGGGCCGCTTCCCGCGCGCGTGTACTGGGTGCGTCGGCTGCTCGTGCTCGGGCTCGTGCTCGGCCTGGTCTTCGGCATCAGCCGGCTGGTCGGCGGCGACTCCTCCGGCGAGCCGGCGGCCCGGCCGGCCTCCGCGGTCCAGTCGGGCAGCGCGACCCCGTCGGCGGTCTCCACCGCTGACGCCCGACCGGGAACCTCGCTCAGCACCGGGCCCACCCCCCAGAGAACGAAGCCCACGTCGCCGTTGGCGATGCCCACCGGCGCATGCAGGGACAACGACGTCCGCGTGGTCCCCGACCTCCAGGAGACGGCGTACGCCGGAGAGGCCGTCCGGTTGACGCTCCGGCTGACCACGTTCGTGTCGGCAGCCTGTACCTGGACGGTGTCGCCGGAGACCCTCGCGGTGCGGCTGTCGTCGGGCAGCGACCGGATCTGGAGCTCCCAGGACTGCCCCAAGGCGGTCCCGGAGGAGCAGGTGGTCCTCCGCGACCGTTCGGCGACCTTCGTCGACGTGACCTGGGGAGGGCGCCGGTCCGACTCCGACTGCTCGCGCACCACGCAGTGGGCCGAGCCCGGCTACTACCATGTCGCCGCGGCTGCAATGGGCTCGGAGCCGGAGGCTCAGCAGTTCGAGCTGCAGCGGCCCGTCGTGACGGTTGCGCCGTCGCCGACCTCGCGGCCGAAGGACAAGAAGAGGCAGGACGGCGACGAGAGGCAGGGCCGGCAGGGCAACGCCTCCGGACAGCAGGGCGACGACTGAGCGGACCCGGGGCGGGCCGTCAGACGTAACGCTCGAGGATGCTGGACTCGGCGAGTCGGGAGAGTCCCTCGCGCACGCTGCGTGCCCGCAGCTCGCCGACACCGTCGACGGCCTGGAGGTCGTCGACGCCCGCTGAGAGCAGCTTCTGGAGGCTGCCGAAGTGGTCCACGAGGCGGTCCACCACCGTGCCGGGCAGGCGCGGCACCTTGGCGAGCAGCCGGTAGCCCTTCGGGGTCACCGCCCCGTCGAGGTGCTCGCTCGCGCCAAGCCCGAGGGCCCCGGCAACCGATGCGATGTCCACGAGGTCTGAGGCGCTGAGCCCGCCGAGCTCGGCGAGGATGTCCTCGGCCCTGCGGTTGCGGCGGCCGTTGGGGAGGTAGTCGCGAACGACCAGCTCGCGCTCGAGGTCGACCCCGGTGACCAGCTCGTCGAGCTGGAGGGCGAGGAGGCGCCCGTCGCTGCCGAGCTCGAGCACGTAGTCCTCGATCTCACGGGCGATGCGGGTCACCATCTCCAGGCGCTGGGCCACGACGGCCACGTCGCGCACGGTGACGAGGTCCTCGATCTCGAGTGCCGACAAGGTGCTGGAAACCTCGTCGAGCCGGAGCTTGTAGCGCTCGAGGGTGGCGAGGGCCTGGTTGGCGCGGGAGAGGATCTGGCCGGAGTCCTCCAGCACGTAGCGGATCTCGCCCACGTAGACGGCGATGATCTGCATCGACTGGGACACCGAGATGACCGGGAAGCCACTCTGCCGTGCCACACGGTCGGCGGTCCGGTGGCGGGTGCCGGTCTCCTCGCTGTAGATCGAGGGGTCGGGCATCAGGTGCACGGCGGCACGCAGGATCCGGGTGGCCTCGTGGTCGAGGATGATCGCACCGTCCATCTTCGCCAGCTCGCGCAGCCCGGTGGCCGTGAAGGGTACGTCGAGGGTGAAACCGCCGGTGGAGATCGACTCGACGACCTTGTCGTTGCCGAGCACGATCAAGGCGCCGGTGCGTCCCCGGAGGACCCGCTCGAGGCCGTCGCGCAAGGACGTGCCGGGAGCGATGTTCGCCAGGGTCGCCCGGAGCCGGAGCGTGTCGTCCGACCGGTCGGTGGATACCAAGGTGCTCCCCTGCTCATCTGCCTCTGACGCGGTCAGTGTATGGGATTCGGCACGCTCAGGCCCGGAACTACCGGACCAGTGCGTCCGCGGGCGCGCCTGGTTCCGGTCGTGCGGCCAGCCGCGACGGTCAGACCAGCCCGAGCGCGGGCCTCTGCGGGGAGGCCGCGTCGGGGGCGATCAGCGGGGTGACGTCGCCCTTGCCGAGGTCGAGGACCCGCAGCGCGGAGTCGATGTCGGGGACGCTCACCACCTGCATCCCGTCGACCTTGCGCACCGACCCCCGGGCTTGCCCGGAGTCGCTCGGGACGATCGCGGAGCGGAACCCCAGGCGTGCGGCCTCGGCGAGCCGCTGGGGCAGGTCGCGGACGCGACGCAGCTCCCCGGCCAGGCCGAGCTCGCCGATCGCGACCATGTCGGTGGGCACCTCTCGGTCCTTCCACGCCGAGGCGATCGCCACCGCCATGGCGAGGTCGCCGGCGGGCTCGGTCACCTTGGCGCCCCCGATGGTCGAGGCGAACACGTCGTGGGCGTGCAGCCGGATCCGGGCGCGCTGCTGGAGGACCGCCACGGTCATCGCGATCCGGGCGTTGTCGAGGCCCGATGTGGTGCGGCGAGGCCGATCGGCGGCCGAGGGTGTGACCAGGGCCTGGACCTCGGCGAGGATCGGCCTCCGGCCCTCGAGCGTGACCGCAACGCAGGTGCCGGGGACCGCCTCGTGGTGGCGGGCGACGAACAACCCGGTCGGGTCGGTCACCGCGACGATGCCGTCCGACGACAGGTCGAAGCAGCCGACCTCGTCGACGGGGCCGAACCGGTTCTTCACCGCGCGCACCATGCGCAGGCGCGAGCTGCGCTCCCCCTCGAAGTGCAGCACCACGTCGACGAGGTGCTCGAGCACCCTCGGCCCGGCGATCGACCCGTCCTTGGTGACGTGGCCGACGAGCAGCGTCGCGATGTTCCGGGCCTTCGCGACCCGGATGAGGGCAGCGGCGACCTCCTTGACCTGGGTGACCCCGCCGGGGACGCCGTCGACGTCAGCGGCGCTGACGGTCTGGACCGAGTCGACCACGAGCAGCAGCGGCTTCACCGCGTCGATGTGACTGAGCACCGCCCCGAGGTCGGTCTCGGCGGCGAGGAACAGCTCGTCGTGGACGCTATGGGTCCGGTCGGCCCTCAGCCGGACCTGGGAGGCCGACTCCTCGCCGGTGACGTAGAGAGTGCGGGCGCCGGCTCGGGCATGCTGGGCGGCGACCTCGAGCAGCAGGGTCGACTTCCCGACACCGGGCTCGCCGGCGAGCAGCACCGCGGCCCCCGGGACGAGCCCGCCGCCGAGGACCCGGTCGAGCTCGGGGACCCCGCTGGTGCCGGCGCGCGACTCATCCGTGGCGACCTGGCCGATCGGGACGGCGGGGGAGGTGACCGGCCCCGCCGTCGTACGTCCCTGGGGTGCGCCTGCCTCGGCGACGCTGCCCCAGGCCTGGCACTCGCCACACCTGCCGACCCACTTGACGGTCTCCCAGCCGCACTCGCCGCAGCGGTAGGTGGGCCGGTTGCGTCCACTCGTCCTGCTCATGTCCGCGACGCTAGGGCACCCCGCCGACAGAACTGCGCAGCCGACACGACGCGTCGGGCCCTCGCCGGTAACGGTCGTGTGACGGCAGGTCGACCATGCCTCGGCAGGGGTGACCATGCGTGGCAGAATTGGAACGTTCAACACGACATTCGCGGGGACGACGGAAGCACATGTCACGAGGTTCTGCAGCAGACGCACGGCGGGGGACCCGTGCTCCGACGCTGACCACTGTCGCCCGCGAGGCGGGGGTCTCGCGGCAGACGGTCTCCAACGCGCTGAACAGCCCCCACCTCCTCCGTCCCGAGACCCTCGACCGGGTACGCCGGGCGGTCGACTCGCTCGGGTACTCCCCGAACCGGGCCGCCCGCAACCTGCGCACCCGCTCCTCGCACCTGATCGGGCTGCGGATCGACCGGGTCGTCGAGGGCACCGCGAACGCGACGATGGACCGCTTCCTCCACTCCCTGGTGGAGAGCTCGAAGGACGTGGGCTACCACGTGCTGCTGTTCTCGTCGGGGGTGGACGCCGGGGACGGCGCCGACGACGGCCCCATCGACGAGGTGCGAGCGGTGGCCGGTTACGACGACCTGCTGCGCTCGACGGCGGTGGACGCCTTCGTCATCACCGACACCTATCGCGGCAACCCCCAGGCGGGCTGGCTCGGGCGACGGGGCGCGCCGTTCGTGGCCTTCGGCCGCCCGTGGGACGAGCCGTCCGCGGCGCACCCGTGGGTCGACGTCGACGGGTGCACCGGGGTGATGCTCGCGGTCCACCACCTCGTCGAGCGCGGTCACGAACGGATCGCCTGGGTCGGGTGGCAGAAGAGCTCGTTCATCGGCGAGGACCGCCGCACCGGCTGGGCCGACGCGATGCACGGTCACGGCCTGCCTACGACCCGGCTGAGCGCCCGCGGCGACGACACGGTCGACTTCGGCCGGAAGGCGGCGCACGTGCTCCTCGAGAGGGAGCGGCCCACGGCGTTCGTCTGTGTCAGCGACACCGTTGCGATGGGGGTCCTCCACGCCCTTGCCGACCTCGGGCTCGCCGCGGGGCGTGACGTGGCAGTGGTCGGCTTCGACGACTCGATCGCCGCCCAGGTGGTGCCGCCTGGGCTCACCTCCGTGCGCCAGCCGCTCGAGCAGGTCGCTCGCGAGATCGTCAACCTGCTCGGCAGGCAGCTCTCCCACAAGCCGATCGAGGAGCCGGGAATGCTGCTGGCGCCCACCCTGTCGGTCCGCGGCTCGTCCTGACCCGGTGCTTTCACGCTCGACTTCCCAAGCGTTGTGGACCGATCCCACGCGATGTGCCGCGTGTGGACGGTCCATACCCGGGGTTACAAGCGCTTTGTCAGTAGCGACGCCACCACAGGTTGACGGCGTAGTCCACGACCAGCCCGTCGTGCTCGGCGAGGATCTCGCGCGCCAGGTTGGGGGTGAACTCGATCCTCACGACGGCCTCGAGGTCCTCGCGGCGGTCGAAGCGCCACTCCACGTCGAGGGGCCGCCGGGTCCAGCCGTGCGCGGACCAGAACTGCTCCACCGCGTCGGGGTCCACCGAGGGGTAGCCGCGTCGGAACCACCGCCCGAAGGTGCTGCGGGTCGCGTCGTTGTCGACGACAAAGGCCGCCCCGCCGCGCCGCACCACCCTCGACAGCTCGGCCAGGCCCGGCTCGCACCCGGGTCCGAAGAAGTAGGCCCACCTCGCGTGCACGACGTCGACACTCGCGTCGGGAAGGGGAAGGTCCTGGGCGCTGCCGGTGAGCACGCGCACGTTCTCGAGTCGGGAGGTACGTCGACGGGCGAGCGCGGCGAGGGCAGGGTGTGGCTCGACCCCTACGACGGCGCGCGCGTCGGATGCCCACCGGGGGAGGTGGAAGCCGGTCCCGCAACCGAGGTCGAGGAGGTCGCGCCCGCTCCAGTCGAGGACCGCCCGCATGGCCGCCTCGATGCGATGGTCGCGGTCGACCGCACGGTTCTCGAGCTCGTAGGTCTCGGGGTGGTGCCAGATGTTCGGGCTCGGGATCGCCCCGTCAGATCCGGACAAAGCCCCTGGCGGTCTTGAACTGTGCGGCGACGATGCCGGGGGTGCCGTTGGGCCCGACCCACTTCACCTCGACGTCCTCGAGCGGGTCCACGGTCGGGTCGCCGAGCCACTCGTTCAGCCGGGCCGGGTCGCCGGCTATCTCGAGACAGTCGAGGTGGAGGTTCCCGCTCGAGCCCGCGCTCGGGTGCTCGACGCCCGGCTCCCACTGCACGAAGAACGGCAGCTGTGGGTCGGACTGCAGGCCCTTCACGCCGAGCTGTCGCCACCGCAGCTCGACCCCGTCGGGACGGTGCCGGTTGCCCGGGGCGGAGTCACGGCCCAGGCGCCTCTCGTGGGGAGCGATGTCGTCGACCGAGACGACCCAGCCCATCCAGCCGCCGCCGAGCTCGGAGCGGGCGCGGACGGCCTGGCCGAAGGGCGCCTTGTCGGAGGCGGGGTGGTCGAGGACCTCGACGATCTCCAGGTACGTCCCCGCACTGAGCGGCAGTACCATGTTCCTGGTGCCGAACCGCGGGTGGATCCCACCGTCGCGGAACTCCTCCCCGAGCTGCTCGCCGATGCGGTGCGCGGTGCTCTGGAGTCCGTCGGGGCCGGCGGCGTACGAGAGATGGTCGAGGCGCATGTCAAGCATTCTCACCATCGAACCTCGGCGCTCGGACAGCGGGGTCCCTCCGGCCTCGCTGACCGGCCCTCCGGCACCTGACCTTCGGCCCCTTGTGCTCCCCCTCCCAGCGGGTGTTTGGTGGATTTCGCATCGGCTCGAGGAGGCAGACGTGGCAGGTAAGACACCTACGAACCAGCTCGGCGCGGATCCGGTCCCGACGACCGACCGGCCCGAGTCCATCCGCAACGTGGTCCTTGTCGGGCCCGCCGGGTCGGGGAAGACGACCTTGGTCGAGGCCCTGCTCGTCGCCTCCGGCGTGCTGAACCGCGCGGGCCGCGTCGAGGAGGGGACGACGGTCAGCGACTTCGACGAGGCCGAGCTGCGCCAGCAGAGGTCGGTAGGACTGTCCCTGGCGCCGCTGCAGCACCAGGGCATGAAGGTGAACCTCCTCGACACCCCCGGCTACGCCGACTACGTGGGCGAGCTCCGGGCCGGTCTGAGGGCGGCGGACTGCGCGATGTTCGTGATCGCCTCCAACGAGGGTGTGGACGAGGCGACCCGCGAGCTGTGGCGCGAGTGCGCCTCGGTGGACATGCCCAGGGTGGTGGTGGTCACGAAGCTCGACCATGCCCGCGCCGACTACGACACGGTCGTCGCGGAGGCCCAGGACGCGTTCGGCGACAAGGTCCTGCCGGTGTACCTCCACGAGGAAGGACAGATGGTGGGCCTCCTCACCGGCGACGACCCGGCCCACGAGGAGCAGCGGGGTGCGCTCATCGAGGGGGTGATCGAGGAGTCGGAGGACGAGACCCTCATGGACCGTTTCGTCGGCGGTGAAGCCGTCGACCGGGACCTCCTCGTCAAGGACCTCGAGCGCGCTGTCGCCCGAGGTTC
>DATHVS010000068.1:0-12021 GCA_035461195.1 Nocardioidaceae bacterium
CATCGCGAGACCTCCGAGGAGATCGTCGAGCACGCGCTCGCCGTGATGGCGGAGAGCGGCGCGGCGGGCCTGAGCCTGGGTGAGGTGGCGCGACGGATGCACATGCGGACACCGTCGCTGTACGGCTACTTCGGCTCGAAAGCTGCTCTCTACGACGAGGTCTTCGCCCGGGGCTGGCGGGCCTTCGAGGCGGCCATGCGGCCCCACGCCGGGCCGGTGCCACGGGGTGGGTCGCTCCGTCAGCACCTCGAACAGGGGCTCACCGCAGCCCTCGACTGGTCGGCGGCGCACCCGGCGTACTCCCAGCTGATGTTCTGGCGGCCGGTCCCGCAGTGGCGGCCCACCGCAGGGTCCTACGCCGCCGCCGTCGCGGCGAAGGGCCTCGCCACCGAGACGATGTCCAGGCTGCGGGAGGAGGGCCACCTCGACCGCACCACCGACGTCCCGGAGGCAGTGGAGGTCTGGAGCCTCATGTCGACCGGCCTGATCAGCCAGCACATGTCGAACGAGCCCGGCGTCCCCGTGCCGTCGAGCCTCACGGGGGCGCTTGTGAGCCCTCTGGTCTCCGCCTTCATCGCCCAGTACGGATCGAGGTCCGCCGCATGACCGCCACCCTCAGCCCTCCCTTGCCCGACCGCGCCCACGAGGTGGCCCTCGGGGAGCTCGGCGCCTTCCTCGTACTGCTCACCGACCTCACCCCGGACGAGTGGGGACTGCCGACCGACTGCCCCCGCTGGAGCGTGCGCGAGATGGTCGCCCACGTCACCGGCGCCATGGACGAGGGCGCTCACCTGCGGGTCCTGGTCCGCCACCTCGTTCTCGGACGGAGGCGCTACCCCGACCTGTGTCCCCTGGACGGGATCAACGAGGTGCAGGTCGACGACCGCAGGGACGCCACGCCTGCGGACCTGCTCGCCGACCTCGCCGACCTCGGTCCCAAGGCCGCCGGAGCAAGGCGGCGCATGCCTCGACTCATGCGCGGCCGACGGTTGCCGAAGGACACGGGCCTGCCGCCGGGATCGACTTTCGGATACCTGCTCGACGTCATCTACCCGCGCGACGTGTGGATGCACCGCATCGACGTCGCCCGGGCCACCGGTCGCGAGCTGGCCACCAGCACCACGGAGGCCGACGTCGTGGCCCTGGTGGTCCGCGACCTCGCCGAAGTCTGGGACGGCCCGCCGACCCGGCTCGTCCTGACCGGCCACGGCGCCGGCGCCTGGGCTCTCGGGACGGGTGACCCCGAGGCGACGCTGGAGGCGGACGCGGTCGAGGTCTGCCGGATGCTCTCGGGGCGTGACTCCTCGCCGTCCGTGCGCGCGAGCGGTGACTCCGACGCGGAGCGCGCCCTGCGGGCGGCACGGGTGGCCTTCTGAGCTTGCCGTGCGGCATCCGGGCCTCGCTCCGGTCCCGTCCGTTGGCGGACGGTGCCCCTCCCGGCGGGTAACCTTGCCCGGTGCACCCACGTTCCTCGCTCCGCGCCCCAGCGCTGCAAAAGCTCGCCATCCGCGGCCTGAGCATGCTCACCGCCGGGACCCTGGTCCTCCTGTCCTGGCCCGCGCAGGCGCTCGAGCCGACGCCCGGCTCGGCCTCGTCGGGCGACTCGGTCATCCCCAAGCGCGGCAACGGCGGCTACGACGTCGACCACTACGACATCGACCTGCGCTGGCGGGCGGCGACCCGGACCATCGTGGCCACCACCGCCATCAAGGCGACCGCGACCCAGGACCTCTCGGCCTTCAACCTCGAGCTCCAGGACCTCGAGGTCCTGGACATCACGGTCGACGGCCTGCCGGCGACGTGGTCGCGCAAGGGCTTCGAGCTGACCGTGACCCCGGCGGCGCACCTCCAGGACGGAACACGCTTCTCGACGGTGGTTCGCTACCGGGGCAAGCCGGCACCGTACCTGAGCAGGCAGCTGGGTCGGACCGGGTGGATCCGCACCAAGGACGGCGCTACCGCGTTGTCCGAGCCGTACGGCTCCGAGACGTGGTTCCCGGTCAACAACACGATCCGGGACAAGGCGACGTACTCCATCTCCGTCGACGTGCCGAACCGCCTGAAGGCAGCATCCAACGGCCGCCTCGTGCGACGGGACGTCGGCGAGAGTCGCACGGTCTGGCACTGGCGCGAGAACCGCCCGATGGCGCCCTACCTTCCGACGGTCTCCATCGGGCGCTACCAGATGTTCCGTGGCAAGACCGCCTCCGGGATCCCGCTCATCACCTTCGTCGACGCGTCGTTGTCCAAAGAGAAGCGCGCCAGACGCGAGCTGCGCTCGGTCCTCGACTTCATGCAGCGCAGGTTCGGCACCTACCCGTTCGCCACGTCCGGGCTGATCATCGACAGGATCAACGTCGACTACGCCCTGGAGACGCAGGGCCGGCCCGTGATGCCCGGGGTCGCGCCCGGCTACCTCATCGCCCACGAGATCGCCCACCAGTGGTTCGGCAACTCGGTGACCCCGGCGGACTGGAAGGACATCTGGCTCAACGAGGGCTTCGCCACCTACGCCGAGTGGCTCTACGACGGCTGGCGCTACAACACGCCCCGGACCCCCCACCGCCAGTTCCGATTCCTGTGCCGGATCTACGGTCCCGACGCGGCGTTCTGGAAGATGCCTCCGGGCGATCCGCGCACCGTGGGCAGGCTGTTCTCGACCCCCGTCTACGACCGAGGGGCGATGACCCTCCATGCCCTGCGCGAGCGGGTCGGCGACAAGGCTTTCTTCACGATCCTGCGTCGCTGGGCCCGCCAGAACGCCGGCGGGACGGTTCGGACCAAGGACTTCATCGCTCTGGCCGAGCGCGTCTCCGGCAAGCAGCTCGACCGTCTCTTCCGGGTCTGGCTGTACGTCCCGGAGAAGCCGCGCGGCTACTGAGCCGGCGCCTCCTCAGACCCGTGCCGCCGCCGGTGCCGGTGCCGGTACCGTCGCGGTCTCGATCGCCTCTCGGCAGCGGTCCGCGTCGAGAGGCTGGCCGGCGGCCGCGAACAGGCGGGCTGCCTCGCCGACCATGGCCTCGAAGTCTCCGTCCCGTCCCTCGGCCCGGGCCACGTGCGCCCGCGCCTCGAGCACCGCCGCCCCCCAGCCGCTCCCCTCCCAACGCGCAGCCGACTCCTCGGCGGCCGCGAGATGGTGGCGAGCAGCGGAGAGGTCGTTCACGTCCGCGCAGGCGATCGTCGCCGGCACCTCCAGCATGACCGCGCAGAAGGGACACTCATCGTTCTCGCCCATGGTCGCCTCCGCCTGGTCCACGACGGCCCTCGCCGACCACGGGTCCGCAGCAGCCGCGATCATCGTGCCGTAGATCCGCTGGAGCAGGTGCATGCCGATGACCGACCAGCGGGCCAGCGGCAGAGCGCGCTGGAGGAGCCGCTCGGCCTCCCCGCGGTCGCCGCGAGCAAGCCGCACCTCGGCCAGCCGCTGGAGGCTGTGGGCCTCCCCCGCCGATGCGTCGGCGTCGCGGTGGAGGTCGACCGCCTCGCGTAGCTCCCGCTCGGCGAGCTCGAGATCGCCCATGAGGAGTGCCGCCTCCCCGATCAAGGCGGTCGCGAAGGCGACGCCCCGCAGTGCCCCGTAGTGCGAGGCTCGACGACGCAGCCCCTCTGCCTGTTCGATGACCTCGGCGTAGGGAACGGGTCCGTAGAGGAGATACTCCGCGACGCACAGGTGCGCGTCGAACAGGGCCGTGGCCAGCCCTGCACGCCCTTGGGTGCGACGCAGCTCGAGACGGAACCGGTCGAACCACTCACCACGCTGGTGCGCGATCAGGCCTTGGAGGGCCACCAGGTCGACGTAGTGCCAGGGGTCGTCGGCGGTGAGCAGGAGCCGCCGGGCGGCAGAGGCAGCGTCCCAGGCCGCGTCGATGTCGCCGGTGAAGTAGGACAGGTTCCCGCGTGCGAGCAGGATCGGCCCGTCGGCAGCGTCGCCCTCGGCCTCGAGGCCCTCGAGCGCCGACCGCGCGGTCTCGAAGTCCCCGGTGAAGCAGGCCGCGCGCGCGAGCCTGGCCCGGACGAGCCGCTGCCGCACCCCGGAGGTCGCCGGGACCGCCTCCCGGTAGGCCGAGACGGCGTCCGGGTCGCCCATGGCCATCAGGAGGTCACCGCGCCGGGCAAGCAGCCGAGCGAGGTCCTCCCCGGAGGCGTACTCCAGCACCGCGTCGACCAGCACCAGGGCGTCCCGGTAGGCGCCAAGTGCCCCTGCGGTCTCCACCGCCGGCAGCACGTAGGGGATCGCCTGCACGGGCTGCCCGGCAGCGAGGAACTGGTGGGCCACCCGCGCAGGAGCGGCACCGAGTGCGGCAAGCCGTTCGGCGACGCGCTGGCGCGCCGCCGCTCGGGCATGGGCCGGCATCGAGCTCAGCAAGCCCTCGCGCACCAGGGCGTGCCGGAACTGGTAGCCCGTCTCGGCGGGCTCCACGACCAGACCCGCGAGGGCAACCTCGAGGTGGCGGTAGGCCTCGTCCTCGTCGACCCCGGAGACGGCGAGCAGCTCATCCGTGGTGAAGGTCATCCCGACGATGGCCACCCGCTGCAAGGTCCGCCTCGCCGCCGGCGGCAGCCCCGCCCCGACGGTGTCCTCACGGCCGTCGACGGCTGCTCGGGCAAGCTCGAGCGCGGTGAACGGCAGGCCGCCGCTGACGGCCCAGACGCGGTCCACCGTCGCCTCGTCGAGCTCGGGGAACCGGTGGGTGACCAGTCGGCGGGTAGCCGCCTCCCCCAGGGGGGCCAGCTCGACCCTCGTGCCGATCCCCCGCGTGATCAGGCTCGCCTGCATCTCCTGGAGCGCCTCTCCCCCGCCGCTGCGGTGGGCGAGGGCAAGCACGACGTGTTCACCGAGAGCACAGCGGGCCAGGTAGTGCAGCAACCGCAGCGACGCCTGGTCTGCCTCGTGGAGGTCGTCGACGACGAGCAGAAGCCCGTGCCCCGCCGCCGCGAGGCGGAGGAGCTCCGCCGCGGCGACGAAGAGCCGCTGGTGCGCCGACTCGCCGCTCCAGGTGACCTCACGAGCCGAGAGCGCACGGTCCAGCTCTTGCCGGAAGTTGTCGTCGAGCCCGTCGAGCAGCGAGGGGTGCTGACGGCAGAGGTCGCCGAGGGCCTCGAGCACCGGGGCGTAGGGCCACGGCCCCTCGACCGCCGACGCGGTGCCTCGGCCGGTGCGCCAGCCCCGTTTCGTGGCGAGAGCGACGGCGAGGTCCAGCACGGACGACTTGCCGACCCCGGGCGGGCCGGTGACCAGAAGCGTGCTCCCGCGGCCCTCGTCGGCTTCCGTGAGGCGTTCCCGCAGGGCGTCCCCCACGTCGCGGCGGCCGATGAGCGTCGCGCTCGCCGGCCGAGCTGCGGCAGGAGGGCCGGATCGGCCCGGCCCTGCCAGCAGCGAGCGACGCAGGTCCTCCGCGGCCGGGCTGGGCGCCGTGCCGAGCTCTCTTCGCACGGCCTGGTCCAAGCGCTCGAGCTGGCGGAGGGCGGCCCTCGTGTCCCCGGCTTCGGCGTAGGCCCGGGCAAGGGCCAGGTGGGCTTGCTCGTCGACGGGATCCTGACGCAGGAGGTCCTCCCACCGGCCGGCCAGCCGGAGCAGCTCGCCGTGCAGCGCCTCGAGCGACTCCCGGTGGGCCTCCGTCCACGGCTCGTAGACGTCGTCGGGGAGCAGCGGGCCGGCGTACGCCGCGAGGGCCTCGGCGGCACGATCGGCCGACCCCTCGGCGATCGCCCTCTCCGCGAGCGCCCGGAACTCGAGGGCGTCCACGTCCACGTCCGTCCCCTCGAGGAGCATCACGACGTCGTTGCGGAGCACGACGGCTCGCGGGTGGTCGCCGAGGGCTCGCCGAGCGTAGTGGGCCGCCTTGTGCAGGCGCGGACCGGCAGCGTCGAGGCCCACGTCCGGCCACAGGGCGTCGATGACCTGCTCGCGGTGCATCCGCCGTCCCCGAGCCAGGGCGAGGAGCTTGACGAGCCCTGCGGCGTGACGTCGGCTCCAGGCGTCACCGGCTACGGCGACGCCGTCGACGGTCACCGTGAATCCCCCGAGCAAGTCGATGCGAATGTGCATGCGTATGCCCGATCTCCGATGGAACGAGGCCACGCTACTCCCGCGCCAGCGCCTTGTCAGTCGGGATGATCGGTTCCATCTCCACCCGAGCCTCGCGATTCGGAAGCGCCTCGAGAACCTCCACCTCGTCGGTCATGGCCGAGCTGACCTCCCGCAGGAGCTTGCGGATCCGCGTCATGTCCCAGTCGTAGCCGGCGATCTCCTCGGTGGTCTCGAAGAGGCTGCGCGACAGTGCGTCACGCTGGCGCTGGTACGCCGACAGGGCAAGACTCTCCGGCCGCAGCCCGGAGGCGGTCTCGACGACGGCGTTCGCCAGGAGCTCCGCGTCGCGCAGGGCATCGGTCATCCCGTGGACGGTGATCGGGTCCTTGAAGTACCCGGCGTCCCCCACGAGCGCCCAGCCGGGTCCCCACGAGCGGCGTACGAAACCTGGCACGCCCGCCCAACCGTGGAGCCGCCCGGCCGGTGTCGACATGTGAAGGCGCGGGAGCTGGTCAGGCGCGGCAGACGCGAAGAGCGACTCGAACGCCGCCTCGGCACCGTCGCGCCGTGCAGCACGCATCCGCTCCGGCGAGGTGGAGACGAAGACGCAGGTTCGACCGTCGTTGGTCGGGATCATCCCCGCCGCCCCGTGAGGGCCGTAGGCCCACTCGTACCCGGCCACACAGAAGTCGGTGTGGTATCGGTAGAGCACGGCCCCGCCGACCTCGCCCAGGCGATCGACGGGAGCCGCGACCTGGTCGGCCACCACGGAGCGGATGCCGTCCGCCCCGATGGTGATCCGGCTGTGGAAGACGTGCTCGGTGCCGTCGCGGTGGGTGCCGCGTACTCCGGCCACGCGCCCGTCGCGCCCACTGACCAGACCGGTGACCGTAAAGCCGTGGTGCACCTCCGCCCCAGCCTCCGCCGCCGCGTCGACGAGGATCCGGTCGATCACGTGTCGGCGCGGCGCGTACAGTGCGTCCACGCCGGGGCTCTTACGGATCGACACCTGCACCATGTCGACGTCGGCGTAGTGGAACAGGGTCTTCTCCACCGGTGGTGTGCCTGCCGCTACGATCTCGGACAGCACGCCCCAGCGGGAGAGCTGGAGGACACCGGCCCGCATGAGGCCGTGGGTGGACAGGGTGTCGCTGCCGTAGGCACTGCGGTCCACGAGGGCGACCTTCAGGCCGGCTCGTGCCAGGAGCATGGCGGTGGACGCGCCCGCGACGCGGCCTCCGACCACGACGACGTCATAGCTGTTGTTCATGGTGGTCACCTGTGGCTGGTGTCGAGAGGAGTGTTCGTGCAGAGGTGGGAGACGACCGCCCGGACGTCGTGCCGGGCGCCATCGATGAAGCCGGAGTCGCGTCGGTGCTGGAACCGCTGTCCGACCACGTAGAGGCCAGGGGCGGGGGTGACCCCGCGATACTGGCGGATCGTGCCGTCGGTGTCGGTGACGGGCACCTGCAGCCAGGGGTGGTGGGGCCGGTACCCGGTCGCCATCACGATGGTGCTGATGCCCTCGGCTCGCAGGTCCAGCGCGGACGGCGTACTCGTCGGCCGGAACGGACGGGGGCGGATCGGTTCCCACACCTCGGTCCGCAGGCCGGTCGCTTCGACGTGGGCGTCCACCGCGTCGAGGAAGCGGTGCATCCGCAGATCGGAGTCCGCCACCGACGCGAGCAGGTTGTCCTGGAACGACGCGACACCCTCGCTGAGCCCACGGAGCCGGCCAGTCACACGGATCCCGCGCGCAGCGAGAGAGCCGAGGTCGAGGTCGTCGGTGTAGCGAGCGGGATCGTTGTGGCCCACCAGCTGCATCGAGGGCTCGGTGCGTGCGGCGGCCGGAACGCGGACGTCGTCGATGGTGCGCGAGAGACGACCGGTGCGCTCGAGCCACCAGAAGATGTCCATGCCGCGGTAGCGCCGGGGCATCCGCGTGTGGCGCCCCACCGCGAGGACCACCTCGCGCCCGGCCCGAGACAGCTCGTCGGCGATCTGGACGCCGGAGGAGGATGCCCCCACCACGAGCACGCCGCCGTCACGAAGCGCACCGGGGTTGCGGTACCGCGAGGCCGTGGTGAGGTGCAGGTCCGTCCCTGCGACGTCGACGGTCTCGGGGATGTAGGGCTGTCCCCAGGGCCCGGTGGCGACGACGACGTTCCTGGTGCGCCAGGTCTCCTGGTCGGTGGTGACCACGTAGCCCGGGTTCGCGGCCGTCACGGAGAGCACGGTGGTGCCTGTCCGGACCGGTGCCGCGAACGAGGCGGCGTACCGCTCGAGATGCTCGATGAGCTCCCCGACTGCCATGTACCCCTCCGAGTCGGCGCCGTCGTAGCGCCACCCGGGTAGCCGGGTCATCCAGTTCGGGGTCAGAAGGTGCAGCGAGTCCCACCGCTCGGTGCGCCAGCGCTCGCCGACCTGGCCGCGGTCGAGTACCACGTGGTCGCGCCCGGCCTCGGCGAGGGCGTGGCTCATCGCCAGGCCGGCGTGGCCGGCCCCGATGACGACGGTGTCTGTGGTGGGCATGGGATCGAGTTCCTCTTGCGTCGTGCCGGATCCGGGTCGCGGATCCTTCAGTGGTCTGTCGGGTTTTCGGTGCGTGGGTTAGGGGTGGCAGCTCCGGTCGCGATCGACGGGTGCGCGACCGCGACCGGAGCCACCTGGGAGGTGAGGCGGGGTCAGCCCGTCACGACTTCGAGGGAGACCGGCGTGGGGTTGGTCAGGGCGTCGTACACCGCCGAGCGCTGACGCGACTGCTCGACGATCGCGCGCAGGGTGTCGTCGTCGGCGTCGCCCTCGATGTGGAAGGTGACCTTGATCCCCTGGTAGCCGTTGCGGACCGTGCCGTCGGACATGCCGAAGATGCCCAGCAGGTCGATGTCGCCCTCGACGGTCGAGGTGACCTTGGTGAGGTTCACGCCGCGCGCGGCGGCCACGTTGGCCACACCGGCGGTCAGGCAGGCAGCCAGCGCGGGCAGGAGGTACTCCACCGGCGTCGGGCCGTTGTCGTTCCCGACCAGCACCGGTGGGTGGTCGGCGTCGACGACGGTCTCGTGCTTGTGGGTCATCTCCTGCATCGCGCCGTAGTAGCCGGAGATGGTGGACCGGCTGTGCGTGCCGGACACCCACGTGTTCTGCGCACGGAACTGGAACTTGGCGATCTCCTTCTGTCCCTTGACGGCGTCGAGGGTGGCGAAGAGTGTCGGTACGTCCACGCCGTTGCGGCTGCTGGGCTGGGCGGTGATGCTCATGGATTCCTCCATCGGTCGGTGCCGCGGTTTGCGGCGCTGTTGTCGATGCCGAGGAACCTACGAACGCGGGCTTCCACGTTCCTTCCTCGTGGCTTCATGCCGGGGAAGGGCCGGGGAAGGATCTTTCTCGGGCGGGAGGACCGGAGAAAGACCGGCGACAGGAACGGAAAAGGTGAGGCGCCCACGGTGGCGTGGTCAGCACGACCACACCTGGAGGACCCCATGTCCGAGCTCCGTCACCACGACCTCGCCGAGCTCCCCTCCCGCCCCTGGGAGCGCTCGGTCCAGGCCCGCCTCCGCGACGGCGGCGCCGCCGTCCTCAGGCCGCAGCGGCCCGGCGAGACAGATGTGCTGCTCGCCGTCCTCGACGGCATGTCCGAGGAGTCGCGCGCCCTGAGATACCTGACCGGGCTCCCTCGCATGCCGCGCCGGATGCTCGACATGCTGTGCGACGTCGACGGCGACCGCCACGTCGCATGGGTCGCCTCCGTCGATGACGAGCCCGCGGGCATCGCACGCTACGTGCGGCTTCCCGGCGACCCGACGAGCGCCGAGCTGGCGTTCGAGGTGGTGGACGCCCACCACGGTCGCGGCCTGGCCACGGTGCTTCTCGACACGATCACGACCGTGGCCTCGACCCGAGGGGTGCGTCGGGTGCAAGGCACGCTCGCACCGTCCAACACTGCGTCACGAAGGCTCCTCGCCCGGATCGGCCTGGAGACGCGGTCGGCCGGCGGTCTGCTGGAGGCAGAGGGGCCCCTCCGCCTGCTCGATCCCGCCGTGGTCGACCGCAGGGAGGTCGTGCGGGTGGCCTGCACCGGTGCCGGCGTTGGCGATATTGCGCTCGACATCGGCTGAGGAATGCGCACACTGGTCCCGGGAGGGACCATCTGTGCTGGTACGTGTGTTGGGGGCAGTCGAGCTGGTTGCGGGCGACGGCGACCCCGTCGCGCTTCCGGGGCGCCGCCAGCCCGCCCTGCTCGCAGCCCTCGCGGCCCGAGCCGGCGAGGTGGTCAGCAGCGACCGTCTCATAGACCTGCTGTGGGGTGAGGACCTTCCGGCCAACCCGGAGGGCTCGCTCCACAGCGCGGTCTTCAAGCTGCGCGCGAGCATGCGGGCCGCCGGCGGGCGCGACGTGCTGCTCACCCGTGAGCGCGGCTACCAGCTCACCCTGCTGCCGGACGACCTCGACGCGGCGCGGTTCACCGACCTCGTACGCCGGGCGCGGGACGAGGCGCCGTCGGAGGCGGCCGCCACCTTGACCGCGGCCCTCGACCTGTGGCGCGGGTCGGCGTACGCCGGGTTCGCCGACTCCGACGTCGCGCACCTCGAGGCGATGCGTCTCGAGGAGCTACGGCGCACCGCTGTGGAACGTCTGGGGGTTGCCCTCCTCGACACCGGACGGGCCGCCGAGGCGGTGCACGTCCTCGAGTCCTTCGTCGCGGAGAACCCGCTGCGCGAGGCCGCGCGCACGACCCTCATGCGCTCCCTCCACACGCTCGGACGGACCGCGCAGGCGCTGGAGCATTACCAGGGCTACCGGGAGGACCTGGGCGAGGAGCTCGGGCTGGAACCGTCACACGCGATGCAGGCACTCCAGGTCGAGCTGCTGCGCAGCCCCGCCGGGAGACTGCTCGGGGCCACTGGAGGAATGTCCGCCGATCCCGTGCCTGCCGAGCCCGTGACCGGCCCACCCGTGACCGCAGCCCCCCGTGGCCTTCCGGCGCTCGACGTCCGCTACCTACGCACCGAGCGGGGCAACGTCGTCGCCTACGGTACGACCGGCAGCGGGCCGCCTCTCGTCGTCCTCCTCGGCTGGGTCTCCAGCCTCGACGTTATCGCCTCCGGCAGGGACCCCCGGTCCTCGCTGCTGGAGCGCCTCGCCGGGGAGCTCACCCTGGTCCTCTACGACCGTGCGGGCACGGGCCTCTCCCCCGGGCCGGTGCCCGACTACGGGATGGAAGCCGGCGTCGAGGAGCTCGCCGAGCTCGTCCGGGCGGTCGGCCCGCCGGTGTCCCTCCTGGCCATGTCGGCGGCCGGACCGGTCGCGGCGGCTCTCGCCGCCCGGCGGCCTGACTGGGTGAGCTCACTCGTCCTGTTCGGCACCTTCGCGGACGGTCCGGGAACGTTCGACGACAAGCGGCTGCGGGACATGGTCGTCGAGATCGCGCGCACCCACTGGGGCATGGGGTCGAAGCTTCTCGCTGACCTGTACCGACCAGGAGCCAGCGACGAAGCAGCGTGGCACCTGGCCCGGGTGTTCCGGGACTCGGCCTCGCCGGAGGTCGCCGCGGAGTACCTCTCGGCCACTTATGACTACGACGTGTCCGACCTGCTGCCGCTCGTGCGTGCACCCGGGCTGGTGCTGCACTACCGAGGCGATCGGCTCATCACCTTCCGGGGCGCCCAGGATCTCGCAGCCGGCCTGCCGAACGCGAGGCTCGTGCCCCTCTACGGCCGGGTGCACCTGCCGGACGCCGCCGACCTCGACCGGATCGAGCGCGCGATCGTGGACCATGTCTGCCGACACGCAGGCAGTGACCAGGACCGGCTGCAGGTTCTGGGGTGAGCCGACCTCGCGCGCCGATCCGAGTCTCCCGCCCGTCGGGCCGGGTCGCGCTCGGGTCCCCGGCCCGGCGTACGTGCGACGCGGGCCTGTGACCTGGGGGCTTGTCGGCTCACCCGGGTTGTCCACAGTGGCCGGCTGTGGGGCGGAAGTGTCGGTCGCCGCCA
>DATHVS010000069.1:0-2092 GCA_035461195.1 Nocardioidaceae bacterium
GAGTACCCTGTCGTGGAGCGCGACGACGGCGCGATCCGCGCGTTCCGCCGCGACGTCGAAAGCCACCTGGAGGTCGAAGGCAGGCTCGTGGACGTGCGCTCACCCGAGGAGTACCGGGGCGAGAAGCTGCACATGCCCGACTACCCGCAGGAGGGCGCCCTGCGCGGTGGGCACATCAGCGGCGCGGGCAATGTGCCGTGGAAGACCGCGGCGAACGACGACGGGACCTTCCGCAGTGCCGACGAGCTGACCACGATCTACACCGAGGGCCAGGGCCTCGACCGGAACGAGGACATCATCGCCTACTGCCGCATCGGCGAGCGCTCCAGCCACACCTGGTTCGTGCTGAACCACATGCTGGGCTACGACGCCGTCCGCAACTACGACGGGTCGTGGACCGAATGGGGCAACCTCGTGGGTGCCCCCATCACCCAGGGCGATCAGCCGCGCTGACACACCCTGTCCGGACTCCCGGCGTGCCGTCTGGGACCCACGTGTGGGTGTTGACCGGCACGCCGGGCGCGTCCCCCCACTGCGTGCCGTCTGGGACCCAAGTCCGGGTGTCGATCGGCACGCTCGGGGGCTGGGGACGGCTCGACCGTACGGAGGCGGATCGCCGCTAGGCTGCCACGCATGGCTGGTGACATCGACGCGGTCGGTCGGGTGCTCGGGACCGAGGACGCCACGCCGCTGGAGTTCTGGGTGGGGATCGACCCGGGGTCCGGCCAGTACCTGCAGCTCGACGACGTGGTCGCGCTGAACCGGACCCTGCCCGACGGTCGCGAGCTGCGCATCAGTGGCGTGGTCAGCCAGGTCCGTGCACGCCACGAGGGCTCGCGGTTCGACGGTGACGTGTTCCTGGTCTCCGACGGCGTGCTGCCGGCCGACCTCGCGGAGGCGGCTCAGGTGCAGGCCACGCGGTTTGAGCCGGAGGTCTTCGTACCCCCGCACCCGGGTACCCCCGTGCGCCGGGCGACCGGAGCCGAGCGCGACGAGGCGCTGTTCTTCGACCGGATGCGCCTGCGGCTGCCCGTCGGGCTCTCGCGGGCCGGCGAGCCGGTGTTCGTCAACCTCGAGTTCCTCGACGGTACGCGCGGCGCGCACGTCAACATCAGCGGCATCTCGGGCGTGGCCACGAAAACCACGTATGCGACGTTCCTGCTGCACAGCCTGTTCCACTCCGGCGTGCTCGGTGGCGAGGCGCACAACACCCGGGCGCTGATCTTCAACGTCAAGGGCGAGGACCTGCTGTTCCTCGACCACGACAACCGCCAGCTCGACCCGGCCGAGCACGCCAGGTACGAGGCACTGGGCTTGACCGGTGGTGCGTTCAAGTCCGTCGAGCTGTGGGCACCCCCGCGTCGTGGTGCCGCCACGGCGGTGCCCGACACGGGCGCGCGCCTCGACGGGGTCGGCGCGTTCTTCTGGACGCTCGAGGAGTTCTGCAGCGACGAGCTGCTGCCCTTCCTGTTCGCCGACTCCGCCGACGACCGTCAGCAGTACACGATGATCGTCCATCACCTGACCGCCAAGCTGAAGCGTGAGGCGGTCAGCCTCGGCGACGGTGGCGTGCGCGTCGAGGGGCGGTCGGCGCGGACGTTCCGCGACTTCATCGACATCCTGTCGGACCTGCTCGAGTCCGAGGACACCGCCAGCGACTGGGCGGGCCGGGCGATCGGCGTCGGGACGATCAACGCCTTCATTCGCCGCCTCCACAGCGCCGGCAAGCACCTGGATCACCTGATCCGGGGCGACCTGCCGAACCCCGAGCGGCACCGCATCACCCGCGAGCAGCAGATCACGGTCGTCGACATCCACAACCTGCACGACCGCGCGAAGCGCTTCGTGGTCGGCGTCGTGCTACGCCGCACCTTCGAGGACAAAGAGCGGTCGGGCCAGGCACGGCCGCTCGTGTTCGTGGTCCTCGACGAGCTGAACAAGTATGCACCGCGCGACGGCTTGTCGCCGATCAAGGAGGTGCTGCTCGACATCGCCGAGCGGGGCCGATCGCTGGGGATCATCCTCGTGGGCGCGCAGCAGACCGCCAGCGAGGTCGAGCGACGCATCATCGGCAACTCCGCGATCCGTGTGG
>DATHVS010000070.1:0-6378 GCA_035461195.1 Nocardioidaceae bacterium
GCTGGTGCAGCAGGAGCCTGCGCTGACCGCCCGGGTCGAAACCCAGCTCCATTCCGGGCACCGCCATGGCGCGGTCCCAGAGGTTCTCGAACAGGGCGCCGAGCGCGCCGACGAGGGCGGGCTCGCGGACGACGAGGCGCCTCGGCGAACCGGCCCCCCACCGGTCGGACAGGACCGCGACCGTGTTCCCCATGACGGAGATGCGCGCGGGCACCACCCCCACGATCCGCACCTGCTCACCTGCGTCTGCGCGGGAACGGACCACCTCTGGCGCCTCCTCCAGCACCCGGGCGGGGTAGATCGCACGGGACCGGCGGCCCGAGGCCACGAGGTCGCGCACCAGCTCGTCGATCTCCCGGGTGACGGGCAGCCGCCACTGGTCAGGGCGGAACCACATCAGGTCACCCACGGACTCCTCGGCGAGGCCCCGGAGCATGCTCGCCACGTCGCCGCCTTCCACGGCTTGGACGTCCACGGTCGTGTCGCGCGGGGGTGCGGACGCCTTGTGCTCGGCGACCAGGCCAGGCAGGAGGTCACGCAGGGCGTCGACCCGCTCGCCCTCCCGGTGCAGCCGCTCGGCCTCGTGCGAGACCACCGCTCCGAGCACGGCGGCCGGGGGCTCGGCGACCACCCGGTCCCCCTCGAGCCGCACCAGCCCGGCCGTGACGAACCGACCGAGGTAGGTGTCGAGCTCGCCGGGCGGGACGCCGAGGACCTCGGTCATCCGCATGCGAGTCACTCCCGACGCGCGCAGAACACCGCGGTAGACCACCTCGTCCCCCGGAAGTAGACCGATCAGCTCCAGCGCGTCGCCTGATCTGCCGGGTTTGTCCGCCATTCTTGTCATCATAGTGCCGCTGGCACAAAGCAGCCAAGCGTCTCGTGTTGCACACTGCCACACTCAGTTGCACGGAAAGCCCGACCGAGGCTTCGGGGGACGAGCGCCTCGGTCGGACGTTCCGAAGTCGGAGCGCCGGAATCGCAGCAGGGGACGATTCCGGCGCTCCGCCGTTTTTCCCGCCCCACCCCCATCCGGCTGTAACGCGGGCGGGTTGGGGGTCGGGCGCGCGGAGGGTCTGGGGTCAGCCGCCCAGCAGCTCGTCGTAGGCGGTCTGGCTCGAGTCGCGGAGGAACTCCGAACAGCGCTTCGCCTCGGGCTCCTCCCCGATCCGGTCGGCGGCCCGGGCGAGGGAGGCCAGAGCCCGCAGGAAGCCACGGTTCGGCTCGTGCTCCCACGGCACCGGTCCGTGACCCTTCCAGCCGTTGCGGCGCAGGAGGTCCAGGCTGCGGTGGTAGCCGACCCGGGCGTAGGCGTAGGCGGTGACGTCGTCGACCGACCCGTCCTCGAGCGCCACCTCGGCGAGGGTGGCCCATGCCGCAGGCGACTCCGGGTGGGCGCGCACGACCTCCGCGGCCGGCGTACCTCCGGCGAGCGCGGAGACAGCGGGGTCCTCGGGAAGGTGGGTGGGCGGGGGGCCGGCCATGAGGTCGTTGAAGGTCATGCGGCCCATTGTGCAGACGGGTGGCCACCGACCTCTCGGCGGCCACCCACCCGCGCCCCGAGTTCCCAAGCGTTGTGGACCCTCCCCAAGCGTTATGCCGCTTGTGGAGCGTCCATAACCCCGCGTTACAGCTGGTTAGCGGGAGACGGAGGTGCCGGCGCTGCGGAGGTTCTCGCAGGCCTCGACGACACGAGCGGCCATGCCTGCCTCCCCGGCCTTGCCCCACGAGCGCGGGTCGTACATCTTCTTGTTGCCGATCTCCCCGTCGATCTTGAGGACCCCGTCGTAGTTCTGGAACATGTGGGCGGCGACGGGACGGGTGAAGGCGTACTGGGTGTCGGTGTCGACGTTCATCTTGACCACGCCGTAGTCACAAGCGGCGGCGATCTCCTCGGACGTCGAGCCCGAGCCGCCGTGGAAGACCAGGTCGAAGGGCTTCGAGCCCGACTCGAGGCCGAGCTTGTCGGCGACGGCCTCCTGGGCGGACTTCAGGATCTCCGGACGCAGCTTGACGTAGCCGGGCTTGTAGGACCCGTGGACGTTCCCGAAGGTCAGGGCCGTCATATAGCGGCCCTTCTCGCCCGTCCCGAGCGCCTCGACGGTCGCGAGGGCGTCCTCGGGCGAGGTGTAGAGCTTCTCGTTGATCTCGCCGACGATGCCGTCCTCCTCGCCGCCGACGACACCAACCTCGATCTCCAGGATGATATGCGCGGCAGCGGCCTTCTCGAGGAGCTCCTGCGCGATCTGGAGGTTCTCGTCGAGAGGTACGGCGGAGCCGTCCCACATGTGCGACTGGAACAGCGGCTCCTGGCCGTTCTTGACGCGCTCGACGGAGATGTCGAGCAGCGGCCGGACGAACTTGTCGAGCTTGTCCTTGGGACAGTGGTCGGTGTGGAGCGCCACGTTGACGGGGTACTTCGCCGCCACCTCGCGGGCGAACGCCGCGAACGCCACGGAGCCGGTCACCATGTCCTTGACGCTGGGCCCGGAGAGGTACTCCGCACCGCCGGTGGAGATCTGGATGATGCCGTCGCTGCCGGCGTCGGCGAAGCCCTTGAGGGCGGCGTTCAGGGTCTGCGAGGACGTCACGTTGATCGCCGGGTAGGCGAAGGACTCGCGCTTCGCCTTGTCGAGCATCTCGGCGTAGACCTCGGGGGTCGCGATAGGCATCGAGTGGTCTCCTGTGTCAGACGGCTGGTCGAGCGGGCCCGGTGGGTGTCCGGCTCCCACAGCCACTCTAGAAGGCCCGGCGGAGAGCCGCGAGGCTCGGTCCGCATCCGGTCAGCGGTCCTCGGCCCGGGTCGCCGCCTGGTCCGCCTGCGCCTCCTCGGGCTCGCGGCCGGGGGTGGCCAGCCGGAAGCGCCGGATCGCGACGCGGAAGAGCACGTAGTACACCGCGGCGTACACGAAGCCGACCGGGATGAGCCAGAGCGGGTTCGTGGCGGTGGTGAAGTTCAGGGCGTAGTCGATGAAGCCGGCCGAGAACCCGAACCCGTCCTTGATGCCCAGGGCGTTCACCAGGGCCAGCGACGTGCCGGTGAGGACGGCGTGGATGAGGAACAGCGGCCATGCGAGGAAGAGGAAGGCGAACTCCAACGGCTCCGTCACGCCGGTGAGGAAGGAGGTGAGGGCGCCCGAGAGCATGATGCCGCCGACGAAGCCCTTCCGCTCCGGTCGCGCCTCGTGGTAGATCGCCAGGGCCGCCGCGGGCAGCGCGAACATCATGATCGGGAAGAACCCCGTCATGAACGCACCGGCGGACGGGTCACCGGCGAGAAACCGCGCGATCTCGCCGTGGACGATCTCCCCGTCGACGGTCTCGTAGGACCCCACCACGAACCACGGGACGGAGTTGAGGATGTGGTGGAGACCGAACGGGATCAGCATGCGGTTCATGAAGCCGTAGACGCCGGCACCCAGGATGCTGTTCTCGACCAGCCACTCGCTGAACTCCGTCAGCGACCAGTCGAACGCCGGGTACGCAAACGACAGCACGACGCCGAGCCCGAGCGTCACGAACGCGGTGATGATGGGCACGAAGCGGCGGCCCCCGAAGAACGCGAGGTACGGCGGTAGCCTGATGCGGTGGAACCGCTGCCACAGCAGGGCGGTCGTGATGCCCACGAGGATTCCGCCGAAGACGCCGTAGTTGACCAGGTCTCCCTCCGCCACCACGTCGGCAGGCAGCACGTAGGGCGTCATCGAGTCGGTCACCGCCTCGAAGACGAGGTAGCCGACCACCGCCGCCAGCGCGGTTGAGCCGTCGGACCTGCGGGCGAAGCCGATGGCGACACCCACGGCGAAGATCAGGCCGAGGTTCACGAACAGGGTGCCCCCGGCCGAGGCGAGCACGTCGGCCACCGGCTCCAGCCACGGCCAGCGGGTCGCGAGCGCAAGCCCGGTGTCTCCCGCGCCGAGCATGTCGGGCTGCCCGAGTCGGAACAGCAGGGCGGCCACGGGCAGTGCGGCGATGGGGAGCATGAGGCTGCGACCGAGCCGCTGGAGCACGCCGAGACCGGCCCGCGCGTTGCTCACCGGGGTGGAGCGTGTCCCGGACTGTCCCCCGTTCACATGCCCTCCTGACCTCGTGTCGTGAATGACGGTCCACATCCGGGAAGCCGGTGTCAAGGAGTGGTCATACCCGACCAGACGGGTCGACGAACCCCCCTTGCCATGGATGGTTGAATTCTCCTATGACCCAGGCAGAGCAGATCGTCGCGGGGCTCGGCGGCAGTGCCAACATCGTCGAGGTCGAGGCCTGCATCACGCGCCTGCGCACCGAGCTCGCCGACACCTCCCTGGTGGACGAGAGGGCGCTGAAGGACGCGGGCGTGCACGGGGTCATGCGGGCGGGGGCCGTGGTCCAGGTGGTCGTGGGCCCCGAGGCCGACCTCATCGCCGGCGACATCGAAGCACTGCTCTGATGATGCGGGTGGGCTCACCGGTGGCAGGCCACAGCAGGGAGGTGAGCGAGATACCCGACCCGGTCTTCGCCAAGGGCCTGGTGGGGCCCGGACTCGCCGTCTGCCCCGAGAGGACCCCCCAGAAGGCCGTGGCGCCGGTCTCCGGCGTGCTCGCCAAGCTCCATCCGCACGCGTTCCTCGTCGTCAGTGACAGCGGCAACGGCGTCCTCGTGCACCTGGGCATCGACACGGTGCACCTCCAGGGCGATGGCTTCGAGCTCCTCGCCCGCGAGGGCGAGCGCGTCGAGGCCGGTGACGAGATCGTGGCGTGGGACCCCCGGGCCGTCGAGAAGGCCGGCCGGTCGGCCGTCTGCGCCGTGGTCGTCCTCGACTGCGACCCGGCCGCCGTCAGTCGCCAGCAGCTCCACGTGGACGTGGACCGCGGCGAGCTCTTGTTCGAGGTCGACTGCTAACCGCGCCAGGAGTGGTCAGCCGCGAGGTCGGCGTGCTGTCGGATCCACGTGTGCATGGCGATCGCGGCCGCCGCCGAGGCGTTGATCGACCGCGTCGACCCGAACTGGGCGATCGAGAAGGTGGCGTCGCACGCCTCACGGGCCTGCTCCGAGAGTCCCGGCCCCTCCTGGCCGAAGACCAGGCAGCACCGTCGGGGCAGCTCCAGGGTCTCGATCGGCCGTGAGCCCGGCAGGTTGTCGATGCCGAGGAGCACGGCGTCGCGCTCGTGGAGGTACGCTGCCAGATCGGCTGCCGTGGCGTGGTGGCGGATGTGCTGGTAGCGGTCGGTCACCATTGCCCCGCGGCGGTTCCAGCGCCGGTTGCCGACGATGTGGACCTCCTTGGCGAGGAAGGCGTTGGCGGTGCGCACGATCGTCCCGATGTTGAAGTCGTGCTTCCAGTTCTCGATCGCGACGTGGAAGTCGTGCCGCCTCGTGTCGAGGTCGGCCACGATCGCCTCGAGCCGCCAGTAACGGTAGCGGTCCACGACGTTGCGCCGGTCCCCCACGGCGAGCAGCTGCTCGTCGTACTGCTCACCCGCCGGCCACTCGCCCTCCCACGGCCCGACGCCGACCTCGGGCGGGCCGTGGGGCATCGGGTCGTACGGCGCCCGCCGATCGTCCGAGGCGGCCGGCTCAGCCACGCGGCTGCTCCACCGCCGAGGGACGTCGCGCCCAGAGGCGGCGCTCGATCCCGATCAGAACCAGCACCAGCACCGCACCGGCGACCGCGAGCAGAGTCGGCCCGACCCAGGGGTCGTAGGGCAGCACGAGGTCGCCGGGGCCCTTGATCTCCCCATCGACCCGGGTGCCGTCACCCTGCCAAGGCCACAGGGCGCGCAGCGAGCCGACCATGAGCCCGGCCATCACCAGCAGCGTCACACGACGACGGTGGCGCAGCAGGTAGTGCAGCAGCTGGACGAACGAAGCCAGGCCCACGACCGCGCCGGCCGCGAACACGGCCATGTAGGTGAGGTCCCGCTCGTGGACCGCCTCCAGAGTCGGCTGGTACAGCCCCACCGCCAGGAGGAAGAACGACCCCGAGACGCCGGGGACCACCAGCGCACAGACGGCGACAGCTGCGGCCAAGAAGACCGTCCAGTACGCCGGGGAGCCGACCGTCCGGTCGCCGGCGAGGCCGATGAGCCAGAAGGCGAGCAGCGCCGCCCCCACCAGGGCGAGACCGTCGCGCAACCGCTGCCGGTGACTGTGGCTCAGCCGGGGCGGGAGCATCGACAGGGGCACGAGGACGCTGGCCGCGACGAGACCGAGGAACAGGCCGCGGGCGTGCTCCGGGTGGTTCTCGACGAACCCGCTCATCACACCGGCCATCGTGAGTACCGCCGTGGCCATCCCGAGGAGGACCGGTGCGATCACGAGCCAGTTGGTGCGGGCCAGCTCGGCCATCGCGCCCCTGCGACGGTCGGGCCCGGTCACGGCGCAGCGGACCGCCCCGAGGAC
>DATHVS010000071.1:0-32362 GCA_035461195.1 Nocardioidaceae bacterium
CGCAGGCTCTCCTTGACCAGGTCGCGCAGCCGGACCTCTCCGTTGCCCTCGAGGCCGGACTGTCGGGTCTGCAGGGCCACCCAGTCGGGATGGTTGAAGCGCAGCTCGTAGACCTCCTCGGCGGAGATCACCCTGTCCTCCCCCGGGATGCTGGCGGCCAGGCAGTTCAAGAACGTCGTCTTCCCTGCCTGGGTCGCTCCGGCGACGACGATGTTCAGGCCAGCCCGCACAGCCGCGTCGAGGAAACGCGCCGCCTGGTCGGACAGGCTGCCGAGTGTGACCAGGTCCGGGAGGCGGGAGGCGCGCACGACGAACTTGCGGATGTTGACGGCGCTGAAGCCGCGAGAGATCCCCTCGAGCACGACGTGGAGGCGGTGTCCGTCGGGGAGCGTCGCGTCGACGAACGGCTGGGACAGGTCGACCCGGCGGCCGCTGGTCTTCAACATCCTCTCCACGAGCTCGTCGACCTGGGCCCGGCTCAAGATGGTGCTGGTCAGCTCGTGGCGGCCCGCGCGGGCGACGAAGACGCGACTGGGGTCGTTGACCCAGATCTCCTCGACCTCCGGGTCGTCGAGATAGCGCTGGAGAGGGCCGAAGCCCGCGATGCGTGCCACGAGCTCCTCGACCACGGCCTCGTGGTCACCGACCGGGGCAACCGCGCCGGTGAGGCTGCGCTGGTCGTGCTCGGCGACCAGGCGTGCCGCCACGCTGCGGACCAGGACGACCTCACGTTGCGGGTCGATCCCGTCCCGCCGTACGACCTCGCGGAGCTCGGCGTCGAGGTGCTCGACGATGTCGTCGTAGGTGTCGGCAAGCCTCACGCCTCTGCCCCGTCCAGGTCATCCGGTAGAACGTCGAGGGGAGTCTGGCCGAGAACATGCCTCACCGACCAGACCCAATCCACCGAACTGTGGACAACGGTGACCTATGGGGCAGAAGTGACGCCAGGTGGCAGTGAGTTCGCGCACACCGCGACCGCCGAGCATGAAACCCCCCCAGATGGGTAGACGTACCCTGGCTCGCCGAGCCGTCCTCGTCCCGCCGTCTCTCGGGAACGGCGGGACCTCGGTGTCAGGCAGGCGTCAGGTCCGGTGGAGCAGGTCCCCGAAGACGTCGCCCATCTCCTCCACGCGGTCGACCACCTCGCCCATCTCCAGCTGGTCCAGGGTGCCGCCCTCGGCCGCACCCTGCTCGACCTCGCCCCAGGCACGCGGCGCAGCGACGTACGGAGCGTCGGTCCCCCGCAGGGAGTACGGGCTGATCGTGGTCTTGGAACCGGTGTTCTGGCTCCAGTCGAGGAAGACCTTGCCCGGCCGCTTCGCCTTCGTCATCTGCCACAGCACGAGGTCCGGATGGGACCGGGTCAGCTCCTGGGCGACCTCCTTGGCCAGGTCGCGCACCTCGTCGGCGTTGAGGCGGCCGGGCAGTGCGGCGTACAGGTGCAGACCCTTGCTGCCGCTGGTGACCGGGGCGGTGGGCAGGTCCATCTCCGCGAGCCGGTCACGCACCAGCAGCGCCACCTGGGCGCACTCGTGCAGGCCCGCCGGAGCACCGGGGTCGAGGTCGATGACGAGGCGGTCGGGCCTCTTCGGCTGGTTGTTGCGCCCGAACCTCCACTGGTGCACGTGCAGCTCGAGGGAGGCCAGGTTCGCCAGATAGGTGAGGCCGGCCAGGTCCTCGACGACCGGGTAGTCGATGGTGTCCCCTCCCCCGCGTGAACCCGTCGAGGAGACCCGCACCGAACGCAGCCAGTCGGGCGCCCCCGGCGGCAGGTTCTTCTCGAAGAACTTCTGCTCCGCCGTGCCGTTGGGCCAGCGGATCCGGGTCACCGCCCGGTCGGCCAGGTGAGGCAGCAGCACCGGCGCCACCTGGGCGTAGTAGTGCAGCACCTCGGCCTTGGTCGTGCCGACTGTGGGGTAGAGCACCTTGTCGAGGTTGCTCAGCCTCAGCCGGCGCCCCTCGACCTCCACGGTCACCTGCTCGTCGGCGTTGCCCACGATCACCTCCTCAGGTCCTCGGGTGTCAGGTCGAAGCGCACGCCCTGGTAGCTCGGCTGCCGCAGCCGGCCCCCGTCCGTGACGCCCAGGGCGGCCACCTCGACCACCAGCTCGGGACGCACCCAGGCGGTACCCACGGCGTCGACGCGAGGCACGTCGTCACAGAACGGCGACACGGCGCTCTCCAGAGGCTCGAGGAGCTCGAGCAGCTGCTGGGCGGCCTTGCCCGCGATCCCGCTGCCCACCCGGCCGCGGAAGCTCAGACCCTGCGGCCCCGGCGCGCCCACGAGCAGTGCGCCCAGCCGGGAGGTGCTGTCGGTCTCGTGACGCCAGCCGCCCACGACGTACGACAGCGTCGGCCGGTGGGGGAACTTCAGCCAGTCCTTCGAGCGACGCCCCTCCTGGTACGTCGACGAGCGCCGCTTGCTGAGGATCCCCTCGAGCCCCTGCTGCTCGGTGGCCTCGAGCAGCATCGCCCCGTCGTCGTACACCGGGGGGACCTGCCAGTGCGCGCTGCCGATGCCCAGCGAATCCAGCGCCTCGCGGCGAGACTCCCAGGGCTCTCCGGTGAGGTCGCGCCCGTCGAGACCGAGCACGTCGAACACGATCAGCGTGACCGGGTTGGTGCGCGCCAGGGTCCTGGCCCGGGCGGGACTCGAGACGTGCATGCGATCGCCGAGCGCGCCAAAGGTCGGGATCCCCCCGGACATCGCCACAACCTCTCCGTCGAGGAGCACGTCCCGGCCCGCGAGGACGCCCACGTCGTGGAGCTCGGGGAAGCTCACCGTCACGTCGTTCTCGTTGCGCGACCACAGGGTCAGTCGGCCCTCGCGCACCTCGACGAGGACCCGCATGCCGTCCCACTTGACCTCGTGGACCCAGCCCGGCCCGGTGGGCACCGTGGTGCCCTTGCTCGCCAGCATCGGTCGCATGGGTCCATCCTTGCCCAACCACGGACTCCGGGATGCGCTACGAAGCTCAGTCGACCTCGACAAGCACCTGGCCGCCGGTGACCGCGTCGTTCACCGCGACGTGCACGGCGCGCACGGTGCCCGCACCGGGGGCGGTGATCTCGGTCTCCATCTTCATCGCCTCGAGCACGACGAGGACGTCGCCGGCCTCGATCGACTGACCCTCCTCGACGAGCACCCTCGCCACCGACCCCGACAGCGGGGCGCGCACACCCTGACCGTCGGCGGACGGGCTGCTCGCGGACGCAGCACCGGTCGAGACCACCGGCGGCGCCGAGAAGTTGCCCCCCGCCATGAAGATCGAGCCGAGGGAGGGCTGCGGCTCCTCCTCCACCTCCACGTCGACGTCGTAGACCACGCCGTTGACCGTCACTTTGAGCTGCATGTGTCCCCTACCTCGACCTGACGTTGTGTTGACCCTGGACGACGACCCGGCCCTGCTGGGCCCAGGCCTGACCCGTGCGGTAGTGCACCTGCTTGACCTTGGCCCGGTGTCCCAGGAACGCCGCGACCGCCGCCGAGACGGCCACGATCACGTCGTCGGGCACGCCCGGCTCGGTCGTCCGACGCACCGCCTCGAGCTCGGTCTCCAGCTGGTCCACGCGCTCGGCCAGGGTCCGCACCGCAGCGAGCAGCTCGGCCGTCGTGGCGTTCTCGGAAAGCTCGACCTGGCTCATGTCGGGCCCAGCCCGTGCTTCTTGGCCGGCCGGATGGTGCGTTTGGTGATCAGGATCTCCAGCGCCCGCGCCACGTGCTCGCGCGTGCGGGCCGGCTCGATGATGTCGTCGACCAGGCCCCGCGAGGCGGCGACGTAGGGCGTGGAGAACGTCGAGCGGTACTCCTCGACGAGCTCGGCCTTGCGCGCGGCGGGGTCATCGGCGTCGGCGATGTCCCGCCGAAAGACGATCTCCGCCGCCCCCTCGGCACCCATCACCGCTATCTCGGCGGTGGGCCACGCGAAGACCCTGTCGGCCCCCAGGTCCTTGGAGCACATCGCCACGTAGGCACCCCCGTACGCCTTGCGGAGCACCACGGTGATCTTGGGCACCGAGGCCGCGGAGTAGGCGTAGAGCAGCTTCGCGCCGTGACGGATGATGCCGCCGTGCTCCTGGGCGACCCCGGGCAGGAACCCCGGCACGTCCACGAAAGTCAGCAGCGGGATGTTGAAGGCGTTGCAGAAGCGCACGAACGCCGACGCCTTGTCGGAGGCGTTGATGTCGAGCACCCCCGACAAGGCCATCGGCTGGTTCGCGACCACCCCGACCGTCCGGCCGGTGATGCGGGCGAAGCCGATGACGATGTTCGGCGCGTAGCCGGCCTGCACCTCGAGGAAGTCGGCCCGGTCCACAACCCGGGCGATCACCTCGCGTACGTCGTACCCCTTCTTGTCCGACACCGGCACCACGTTCGGCAGGCTCGGGTCGGGCTCGACCACGTCGTCGGGCGCGACGATCGGCGGGTCCTCGGAGTTGTTCTGCGGCAGGAAGCTCAGCAGTTTCTTCGCGATCAGCACCGCTTGCTCGTCGTCCTCGGCGACGAAGTGGGTCACCCCCGACAGCGCCATGTGCGCCTCGGCGCCACCGAGGGCGTCGGAGGTCACCTGCTCGCCGGTCACCTGGGAGATCACGTTCGGTCCGGTGATGAACATGTGCGCCTGCCGGGTCTGGATGATGAAGTCCGTCAGCGCCGGGGAGTAGGCCGCCCCGCCCGCGCAGGGCCCCGCGATGATCGAGATCTGCGGGACCACGCCGGAGAGCAGGACGTTGTTGTAGAAGACCCGGCCGTAGCCTGCGAGGGAGCCGATGCCCTCCTGCACCCGGGCTCCGCCCGAGTCGTTGATGAACACGAACGGCGTGCCCGTCCCGAGGCTGGCCCGCAGCATCGCCGCGACCTTGTTGGAGTGCACCTCGCCGGCGCTGCCACCGGCGACCGTGAAGTCCTGGCTCGCGACGTGGACCGGACGGCCGAGCACCGCCCCCTCCCCCGTCACGACGCCGTCGGCGGGCAGGTCGGCCCGGTCGAGCCCGAAGTACGTCGACTGGTGGCGCGCGAACATCCCGGTCTCCTGGAACGTGCCCGGGTCCAGCAGTGCCGTGATCCGCTCACGTGCGGTCAGCTTGCCCTGCTCGTGCTGCTTCTTCTGCCGCTTCTCCCCGCCGCCGCGCTCGACCTCAGCCCTGCGCTCGAGCAGCTCGGTGGTGCGCTCCTCCATCGACCGCTCGTGGTGCTTCTTGTTCTTGTGCTTGTGCTTGCTCACCAGTGCCCCCTCAGGCCCGCTCGACCTTGACGTTGTGGACCTTGCCGTCGAGCGTCACCGCGTATCGGATCGGACCCTTCACAGGGCCGGACCCCGAGGACTTCGACAGCTCGTCGGCGGCCACCTCGGCCGGGTCCTTGCCGACGTTGCGCGGCCCCTCGGCCCGCTCGACGAAGAACCCGGGAGCAACACCGGGGAACATCGCATAGGTGAGGACGTCCTCGTCGGTGCCGTCGCACCCTTCGAGCGCAGTGGCGTCCGCGACCAGACGGTCCCACTCGGGCTCGAGCAGGTCCGCCGGACGTACATCGATCGGCTCCTTCCTCGTCTGCACCCGGGCGGCCTCGACGATCTCGGCGTCCCGCTCGCCGAGGGTCGTGCCGTAGTAGCCGAGCATCAGGTCCGCGAACTCCGCGGTCAGCACCTTGTAGGGGCCCATCAGCACGTTGAACACCGCCTGGGTCCCCACGATCTGGCTCGACGGGGTGACCAACGGCGGGTAACCGGCGACCGCTCGGACCCGGGGCACCTCCTCGAGGACCTCGCGCAGCCGGTCCCCCGCCCCCTGCTGGCGCAGCTGGCTCTCCATGTTCGAGATCATCCCGCCGGGGATCTGGCTCTTGAAGATCTCGGTCTCCACCCCGGTGATCGCCGACATGAACTGGGTGTAGCGCGGCCGCACCTTCGCGAAGTGGTCCTTGACCCGCAGCAGGCGCTCGTCGTCGAGGTTCGTGGTGTAAGGCGTGCCCTCGAGCATCTCCACCAGGGACTCGGTCGGGTTGTGGCCCGGGCCCATCGAGATCGACGAGATCGCCGTGTCCACCACGTCGGCGCCCGCCTCGATCGCCTTCATCAGGCTGACCAGGGTGACCCCCGTCGTCGCGTGGCAGTGCACGTGCACCCGCACGTCCTGGCCGAGGTCTTCCTTGATGGCCTTGACGATGTCGTAGGCCGGCTGCGGCCTCAGCAGAGCCGCCATGTCCTTGATGCACAGGGAGTCGCAGCCGAGCTCCATCAGGTCACGGGCCATGTCGACGTACCCGTCGATGGTGTGGAGCGGGCTCTCGGTGTAGCAGATCGTCCCCTGCGCGTGCTTGTCCACGCGGCGTACCGCCTTGATCGCCTCACGCACGTTGCGCACGTCGTTGAGGGCGTCGAAGATGCGGTAGACGTCCATGCCGTTCTCGGCCGACTTCTCCACGAACCGGTTCACCACCCCGTCCTCGTAGTGGCGGTAACCGAGGAGGTTCTGGCCGCGGAGCAGCATCTGCAGCCGGCTGTTGGGCATCAGCTCGCGGAAGGTCCGGAGCCGCTCCCAGGGGTCCTCGTTGAGGAAGCGGATGCAGGCGTCGTAGGTCGCGCCTCCCCAGCACTCGACGGACCAGTAGCCGGCCGCGTCGATGTCGGCGCAGGCGTCGACCATGTCCTCGAGAGCCATGCGGGTGGCCATGAGGCTCTGGTGGGCATCACGCAGGATGAGCTCGGTGACTCCGATCTCACGCGGCATGGTAGGAGCTTCGGTCGGGTGCGACGCGGTCATGCCCTCAGCATTTCACCGGGGTCAAGAGCGGCGCAGGGAATCGCCGGGGGCCCAACGTCCCCTTTGTCCAGACCTGTTGCCCTCGCGAATCCAACCGGCCTCTGGTGGGTACCGGGAGCGTCCACTAGCCAGCATCCCGCCCCTGGGTCCATGCTGACTAACGAGTTCGACCGTGTCGTAACGCTGGGAGAGGAGCCGCTGTGCGTGCCATCTGGAAGGGCGCCGTGTCCTTCGGCCTGGTCAGTGTGCCGGTGAAGCTCTACTCCGCCACCGAGAGCCACGACATCTCGTTCCGTCAGGTGCACGCCAAGGACGGTGGCCGGATCAAGTACAAGCGCGTGTGCAGCCTCGACGGCGAGGAGGTGGAGTACGCCGACATCGCCAAGGGCTACGAGACCGACGACGGTCGGATGGTCGTGCTCACCGACGAGGACCTCGGCGAGCTCCCCTCGGCCAGCAGCCGGGAGATCTCGGTGGAGAAGTTCGTGCCGAGCGACCAGATCGACCCGATCTACTTCGACAAGGCCTACTACCTCGAGCCGGACAAGTCCGCGGCGAAGCCCTACGCCCTGCTGCGCGAGGCGATCCGGGAGGCCGACCGGATGGCCGTGGTCACCGTGTCACTGCGCAACCGGATGACGACCGCGGTGCTGCGGGTGCGCGACGAGGTGATCGTGCTCCAGACGATGCTGTGGCCCGACGAGGTGCGCAAGCCCGACTTCGGCACCCTCGGCGCGACCGAGGACGCGGCGAAGCCCCAGGAGCTGAAGATGGCACAGATGCTCGTGGAGACGCTCGCCGGGGACTACGAGCCCGACGAGTACGAGGACGACTACGCCACTGCTGTCGAGGCGCTCGTCCAGGCCAAGCTCGAAGGTGGCGAGGTCAAGGTCTCCGCGCGGGAGGAGAAGAAGCCCGGCGAGGTCGTCGACCTGCTCGCCGCCCTCCAACGCAGCGTCGACGCGGCGAAGACCTCACGTGGCGAGAAGCCCGCCGCCTCGGAGTCGGGCGAGGCGGAGACCGAGGCCGCCGAGGAGGCCGAGGAGAAGCCCGCGGCGAAGAAGAAGGCGTCGCCGAGAAAGACCTCGAAGGCGCCGGCGAAGAAGAAGGCCCCTGCCAAGAAGACCGCGGCGAAGAAGACGACCAAGAAGGCCAGCTGACCTCAGCCGGTGGCGCTGTCCTCGGCCGACTCCACGTGCCGGGCCGCCGCCGGCGAGTCGGGGAACCTCTTCGCGGCCGTGTGGCTCACCGCGTCCGAGAGTCGGGGAACCACCAGGTTGAGCACCTCGGCGACGGATCCGGCGAGCGTGTTCACGGTGAGCGGCCGGTCCTCCAGGGCGCGCACCACCTTCGCCGCAGCCCGTTCCGGACTCAACGCCGGTGTACGTCGGTACACGTCGGTGGGCCCGATCATGTCGGTGCGCACCAGCGACAGCCGGATGTTGGTGAAGGTGACCCCGTCGCCGTACGTCTCCCGACCGGCGATCCTGCTGAAGGCGTCCAGCGCCGACTTGGAGGCGATGTAGGCGGCGAACTTCGGGGCCTTCACCTGCACGCCCCAGGTCAAGATGTTGACCACGTGCCCGTCGCCGCGCTCGACCATCTGGGGCAGCAGCGCGAGGATCAGCCGCACGGGCGCCACGTAGTTGATCGCCATGGTGCGCTCGAAGTCGTGCAGCCGGTCGTAGGAGAGTGCCAGCGAGCGGCGGATCGAGCGGCCTGCGTTGTTGACCAGCATGTCGACGCCGCCGTGCTCGCTCAGGACGGCGGCGACCATGCGTTCGACGGCCGGGCCGTCGGTGAGGTCGCAGGGACAGGCGTACGCCGTACCGCCGGCTGACTCGGTGTCGGACACGACCCGGGCGAGCTCGTCGGCGCGGCGTGCGACCAGGAGGACCCGACCGCCGCGGGCGGCGACCGCCCTGGCCGTGGCCTCGCCGATGCCGGAGGACGCCCCGGTCACCATGACGGTGCGGCCGGCGAGCGGGCTCTCCAGGTCGACGCCGGGCAGCGCTCCGACCAGGCGTCGGGCCCACGCCCTGGGCGTGGTCAGCAGCAGCCCGCTCATGCGATCACCGGGCGCGCGGCCGCCCAGGGTCGTGCCTGCTCGAGCTGGGCCGCCACGGTGAGGATCGTCGCCTCGTCGTGCGGGCGCCCCACCACCTGGACGGCCAGGGGGAGGTCGTCGCTGCCGAAGCCTGCGGGGACCGACGCCGCGGGGTTGCCCGTGACGTTCCACAGAGCGGTGTAGGCGATCATCGGCTGCGACCTCAACGCGGCACCGAGCGTGCCCACCCCGTCGAGGACGCCGACCTGCGGCGGACGGGGGGCGATCACCGGGGTGAGCAGCAGGTCGTACCCGTCGAAGACCCGGTTGGCCTTCTCGGCGACCTTCTCGCCCTGACGGAGCGCCCACTCCACAACGCGGGGCCGCACCCATGACCCGAGCCTGAGTGTCTCGCGGGTGCGCCGCTCGAGCCGGTCGGGATGCTCGACCTCGGCAGCCTCCACGGCGATCCCGCCGAGGAACTGCGGGACGAACGCGGCGGTCGGGTCGGGGTAGCCGGGGTCGACCTCGTCGACGTGGTGGCCGAGCGAGGCGAGCAGCTCTGCCGTCGCGCGCACGGCATGGACGTGCTCCGGGTCGGGCTTCACCCCGATCGTGGCCGGCTTGGTCGACCAGGCGATGCGCAGCGGCTCGAACGGTGCGCGTACGGCCTCGACGAACGACGTCGCAGGATCCTCGGCGCCGAACCTGTCACCCGGAAGAGCACCGCGGATCGCGTCGTACACGATCGCGCTGTCGATCACCGAGCGGGTCAGCGGTCCCGCCGTACCGAGTGCGAACCACAGGTGATTGTGCGGGTCGCTGCTGACCCGGCCCCGCTGCGGCTTGAGCCCGAACAACCCGCAGACGGCCGACGGGATGCGGATCGAGCCCCCGCCGTCGCCGCCCATGCCCACCGGCACCATGCCCGACGCCACGGCCGCGGCCGTGCCCCCGCTCGAGCCGCCGGTGGACCTGGTCGGGTCCCAGGGGTTGCGAGTCAGGCCGTGGGCGGCGGACTCGGTGAACGGCCACTGCCCGAACTCCGGCATCGCGGTCTTGCCGACCACCACCGCGCCGGCCTCGCGGAGCCGCCGGACGACCTCGGCGTCGCGGGCCGCCGGCGTGACGTTCGCCCGACCGCCGAAGGTGGTCACCTGTCCCTCGACGTCGAGCTCATCCTTGATCGCCACCGGGACACCGTGCAGCGGGCCGGGTGCCTCGCCGTCGGCACGGGCACGGTCGCGGGCGTCGGCCTCGGCGAGCGCCTGGTCGCGCAGTACGTTCGTGAACGCGTTGAGCCGGCCGTCGAGGGCGTCGATCCGCGCCAGGCACGCCTCGGTGACCTCGCGGGCGGAGATCTCACCGGCCGCAGTGGCCGCGGCGAGCGTCTCCACGCCGGAGAAGAGCAGGTCGTCGGTCATGGGGCACACCGTAGCCGTGGCCGGCGAACGTCAGGGGCGTGCTCCGCACGGCGGACAACGCCGGCACGTCTGGGGCGGCACTTCCCACGAGCTGTGGACGGTTCCCCGGTGGTGTGCCGCTTGTGGAGCATCCATAACCCCGCTTGTGGTCAGGGGCGGACGCCGCAGCGGCGGAGGGCGAGTACGACGAGGGCCCGGGTCACCTGGGCGACCTCCTCGAGGTTGACGTGCTCCTGGGGCCCGTGGGCGACCCGGATGTCCCCGGGGCCGTAGTGCAGAGTCGGGATGCCGCCGATGCCGGCGTACAGCCGCAGGTCGCTGCCGTAGACCTCCGCCCCGAGGTCGGGAGCAGGTCCGCCGGTGTCACGCACCGAGGCCAGGACCTCCTCTACCAGGGGGTGGTCGGAGTCGGTGCGGCCGCTGGCGAACTGGCCGCCGGGCCAGGTCACCAGCGGGCGGTTCTCGCGCAGCCACGGGTCCTTGGCGCTGACCTCGGCGACGGCGTCCTCCAGGGCGAGCCGGGCGTGCCGGGGGTCCTCGTCGAGCCGGACACCGAGCCGGCCCTCCGCGACGAGCTTGTCGGGGACGTTGCTCGCCCAGTCACCGGCGCCCACGACACCGACCGAGAGGGCGTAGGGAAGGTCGCTGCCGAACAACGGGTCGGGGTCCTGGTTGCGCTCCGTCTCGAGGCTGCGCAGGGCGTCGTAGATCGGCAGGAACGCCTCGAAGGCGCTCACTCCCTCGCGTCTCATGCTGCCGTGGGCCGAACGGCCGCCTACCTCGATCCGGAAGGTCAACGCACCCGCCGTGGCGGTCACGATGCGCGCGCTGGTCGGCTCGGTGATGACCGCGGCCTCCCCCCGGTGCCCGCGGCGCAGCGTCGCGAAGGCCCCGAGGCCGCCGTCCTCCTCCCCGACGACGCAGTGCACCGCCAACGGCCTCTCGAGCTGGATGCCGGCGGCACGCAGCGTGCGTACGACGGCGAGGTTGGCGGCCACGCCGGCCTTCATGTCGCAGGCGCCTCGCCCGTGGAGGGAGCCGTCGCGGATCTCGGCCGAGAACGGGTCCATGCCCGCCCAGGTCTCCGGGTCGCCGGGCGGGACCACGTCGAGGTGGCCCTGGAGCACCAGCGCCGGGCCGCCCTCCCCCGCTGTCGCGCCCACGACACCGACGGCGCGGTCACGGTGTGCCTCGGAGCCGGGGAACCACGGGTCCGCCTGGAGCTCGGCCAGGTCGATCTCCCAGCGGTCGACGGCGACCGCCTGGCTGCGCAGGATCTCCGCGCACGTGTCCTGCACCTCCACCTCCGCCTCGCTGCCGGCCACGCTGGGCATGCGCACGAGAGCGGCGAGGTCCTCGACAAGGGCGTCCTCGTCCAGATGGTCGAGGACGAACGACTCCAGGTCGGTGCGGCCGTGAGAGCTCATGGGTGCGAGTGTCTAGGGTTGTGCCGGAGGAGGCAAACATGAGCGAAGCACGAGCAGACGCACCGGTGCTGGGTATCGACATCGGCGGCCAGGGGGTCAAGGGTGCCCCGGTCGACCTGGCCACCGGCGAGCTCGTCGGCGAACGGCTGAAGATCAAGACCCCACGGCCCGCGACTCCGGAGGCCGTCGGTGAGGTGGTCAAGGAGCTGGCCAGCCACTTCGCGGACTCCGTGGGCGACAGCCCGATCGGGATCGCGATTCCAGCGGTGTGCCAGCACGGCGTGGCCAGGTCCGCCGCGAACATCGACCCGTCCTGGGTCGACACCGACGTCGACGCGCTCTTCACCGAGCTCCTCGGACGACCCGTGCACGTCGTCAACGACGCAGACGCCGCCGGGGTCGCCGAGGCGAGGTACGGCGTCGCGAAGGACGTACCGGGCCTGGTCATCCTCACGACCCTCGGCACCGGCATCGGCTCGGCGTTCCTCCTCGACGGCAAGCTGATGCCCAACAGCGAGCTCGGCCACCTCGAGATCGACGGCTACGACGCCGAGCAGCGAGCAGCGCAGTCGGCCAAGCAGCGCGAGAACCTCTCCTACAAGGAGTGGGCGAAACGTCTCCAGCGCTACTACAGCCACGTCGAGGACATCTTCTGGCCCGACCTCTTCGTCGTCGGCGGAGGGATCAGCAAGAGCTCCGAGAAGTTTCTGCCCCTGCTCGACCTGCGCACGCCGATCGTGCCGGCCGAGCTCCGCAACCAGGCCGGCATCGTGGGCGCGGCCTGGCTGGCCCGGGAGTTCGGCAGCTGAGCGCTCAGAGCTCGATGACCACCCCCAGCGACTCGATGAGATCGACCGCCCGGAAGGTGAAGGCTCGGTAGACGTGCTCCGGCCCGGCTGGCCTATCCGGCGTTGAGCAGGGACCGCACCACGCGCAGGCCGACCGAGAGCCGGGCCAGGTCTGCGTGCTCGTCGGTGCAGATCTCGTCCAGCGTGGACACCGCCCGCGCCACGGGGGCCTCCTCCTGGGCCTCCCACTCCGAGACGCGCGCCGGCACCGTGTCCTCCTCGGAGGTCTCGGCCAGCACCGTCGCGGTCAGCTGGGCGTGCACGGAGTGCAGCTCGTCGCGCAGGGCGGCGCGCGCCATCGTCTGCCACCTGTCCTTGCGGGGGAGCGCGAGGATCCGGGAGGCGAGAGCGGGCAGGCCGAGGCGCTCACCGAGGGTGTAGTGCAGGCGGGCGACCTGGAGCGGGTCGAGCTCGTCGCGTCGCGCGGTGTCGACGACGCCGAGGATGGCGTACGCCGGGGGCAGGGCCGCGATCCGCCGCGCGAGGTCCTGGGGGACCGAGGCGTCGAGCAGCCGCTTGCGCCGCTCGTCGAAGGCCTCGAGCTCACGGCCCGTGAGGAGCTCGGGCAGCTGCTCCATCACACGCTGCACCGTGACCTCGAAGAAGTCGACGATCGCATCGGAGTCCATCGGGGGGCGGCGGTTGGTGATCAACCAGCGCGACGCCCGCTCGACCAGGGTGCGGACGTCGAGGCGCATCCGGGTCTGCACGGTCGCGTCGATCTTGTTGTCGTACGACGCGATCTCCTCCAGCAGCGCACGTGAGCCGTAGATCTCGCGGGCAAGGAAGTTCGCCCGAGCGATCTCCGTCGGGGTTGCCCCGGTCTCGTTGGAGAGCCGGTGGAAGTAGGTCATCCCTGCGCCGTTGACGAGGGCGTTGACGATCTGGGTCACGACGATCTCGCGCCGCAGCGGATGCTCGTTCATCTGCCGCCGGTAGCTCTGGCGCATCTTGCCGGGGAAGTAGCTGAACAGGTCGCCGCGGAGGAACGGGTCGTCGGGGAGGTCGCTCTCGACGAGCTCGTCGGCGAGCACGATCTTGGTGTAGGCGAACAGCACCGCGAGCTCGGGGGCCGAGAGACCCTGACCCCGGTCGAGGCGCTCGGTCACCTGCTTGCGCGAGGGCAGGAACTCAAGCTGACGGTTCAACAGCCCCTGCCGCTCGAGACGGCGCATCCAGTCCTCATGGACGTGCAGCAGCCCGGATGCGTTCGCCTGGGCGCCGGCGAGGGCGAGGTTCTGCTCGTAGTTGTCCTCGAGGACGAGCTCGGCCACCTCGTCCGTCATCGACTCCAGCAGCTCGTTGCGCTGCTTGCCCGTGAGGTCACCTTGTGCCACCACCCGGTCGAGGAGGATCTTGATGTTGACCTCGCGGTCGGAGGTGGCCACACCGGCCGAGTTGTCGATGAAGTCGGTGTTGATCCGGCCGCCCTTGCGGGCGTACTCGATGCGCCCGGCCTGGGTCAGGCCGAGGTTTCCGCCCTCGCCCACGCAGCGACAGCGCAGGTCGCCGCCGTCGACCCGGATCGGGTCGTTGGCCTTGTCGCCGACGTCCCCGTTGGTCTCCGCGCTGCTCTTGACGTAGGTGCCGATACCGCCGTTCCACAGCAGGTCGACCGGCGCGAGCAGGATCGCGCGCATCAGCTCGTGCGGAGTCATCGCGGTGACCTCGTCGTCGATGCCGAGCGCCCGGCGTACCTGCGGTGAGAGCGGGATCGACTTCTGGCTGCGGGAGTAGACCCCACCGCCCTCACTGAGGAGGGAGGTGTCGTAGTCCTTCCACGACGACCGCGGCATCTCGAAGAGCCGCTTCCGCTCGGCGAAGGACGCGGCGGCTTCCGGGTCGGGATCGAGGAAGATGTCGCGGTGGTCGAAGGCTGCCACGAGCCGGATGTGCTCCGAGAGCAGCATGCCGTTGCCGAAGACGTCCCCGGACATGTCGCCGACGCCCACGACCGTGAAGTCCTCGTTCTGGGAGTCGATGCCCATCTCGCGGAAGTGGCGGCGTACCGATACCCAGGCCCCGCGCGCGGTGATGCCCATCGCCTTGTGGTCGTAGCCGGCGGAGCCTCCCGAGGCGAACGCGTCACCGAGCCAGAAGCCGTACTCGGCCGAGATCTCGTTGGCGATGTCGGAGAAGGACGCGGTGCCCTTGTCCGCCGCGACGACCAGGTAGGAGTCGTCGGAGTCGTGGCGCACGACGCGCTCGGGCGGGACGTTCTCGCCGCCGACGAGGTTGTCGGTGATGTCGAGGAGGCCGCAGATGAAGGTCTTGTAGCAGGCCACGCCCTCGGCCAGCCACGCGTCGCGGTGGGACGGGTCGGGGAGCTGCTTGCAGTAGAACCCGCCCTTCGCGCCCACCGGCACGATGACGGTGTTCTTGACCATCTGCGCCTTCACCAGGCCGAGGACCTCGGTGCGGAAGTCGTCGCGCCGGTCCGACCAGCGCAGGCCTCCGCGGGCGACCGCGCCGAAGCGCAGGTGGACGCCCTCCACCCGCGGGGAGTACACGAAGATCTCGAACCGCGGCCGCGGCTCGGGCAGGTCGGGGATGGCGCTCGGCTCGAGCTTCAGCGACAGGTAGCTCTTCGGCTTGCCGAGCCCGTCCTCCTGGTAGAAGTTGGTCCGCAGCGTCGCCTTCACGACCGCGAGGTAGGAACGCAGGATGCGGTCGTGGTCGAGGCTGGCGACCTCCTCGAGTGCACTGTTGATGCGGTCCTCGAGCTCGGCCATGGTGCCGACCCGGCTCTCGTTGTCGGGCGCGATGTCACCGTTGCGTCCGGGGTCGAAGCGGGCCTCGAAGAGGCGCACGAGCAGACGGGTGATGTCGACGTTGCTGCGTAGCGCCTCCTCGATGGAGTCCTGGGCGAACGGGGTGCCGCCCTGGCGCATGTACTTCGCGTAGGCACGCAGGACCAGCACCTGCCGCCAGGTCAGACCTGCGGCGAGCACCAGGGCGTTGAAGCCGTCGCTCTCGGTGCGGCCGTCCCACACCGCGTCGACGGTGTCCTGGAAGAGCTCTCGCGCACCGGTCGGCAAGGGGCGGCTGTAGCGCAGCCCGAAGTCGTAGATGTACGACGGCCGCGGCGGCCCCTCGAGCTCGTAGGGCCGCTCGTCGATGACCTCCACACCCATCGCGGACAGCGCAGGCAGGACCTGGCTCAGCGACAGCGGCGGCCCGACCCGGAACACCTTCAGCCTCGCCTCTCCCTGGGCGGCGTCCATGCGCTCGTAGAACGACAGGGAGAGCGCCTCGTCCCCCTCGAGGGCCTCGAGGCGGCCGATGTCGACGGCGCCACTACGGGGGGCGTAGTCCTCCTTGTAGGCCTCGGGGAACGAGTCGGCGTAGAGCCGGCCGAGCCGGGCACCCTCCTCCTCGCCGAACTCGCTGTTGATTGCCGCGAGCAGGTCGTCGCGCCAGGACCTGGCCGCCTCGGCCAGACGCCGCTCGAGGTCGGCCTGGTCGAAGTCACCGACCAGCTCCCCCTTGGGAGGGCGGACCACGAAGTGCAGGCGGGCGAGCATCGACTCGCTGATGCGGGCGGTGTACTCGATCGACTCGCCGCCGAGCTGGCTCTTGAGGATCGAGGAGATCTTCTCCCGCACCGCGGTCGTATAGCGGTCGCGCGGGAGGTAGACCAGGCACGAGTAGAACCGGCCGTAGACGTCCTTGCGGATGAACAGCCGCACCTGCCTGCGGTCACGGGTGTGGAGGACCGCCTCCGCGATCGGGACGAGCTCGTCGACGGGGGTCTGGAAGAGCTCGTCGCGCGGATAGGTCTCCAGCACGTCCATCAGCGCCTTGCCGGTGTGGCTCAGCGGGTCGAACCCGGCCCTGTCGATCACCTGACGGGCCTTCTGGCGCAGCACCGGGATCCGGGTCAGCGACTCGGTGTAGGCAGCCGAGGAGAACAGCCCGAGGAAGCGGCGCTCCCCCACCACGTCGCCGTTCTCGTCGAACGTCTTCACGCCGACGTAGTCAAGGTACGCCGGCCGGTGCACCGTCGCCTTGGAGTTGGCCTTCGCGAGCACCAACAGGGTCTTCTCACGCGCCTTGGCCTTGACCAGGGGCGGCAGCTTCCCGAACGAGGGCGACATGTCCTGGTCGGCGCGCAGGATGCCGAAGCCGGTGCCGGGGACCGCACGCAAGATGTCGTCGTCGCCCTCGGCCTCGAGGTGGTACTCGCGGTAGCCGAGGAAGGTGAAGTGGTCGTCGGCGAGCCACTCGAGCAGCGCCTTGCCCTCGCTGATCTCCTCCTCCGGGAGGGGCGGAGGGTTCTTCTCGAGGTCCTCGATGATCTGCCTGGCCTGGGCGTTCATCCGCTCCCAGTCCTCGACGGCCTCCCGCACGTCGCGGAGAACCTTGGCCAGGGCGTCCTCGATCGCGGCGAGGTCCTCGACGTCGGTCTCGCGGTCGATCTCGATGTGCATCCACGACTCACGGAACACGTCGTGGGGCATGTCGCGCCCGGGCCCGTCGTGGCCTTCGGAGGTGTGGAGCTCCTTCAGCTCGCCGGTCAGGTCACGGCGTACGAGCATCTGGGGGTGGACGACCATGTGCACCGAGCGTTGCTGCTCGTTGAGCTCCATCGTCACCGAGTCGACGAGGAACGGCATGTCGTCGGTGACCACCTCGACGACGCTGTGCCCGTTGGCCGACCAGCCGTGCTCGGAGATCGAGGGGGTGAACACCCGGATGTTGGCGGTGCCCTGCGGCCGCTGAGTCGCGATGCGGTACTGGCTCATCGCGGCGCCGTAGAGGTCGGTCTCGGAACGGTCGACGATGTCCTCCGGCGCCACGTGCCGGTAGTAGGACTTCAGGAACTGGTGGACGCTGGTGCCGGGTGGGCCCCCTGCTGCCCTGCGGTCCGAGGCCAGCTCCGCAGCCTTGGCGATGAGATCGTCCTTGCTGTCATCCAGCGTCGTTCGCACGAGGCATCAACCTTTGTCGCTCCCTGGCGGCACTCCGTCGTGCCGTCGCTTCCGACCCTAAGCCGTTGGGGTGCACCTAACAACAACGGGAGCCGGGCGGTGTGTCAGGCCCCGTCAAAGATGCGACCGCAGCTCCCACAGGAGCGGGTAGTACTGCAGCGGCAGGCGCGAGCGGAGGTATGCCGCCCCCGACGAACCGCCGGTGCCCGTCTTGGTGCCGATCATCCGCTCCACCATCACCACGTGACGGGCTCTCCACGCGGCGGCGAGCTCGTCGTGCTGCAGGAGCGCCTCCGCCAGCGCCCAGACGTCGGAGTACGAGGTACGGTCGTGCGCGGCGCGGCGTACCGACTGCGTCACCTCCTCGTCGTCGCCGGCGGGCAGCCCGCGCTCACGCAGCACGTGGAGGAACGCGTCCCAGAGGGTCGGCTCCTCCAGCCGCCTCCTCAGGCGCTCCCGCTCGGACTCCGTCAGCCCCTTGAAGCGGTCGACGAAGGAGGCGTCCTTGGCCCCGGAGAGGAACTCCAGCTCGCGGTACTGCACCGACTGGAACCCGCTGGCCGGGGCCAGCGCCTGGCGGAACTGGAGGAAGTCCTGCGGGGTCATCGTCTCGAGAACGTCGACCTGCGAGACGAGGACCCGCTCGATGGCGTGCACGCGCAGCAGAAGGTGCTGGGCCCACCACAGCCGGTTGTGACCTCTCCCCGCCGGGTCACCGTGGCCGAGCATGGCATCACGGGCCGCGGTGGCCTCGTGGAGCAGCTGCTTGAACCACAGCTCGTAGACCTGGTGGACGGTGATGAACAGCAGCTCGTCGTGCGCCGGCGGGTCTGACTCGAACCGCTGCGCGCTCAGCAGCTGCTCGAGCGCGAGGTAGCTGCCGTAGGTCAGCCGGGCACCGTGCTCACCGAAGGCGATGTCGGTGCCACCCCACTCCCCCGCCCACTGCTCCGGTCGGTCGCGCTCAGCCGTCTCGTCGGTGTGCCGTGCGGTGCGGGGAGGAGGGTTCGAAGTCACATCGCGGAGCGTAGCCACGGGTGGGTCGATCCGTCATGATGGTGCGCCATGAAGTTCCGCCACGAGATCACCTACGACGCATCCGCGGCCGAGGTGTACGCCATGCTGACCGACCCGGCCTTCCGGCAGAAGAGCTGCGACGCGATGGGGGTCCTGTCCGCCGACATCACCATCGAGCCCCGCGGCACGGGCGCCAAGGTGGTCATCGACCAGGTGCAGCCCACCGAGGGCGTGCCCGGCTTCGCCAAGAAGATCGCCGGGGAGAGCACCCGCGCGATCCAGACCGAGGAGTGGGTCGACGGGCTCTCGGCCACCATGACGGTGCAGACGCCCGGCAAACCCACGGAGATCTCGGGCCGGCTGACCCTCACCGAGACCGGCACTACCACGGTGGAGAGCTTCGAGGGCGAGTCGAAGGCCAAGGTGCCGCTCATCGGCGGCAGGCTGGAGTCCCTCGTCGCGGACCTCTTCAAGGCAGGGATGGACAAGGAGCACGCCGCCGGCGTGGCGTGGCTGAAGGGTGAGCGCTGATGAGGTTCGAGCACGTCTTGAGGTACGACGCCTCCCCCGACGAGGTCTTCGCCATGCTCGGCGACCCCTCCTTCCGGGAGCAGGTCTGCGAGGCCCAGCACGTCAGCGACTGCACGGTGGACATCGACGGTGCGGACGACACGATGACGGTCACCGTCGACCAGCGACGCCCCTCCGAGGGGATCCCGTCCTTCGCCAAGAAGTTCGTCGGCGACACGATCCACATCGCCCAGCGCGAGAAGTGGTCGAGCGCGACCGACGCGGTCCTCGACGTGACGATCCCCGGCAAGCCCGGCCACATGAAGGGCGCGATCACGCTACGCCCGGACGGCGACGGCACCGTGGAGACGGTCACCGGCGAGCTGAAGATCCACATCCCGATCGTCGGCGGCAAGATCGAGCACCTGGTGATCGACCTGTTCGAGCACGCCCTCGACGCCGAGCAGCGGGTGGGCCGCAGATGGCTGGGACGCTAGCCGGCTGACCCGCCCTTGGCTGCCGGCTCGGAGGCGCGGGACTGCGCGGCGGCCTCGTCCTCGGAGTCGTCCACGTCACGACGGCGCATCACCACGATCACCACCGCCAGCACGACGAACGGGCCGAACGCCAAGAGGGCGAGCAGGGCCGTCTCGTAGGCGTGCAGGCTACCGAGGTGCATCGGGACGAGTGCGGAGCTCATCTGGCCATTGTCCGCCACCCGCCCCGACGCACAAGCCTCGGGGCGGGTGGTGCGCGTCGGCAGCCGGTCAGCCCATGTGGGGGTAGCGGTAGTCCTTCGGCGGGTCGAAGGTCTCCTTGATCGAGCGCGGTGAGGTCCAGCGCATGAGGTTGGACGCGGCACCCGCCTTGTCGTTGGTGCCCGATGCCCGGGCGCCGCCGAACGGCTGTTGCCCGACGACCGCCCCGGTGGGCTTGTCGTTGACGTAGAAGTTGCCCGCGGCGAAGCGCAGCGCTTCGGTGGCCCAGGCGATCGCGCGACGGTCCTGCGCGATGATCGCACCGGTGAGGGCGTACGGCGCGAACGACTCCATCTGGGTCACCACGGACTCGAAGTCGGCGTCGTCGTAGACGTGCACCGCGAGGATCGGGCCGAAGTACTCGGTCGCGAAGATCTCGTCGGTCGGGTCACCGCCCTCGATCACCGTGGGCCGCACGAACCAGCCCTTGGAGTCGTCGACCTGGCCACCGGCGACGATCTCGAGCGAGGAGGACTCCTGGGCCCGCTCGATGGCGGCCTTGTGCTTGGCGAAGGCCCTCTCGTCGATCACAGCGCCCATGAAGTTCGACAGGTCCGTGACGTCACCCATGGGGATCGACTCGACCTCGGCGAGGAAGTCCTCACGCATCTTCGACCACAGCGACCGCGGCACGTAGGCACGGGATGCCGCCGAGCACTTCTGGCCCTGGTACTCGAAGGCGCCGCGCAGCATCGCGACGCGTAGCACGTCGGGATCGGCCGATGGGTGGGCGACGACGAAGTCCTTGCCGCCGGTCTCGCCGACGAGGCGCGGGTAGGCGCGGTAGCTCTTGAGGTTCTCCCCGACGCTCTGCCAGAGGAACTGGAAGGTCGGGGTCGAGCCGGTGAAGTGGATGCCGGCGAGCTCGGGGTGCTTGAGCGCCACCTCGGAGACCTCGATCCCGTCACCGGGAAGCATGTTGATCACGCCCGGCGGCAGGCCGGCCTCCTCGAGGAGCTCCATGAGCAGGTGCGCCGCGACCTGCTGGGTCGGCGACGGCTTCCACAGCACCGTGTTGCCCATCAGGGCGGGGGCGGTCGGCAGGTTACCGGCGATCGCGGTGAAGTTGAACGGCGTGATCGCGTAGACGAAGCCCTCGAGCGGGCGATGGTCGCTGCGGTTCCACACGCCGCGAGCGTTGGCGATCGGCTGCTCACTGACGATCTGCCGAGCGTAGTGGACGTTGAACCGCCAGAAGTCGATCAGCTCGCACGCGGAGTCGATCTCGGCCTGCCACGCGGTCTTCGACTGGCCGAGCATGGTCGCCGCGTTGAGACGCTGGCGCCACGGTCCGGCGAGGAGGTCGGCGGCCTTCAGCACGATCGCCGCACGGTCGTCGAGCGACATCGCGCGCCAGCCGGGCGCCGCCTCGTGCGCTGCCGCGACAGCGGCCTCGGCGTCGGCTCGCGTCGAGTTCCGCATGACGCCGAGGACGTGCTGGTGGTCGTGGGGCTGGACGACGGGGATCTCCTCGCCGCCGCCCATCTTCTTCGTGCCGCCGATCGTCGCCGTGAGCTCGAGCCGGCGGGACTCCTGCGCCTGGAGCTCGAGCTCCAGGGCCGCTCGCTCCGGACTCCCGGGGGCGTAGCCGAGGTTGGGCTCGTTGACCGGCGCAGGGGGGTGAGTGATCGCGTCCATACGGTCGATCGTGTCAGACCGTCAGGGTTACTCCCAAGTCACCAGCGTCGAGGAGTCAGCTCTCGAGGAGGACACCGATCTCCTGGGTGGCGAACCAGCCCAGCTCGTGGTCGAGACAACGCTCCACCACGGCAACCGCGGCCTCGTCCCCCGCCTCGGCGTCGGACCACGCGGCCCGGGCAGCCGCGACGACCTCGGCCGCGTCGTCGCCGTCGACGTGCACCGCGACCACCTGGCGCAGCGAGACCACCTCGTCGACCTCGACCAGGCTCCCGTCCGGCCCCGGGGTCACCGACCCGACCTCCGCGACGACCACGACCCGGCGGGGCGGGTCGTCCTCGGTGAGGAGGCCGACGGAGTCCTGGGCGGCAGCGTTGAGGACGGCGTACTCCCACTCCTCCCCGGCCGCGTCGGGCAGCGCCGCCCGGACGTCGTCGGTGACGGCGTGGGCGGGCAGGGGAACCGGTCCGACCCCGCCGGAGAGCAGGATCTCGTTCAGGCCGGTGATGCTGCTGGGGAGGTAGACGCGCGTGCTCATGTCTTGCCTCCCCGGCCGCCATTGCGGGTCTTGCGGGTCGTCGACGTACCGGGACCCTTGCGCCCGCGGGGAGCACGCTGCCGGGTGTCGCTCGCGCTGTCGACGAGCTCGGCGAGCGCCTCCTCGAGGCAGTGGCCGAGCACGTCGACGTCGGGGAGGGCGTCCCGGTCGGCGTTGATGCCGAAGTACACGCCTCCGTCGTAGGAGGTCACCCCGATGGCGAGCGCGTGACCCGGCAGCAGCGGCTGGACGGGGTAGCTCTCGAGCATGAGCGCGCCCGCGGCGTACAACGGGAACTGCGGACCGGGCACGTTCGTGACCACGAGGTCGAACCCGCGCCGGACCTCGGCGGCCACCCGCGAGCCGAGAGCGTGGAAGGTCGTCGGCGCGAAGCCCGCGACGTCCGCGAGCCGGTCGGCGGCCACGGCCATGCCGGTCTCCTTGTGCGCCTTGAAGGCGTAGGACACCTGGTGCAGCCGCACGACGGGGCTGGACTCACCGATCGGGAGGTTCACCAGGTGGCCCGTGACCTGGCTGCCGAGCGAGGTCGGTTCGAGCTCGCTGTCGATCACGCTCATCGGCACCATCGCCCGCAGGCTCCGGCTGCCGTGCACCGGCTCCGCCCGCGTCATCATCCAGGCCCGCATCGCACCGGCTACCGTCGCGAGGATCACGTCGTTGACGGTGCCGCCGTGCACGCGACGGACCTTGCGGTAGTCCTCGAGGTCGGTGCGAACGGTCACGAACCGGCGCTGCTCGGAGAGCTGGGCATGGACGGGGGTCTCGGGGGTCCAGCGGCGGTTGGAGACCACACCCGCCGTCGTCATCGCCGCCCGGCCCACGGCACCTGCCTTGCGCCACAACCCGTCGACGTTGCCCCGGAACGTCTCGGCCAGCAGGGCCGGGTGTCGCATCTGCTCGCTCACGGCCCCGGCCAGCAGCGCCGGCGGGCTCGGCTCGCGCTCGGGCCGCCAGTGGTCGGGCACCACTTCTCGCGGCCGCGGGTCCACGTCCAGGATCACCTGCCCGAGGTCCACGGTGGAGATCCCGTCGACGAGGATCTGGTGCGACTTCGAGAGGATCGCGAAGCGCCCCTGCTCGAGACCCTCGATGAGGTAGACCTCCCACAGCGGGCGGCTGCGGTCGAGGCGGCGCGACATGATGCGGCCGACGAGCTCACGCAGCTGCTCCATCGAGCCCGGCCGCGGCAGGGCCGAGCGGCGCACGTGGTAGGTCAGGTCGAAGTCGTCGTCGTCGACCCACACAGGGTTGGCCAGCCTGCCGGGGACGGTGCGGATCCGCTGGCGGTACCTGGGTACGAACGCCAGCCGGTCGGCGATCACGGAGAGGAGCTTGTGGTAGTCGAACCCGTCTGCCGGAGGGTCGAAGACCTCGAGCGTCGCGTTGTGCATGGGCGCACTTGCCGACTCGTCGGCCAGGAACGCCATGTCGGCCGGGCGGAGCCGCTCACTCACTCGAGTCCCCTTCCATCGCCAGGACCCGCGTTGCGGGTCGACCACCCAGGCTAACGGCAGGGCGGCCGAGGCTCGGACCCCCGTCCACCGCTTCCGCCCACCGTGCGACCATGGGAGCACCGCCACGGTTCAGCCCCAAGGAGTACCCGCATGCGTCGCGCCCTCGCCGCCGCCGTCGCCGTCCTCTTCCTCGCCACCGGTTGCGGAGGCTCCGACGAGCCCGCCACCACCGCCGAGGAGACCCCCGCCACGAGCACGCCGACGCAGTCCCCCGACGCGGAACCCAGCGACGAGCCGACCGAGGACACCCCGAAGCCGATCGAGATCGAGATCGAGGGCGACCGCATCGAGCCCAACGGCAAGCGGGTCAAGGTCACCGTCGGCGTGCCGATCGCCCTGGAGGTCGAGTCCGACCGGTCCGCCGAGCTGCACGTGCACTCCTCCCCCGAGCAGGTCCTCGAGGTCGAGCCGGGCGAGTCGACCCTGAACCTGACCATCGACCGCCCGGGCATCGTCGACGTCGAGGAGCACGACACCGGGCTGGTCATCCTCCAGCTCGAGGTCCGCTGACCATGGTCTTCGCCCACGGCGTCGGCGGGGCCCAGGACCTCCCGATCCCCGCAGAGTTCGCGATCGCCGGCGCGAGCGCCGCGCTCGCGGTCTCCTTCGTCGTGCTGGCGCTGGCCTGGCGCACCCCCCGTTACGACGCCGCGACGTCGGGGCGGCCGGCCCCCGCGCGGCTGGTGAGCCTGCTCGACTCCCCGTACTTCCGCGGCGCCCTGCGCGCCCTGGGCCTGGCCTTCTTCCTGTACGTCGCCTGGGCCGCCTTCGCGGGCCCCGACCTCCTGGTCAACCCCACCTTCGGCGTCGTCTACGTCATCCTCTGGGTCGGCCTGGTCCCCGCTTCGCTCCTCTTCGGCGCCTTCTACAAGGCGGTCAACCCGGTCCGCACCATCAACCTGCTGGTCAGCCGGCTGATCGGGGGCGATCCGGACCGCGGCATGTTCGAGCTCCCCCGCTGGGTCGGCTACTGGCCCGCGGCAGCAGGCCTCTTCGCCTTCGTGTGGCTGGAGCTGGTGTACCCCGACGCGACGTACCTCGGGCCGGTCCGACTGTGGTTCGCCGTCTACGTCGCCGTCCTGCTCGTCGGTAGCGCGTTCTTCGGCTCGCAGTGGTTCGAGCGCGCCGACCCGTTCGAGGTCTACTCCACCCTTGTGGGGCACCTGTCGGTCTTCGGCCGCCGCGAGGACGGCACGCTCGTGCTGCGCAGCCCGCTGGCCAACCTCGACGCCGTACCGGCCGGCCCCGGCCTGGTCGCGGTGGTCGCCGTGCTGTTCGGCAGCACTGCCTTCGACAGCTTCAAGGACTCCAACGTCTGGCTGCGGTTCACCCAGACCACGTCGCTGAACGTCACCTGGGTCAACACCGGCGTCCTGCTCGTGTTCTGCGCCGTGGTGGCGGTCAGCCTCGCGCTCGCGACCATGTCCGCGGCGCCGCGGGAGGGGGTACGCCGGACCGACCTGCCGGCGCTGTTCGCCCACTCCGTGGTGCCGATCATCGTCGGCTACATGGTCGCGCACTACCTGACCTACTTCGTGGAGTCCGGCCAGCAGACGCTGATCCAGCTGAGCGACCCGATGGCGACCGGGGCGAACCTCCTCGGCACGGGCGACTGGCAGGTCAGCTACTGGTTGTCCACGAACCCGACGTTCCTGGCGGTGACGAAGGTGCTCGCCGTCGTGACCGGACACGTCGTGGGCGTGGTCGCCGCGCACGACCGCGCGATGAAGCTCTTGCCCAAGCGGCACCAGCTGACCGGCCAGCTGCCCCTGCTTGCGGTGATGGTGTTCTACACCGTCACCGGGCTCTACCTGCTCTTCGGCGCCTGAGCCGTCCGCGCGAGCGACCCGGCCGGCGACCTCGCGGCCCGACCTCGGGCTGCGCGTGGAGATCGACGCTGTCGGCCACGCCGGCCAGGGCGGTCCGCAGGGCGGAGTCGCCCAGCTCGACGAGGGGCCGGCCTGCCATGAGGGCCCGGTCGGCCGTCGCGGGGTCGTCGGGCAGGAAGTGCATGCTCGCGGGCGTCACGAACCCCTCCACCATCGCGCGCACGTCCTGCTCCCCCCAGCCGAGGGAGGGTCGCACCCGGTTGACGACCACCCGCGCCGCCGCGACAGGGGCGACCTCGGGGAGCTCGACGAGGCCACGGGCCAGCCGGGCCAGACCGACCGGGTCCGCCGAGCCGACCACCAGCACCTCGTCGGCGCGGTCGAGCGCCGTCACCGTCATCTGGTTGCGCTGGGGAGCCCCGCTGCCGTAGGCCTGCTCGGCCTGCTCGAGGCTGAAGCCGAGGTCGAGGACGACGTAGGGGCACAGTGCCTGCGCGGCGTCGATGAGCGTCTCGAAGGCGACCTCGCGCACCTCGACCCACCGGTCGGCCCGGGGCAGCCCGGTCAGCACCCGGAGCCCAGGCCCCACGGACCGGGCGACCGAGGCCAGACGTACGGCATCGAGCTGTCCGGCGTTGGCCAGGCGCACCGCGCTGAGCAGGCCGGAGACCTCCTCGAGCATCCCGAGGTGCTGGGCCACGGCGCCGCCGTAGCCGTCGGCGTCGACCAGCAGCACGTCGTGGCCACGCGAGGCGAGCTCGGCGGCCACGCCCACCGCCACGGTGGTGCGCCCCGGCGCCCCGGTTGGTCCCCACACCGCGACGACCCGGCCGGGGCTGCCTGCGTCGGTCGCCGGGGCCAACCCGGTCGGCGCCAGAGCCGAGCCCTCGTCGTGAGGCGACCCGACAGCTCCGCCCGCCCCGGAAGGGTCGTCGTCGGCCGCCGACGTGGCCGCCGCCTGAAGTGCGCCTCCCAAGGTGGTGCCGACCGCGTCGGCGGTGAGGACCTCGAACACCCCCGGCAGGTCCACCAGCCGGTCGGCGGGCTCCGCCACGACCAGGACGCCGACCCCCGCCCGTCTCAGGTGCGCGACGCTGTCGGCATCGAGGCCGGGGAGCCCCGCCGAGACGAGCGCGACGCGTGCCTGACCGGTCGTGGCCGTCGCGAGCAGGTCGGGCAGGTCCACGCAGCGCTTGAGGAGCACCGCACCCGACTGGCCGCCGGCCACCGCCCGCAGCGCCTCGACCTCCCAACGAGCCCCTCCCGCGGCGACGAGGACGCTCACACGTTCGCCGAGCACGCCCTCAGCCCCGTCTCACGATGACTGCGGTCCCGTCCGAGAGGCGGGCCAGCGCCGTGGCGAGCCGGCTCTCGTCCCCGGCCTCGAGTCCCACCACGACCTGCCTGGTGGCCGAGGGCCCGAGCGCGCTGCCACTGCGGGGCACGGCCACGACCCGGACCTGGTCGAGGACGCGGAGGGCACGTGGCACCTCCCCGGCCAGGCCGGCCGGCGTGACCCAGACGTCCACGACCTCACCTGCGCGCAGCGTCGCGGGAACCGCCTCGGCCGCCACGGCGATCGGGACCTCCACGAGGTCGGCCACCTTGCCGGTCCCCACCGCGGCCCGGGGCAGCAGCTCACCGGCCACCAGGTCACGAGTGAGCACCGAGCCTCCTGGCAGCGCCGCGTCCGCGGGAAGGTACCGGCCGGCCACCTCCGGCGTACCGAACCTCAGGTCGACGCGCTCGAGCTCTGCCGTGGACAGGACAGATCCCGCGGACAGGTCCACGGCGACCGACCAGACCGCCACGGTGTCGTCGGCGCTCGCCAGCAGGCGGGATCCGAGCAGCACGCTGACCGCGACGATGACGACCCCCACGACCAGCCGGGGGTCTCGCCACGACCGGCCGGGCGCCCGCGCGGCGGGGGGACTGACCGGGACTCCGTCGCCCCGGTCCTCTGATGCTGCCGGAACGCCGTGGACGGGCGGGCCGGCGAGACTCTGCTGACGGCTGGCTGCGATCACGGAGGACATCATGACCGGTCCCGGGGACCCCGACCATCCACTGTCCACAGGCAAACGAGGGCAACCTGCCGGGAACGCGGGGTTTCGGTGGCACAATGCGTACCATGAGCGTCGGCGCGACCCCTCCCCGCTTCCTCCAGCTCGCAGACGTGGCCGAGATCCTCAACACGTCCACGGCCCAGGTCTACGCGCTCGTTCGCCGCGGAGAGCTCCCGGCGATCAAGATCGGCGGTCGGGGCCAGTGGCGGGTGGAGACCACCGAGCTCGAGGCGTTCATCCAGCGCTCGTACGAGCAGACCCGCTCCTTCGTCCGCGAGCACCCCTTCGCCGAGTCCGAGCAGGAGGACGACGCACGACTCTGATCAGGGCCGGCTCGACCACCGGCGGAGTGGGCTAGCCGGGACGCGCCACCCGCACGCCGGCGAAGGGGAGGAGCACAGGGCCTGAGACAGGAGCGTCTGCCTTCTCGACCTCCACGAAGTCGGCCCCGATCCTGGACACCCGGACTCGCACGGCGGGGCCGGCGTCGAGGTGGAGCAGGAGCTCCGGCGTCTCCTCGGCCAGACGGTGCAGAGCCGCACCGAAGCCCAGCCTCGCGAGCGCGGGCCGGGCCGCCTCGGGCACCGCGCGCGAGGAGAGGCCGGAGACGGCGACCACGGCGTCGAGGCGCACCAGCCACGGCACCGCGCCACTGCCGACCACCGTGCACCAGTCCGCGCCGGCCTGGGCAAGCACCCCCTCTACGAGGTCCCCTCCGCGCAGTGTCAGCGTCACCCGGTGGCCGACCGAGGCGTGGACCCGGCCGGCGAAGCCGACCGAGGCGTACTCCCCCCGCGCTCGGTCGGCGAGCTCAGCGTCGCGCTCTGCCAGGTGCATGCCCAAGGCCTGCTGCTCCAGGTCCTCGAAGAGCGCTCCGAGGTCGTCATCGCCCATGGAGCGACACCCTCATCCCCTGCTGCCGCGCTGTCAACGCCTGTGGACAAAGCATTGACGACTATCCCGATGCAACGTTAAAACATGCAAACACACGTAAACGCAAGGGTTGGCTCCGCATGAATGCTGCACGAGGAACCTCCTCCGCCTCCGGGGGCGGGCTGATCCGCCCTCTCCTCGTCGCACTCGCCGCCACTGCCGCCCTGACGGCCACGCTCCCCCTGTGCGCCGGCCCCCTGCTCGAGGTTCGCGCGTGGGTCGTCGCCGGGTCCGGGTGGGGCACCCTGCCGCTCGACCTCCTCATCGCCTCGCTCGCCGCGGCCACCCTCGGTCTGTGCGGCCTGTGGCTCACGGCGGTCACGATCGCCACGACGGCCGCGGCACTCACGGGCAGGTCCTGGGCCACCGCCCGCGCGATCACTCCGCCCCTCGTACGCCGGGGAGTGCTGGCGTTGTGCGGCCTGGCCGTCGGTGGCGCAGGGGTCGCGGTGCCGGCGTCGGCCGCACCCCTCGAGCCGAGCCCGGCCCCTACCCGGACCACCGCGAGCACCACCCTCGAGGGTCTCCCCCTGCCCGACCGGGTCGAGGGCGAGGCGCCGGCGGTGACACCAGCCGGGCCGAACCCCCTCCACCGAGCAGCGGCCGTCGCCGCGGTGCGTGGGCCAGGTGGCGCACGGACGGTCTCCGCGTCGGCTGCCCTCCCGACCCGGGAGGTGCACCGGGTCCTGCCCGGCGAGTCGCTCTGGTCGATCGCTGCGTCGCGGCTCCCCTCGGCCGACGCCGCTGAGGTCGACCGGGCCTGGCGCCGGATCTACCGGGCGAACCGGACGCGGGTCGGCGACGACCCCGACCTGATCGTGCCCGGGACCACCCTCCACCTTCCCCACCGCCCGGCCTCCGCCGGCGGAGCCGACGAGCCGCGAGGGCCCGTCGCCCTCTCTCACCGAAAGGACGCATCATGACCGCACCGCACGACGGAAGGCCCAGCTCGGCGCCGTACCGACCGCCCGCGGGCCCTACCCGGTGGGCCACGGTCACTCGGCTCGGCGGTGGCCCAGCCGAGGCGCCCCCGGTGCCCGTCGCGGGCCCACCGCAGGTCGACGGCAGCCTCGCGCTGAAGGAGCCGACACCCGGGTGTGCGCCCGGGGTTCCGCAGACCCCTGAGCTACGCCTGCTCGACGGCGGACGGCAGAGCGAGGAGGTGAGGCTGTGGGCAGCACGGTTCGCCCAGGCGGTCGTCGAGGTCCTCGGCGGCGACCGCCCGCTCGCCCAGCTCGTTCGCTGGACCTCGCAGCGTGTCTACATGGAGCTCGAACGTCGGCTGAGCATCCTGGCCCGCACATCGGACACCGGACGCCGCAGGCGCATGATCCGGCCCCAGGTGCGCAGCGTCCACGTCTTCCACCCGACCCCGGAGGCCGCGGAGGTCAGCGTGCACGTGCGGTACGGCCAGCGCTCACGAGCCATCGCCGCGCGGCTGGAGCTGACAGGAGGGCGGTGGCAGTGCACCGCCCTCCAGCTGGGCTGAGGGACTGAGGGTCAGCCGTTGACGCGCGTGGTCAGGCCGGTCGGCCCGCCCGGTGCGCCGTGGCACTTCTTGTACTTCTTGCCGGAGCCACAGGGGCACTCCTCGTTGCGACCGACGCCCGCGAACTCGTCTGCGGCCTGCTCCGGCGCGGCACCGGTCACCTCGGCCTCGCCGCCCTCGTCGGGGGCGGTGTAGGAGAGGTTCTGCGGTGTCTTGGGCGCCTCGAGCCCCTTCGCCACGATGTGCGGGGCTGCCGCCTGCGCCGCCGCAGCCGCCTGGGCGACGGCTGCTCCGCCGGCGAGGGTTGCGGTCTCCTCGGTCTCCTCCTCCTCGACCTGGACCTCCAGGTTGAAGAGGTAGCCGACCGACTCCTCCTTGATGCCGTCCATCATCGCGGCGAACATGTCGAAGCCCTCGCGCTGGTACTCCACCAGCGGGTCGCGCTGGGAGTAGGCGCGCAGGCCGATGCCCTCGCGCAGGTAGTCCATCTCGTAGAGGTGCTCGCGCCACTTGCGGTCGAGCACAGAGAGCACGACACGGCGCTCGAGCTCACGCATGACCTCCTCGCCGAAGCTCTGCTCGCGAGTCTCGTAGGCTGCCTGCGCGTCGGCCTTGAGGTCCTCGATGAGCTGCTCCCGCGAGATGCCGTCGCGACCGCCGGCCTCCTCCTCGACCTGGTCGGCCCTGAGAGAGACCGGGTAGAGCGTCTTGAGTGCGGCCCACAGCGCCTCGAGGTCCCACTCGTCGGGCATGCCCTCGGTCGCGCCCATGACGTAGCCGGTGATGACGTCGTCGATCATCCCCCGCACCTGGTCACGCAGGTCGGCGCCCTCGAGCACTGCCCGGCGCTCTGCGTAGATGACCTGACGCTGGCGGTTCATCACGTCGTCGTACTTGAGGACGTTCTTGCGCGAGTCGAAGTTCTGGGCCTCCACCTGCGCCTGCGCCGAGGCGATGGCACCGGTGACGCGCTTGTTCTCGATCGGCACGTCGTCGGGGACCTTCAGGGTGGTCAGCACCCAGTCGACCCAGTCGGACTTGAAGAGCCGCATGAGGTCGTCCTCGAGCGAGAGGTAGAACCGAGACTCGCCCGGGTCGCCCTGCCGGCCGGAGCGGCCCCGCAGCTGGTTGTCGATGCGGCGCGACTCGTGGCGTTCGGTGCCGATGACGTACAGCCCGCCGAGCTCCTTGACCTCGTCGTGCTCGGCGGCCACCTGCGCCTGGATCGTCTCGACCATGCCCGGCCAGGCGGCTTCGTACTCCTCGCTGTCCTCGAGCGGGTCGAGACCCTGCTTGCGCAGCTCGAGGTCGGCGAGGAACTCCACCGAGCCGCCGAGCATGATGTCGGTGCCTCGACCGGCCATGTTCGTGGCGACCGTTACCGCGCCCTTGTGGCCGGCCTGCGCGACGATCTTGGCCTCGTCCGCGTGGTGCTTGGCGTTCAGCACCGAGTGCGGGACGCCGCGCTTCTTGAGCAGGTTCGACAGGCGCTCGGACTTCTCGACGGAGGTCGTGCCGACGAGGATCGGCTGTCCTGCCTTCTGACGCTCGGCGATGTCGTCGACCACGGCGTTGAACTTCGCCTCCTCGGTGCGGTAGACGAGGTCGGCCTGGTCCATGCGGGCCATCGGCTTGTTCGTGGGGATCGGCACGACGCCGAGCTTGTAGATCTTGTCGAACTCCGAGGCCTCCGTCATCGCCGTGCCGGTCATGCCGCCGAGCTTGTCGTAGAGGCGGAAGTAGTTCTGGAGCGTGACCGTGGCGAGGGTCTGGTACTCCTCGCGGACCTGCACGCCCTCCTTGGCCTCGATCGCCTGGTGCAGGCCCTCGTTGTAGCGGCGGCCCGCCAGCATGCGGCCGGTGTGCTCGTCGACGATGAGCACCTCGCCGTTCATGACGACGTACTCCTTGTCGTGGCGGAACAGCTCCTTGGCCTTGATCGCGTTGTTCATGAACGAGATCAGGGGCGTGTTGACCGAGTCGTAGAGGTTGTCGATGCCGAGGTAGTCCTCGACCTTGGTGATCCCGGGCTCGAGGACGGAGATCGTGCGCTTCTTCTCGTCGACCTCGTAGTCGACGTCCTTGACCATGCTTCTCGCGATGGCGGCGAACTCGCCGTACCACTTGACCTCGTCCTGGGTGGGGCCGGAGATGATCAGCGGGGTCCGCGCCTCATCGATGAGTATGGAGTCTACCTCGTCGACGATCGCGAAGAAGTGCTCGCGCTGCACGCAGTCCTCGATGGAGGCGGCCATGTTGTCGCGCAGGTAGTCGAAGCCGAACTCGTTGTTGGTGCCGTAGGTGATGTCGCTGCGGTAGGCCTGCTGCTTGTCCTCGCGCGGCATGTTGGGCAGGTTCACGCCCACGCTCAGGCCGAGGAAGTTGTACAGGCGCCCCATCCACTGCGCGTCGCGGTTGGCGAGGTAGTCGTTGACCGTGACCACGTGCACGCCGCGGCCGCCGATGGCGTTGAGGTACACGGCCAGGGTTGCCGTGAGGGTCTTGCCCTCGCCGGTTCCCATTTCGGCGATCTTCCCTTCGTGCAGTGCCATCCCGCCGAGCAGCTGCACGTCGAAATGCCGCATCTTCATGACGCGCTTGGACCCT
>DATHVS010000072.1:0-14406 GCA_035461195.1 Nocardioidaceae bacterium
CTGTTCGGCCTGCTCGACGACATCGCGGCCCTCGCCAAGCTCGCCGCCGCCTCGGTCGACGACATCGGCGCCGCCGCGACCCGTGCGGGGATGAAGTCGGCCGGCGTGGTCGTCGACGACACCGCGGTCACCCCGCAGTACGTGCACGGTGTGACCGCCAAGCGCGAGCTCCCGATCATCCGTCGCATCGCGACGGGGTCGCTTCGCAACAAGCTCCTGATCATCCTCCCGGCGGTGCTGCTGCTCAGCCAGTTCCTGCCGGTCCTCATCACCCCGCTCCTGATGGTGGGGGCGACCTACCTCTGCTTCGAGGGAGCCGAGAAGCTCTGGGCTGCGGTGCGTGGTCACGAGAAGAAGGCGCCCGCCGCGCTGAAGGGCCCGGAGGCGGAGGAGACGGTCGTGTCGGGCGCTGTCCGCACCGACTTCATCCTCTCGACCGAGATCATGGTGATCGCCCTCAACGAGGTCGCCGACCAACCGTTCCTGGCGCGAGCGGCGATCCTGGTGGTGGTCGCGGTCGCCATCACCCTGCTGGTCTACGGCGCCGTCGCACTGATCGTGAAGATGGACGACGTGGGGCTGCACCTCACCGACCGCACCTCCGCCGTGGCCCGACGGTCGGGACGAGCGCTGGTCAAGGGCATGCCGGTGCTGCTGCGCTTCCTCACGGTGGTCGGGGTCGCGGCGATGCTGTGGGTCGGCGGGCACATCCTCCTGGTGGGCGCTGACGACCTCGGCTGGCACGCTCCGTACGACCTGGTGCACCACGTGGAGGAGGCGGTGCACCATGCCGCGCCGGCGGTCGGCGGGTTCCTCGGCTGGGTGGTCAACACTGTGTCCTCGGCTGTCGTGGGCCTGGTCGTCGGCGCGGTCGCGGTCGCCGTGTGGCACGTGCTGCCGCTGCCGGGACACCGGGAGCCGGCGGAGCACTGAGCCCTGCCCGTCCAAGCCGCCCCGGCCCCGGCCGCTGACGACGAGAGGGGGGTTCCCGTCGTCACCCCAAGAGGCTCACCCGGCCAGGACTGCCGGGTAGTCTGGTCCAGTTGCCACAGAGATGAGGATGTTCATGGATTTCAAGGTTGCCGACCTCGACCTGGCCGACTACGGCCGGACCGAGATCACCCTGGCCGAGCACGAGATGCCCGGCCTGATGGCGATGCGCGAGCGCTACTCCGCCTCCAAGCCGCTGGCCGGAGCGAAGATCGCGGGCTCGCTCCACATGACGATCCAGACCGCGGTCCTGATCGAGACCCTGACCGCGCTCGGCGCCGAGGTCCGCTGGGCATCGTGCAACATCTTCTCCACCCAGGACCACGCGGCTGCCGCAGTCGTCGTCGGCCCCCACGGCACGCCAGAGGACCCCAAGGGTGTGCCGGTCTTCGCGTGGAAGGGGGAGACCCTCGAGGAGTACTGGTGGTGCACCCAGCAGATCCTGCGCTGGCCCGGCGGCCAGTTCGCGAACATGATCCTCGACGACGGCGGTGACGCCACCTTGTTGCTGCACATGGGTGTCGAGGCCGAGAAGACCGGTCACGTCGACTCCCCGGACTCCACCGACAATGCCGAGAAGAAGGTGGTCCTCCAGGCCGTCGCCGACTCGCTGGCCGAGGACGCCGGTCGCTGGACCGCGATCGCGAACCACGTGATGGGCGTGACCGAGGAGACCACGACCGGCGTGCACCGGCTCTACGAGATGATGAAGGAGGGCTCGCTCCTCTTCCCGGGCATCAACGTCAACGACTCGGTCACCAAGAGCAAGTTCGACAACAAGTACGGCTGCCGGCACTCCCTGATCGACGGCATCAACCGCGCCACCGACGTGCTCATCGGCGGCAAGGTCGCTGTGGTGTGCGGCTACGGCGACGTGGGGAAGGGTTGCGCGGAGTCGCTGCGCGGCCAGGGCGCCCGCGTGGTCGTCACCGAGATCGACCCCATCTGTGCCCTCCAGGCAGCCATGGACGGCTACCAGGTCTCCACGCTCGAGGACGTCCTCGGCCAGGCCGACATCGTCATCACGGCGACGGGCAACAAGGACGTCGTCACTGTCGACCAGATGCGCCGCATGAAGCACCAGGCGATCGTCGGCAACATCGGCCACTTCGACAACGAGATCGACATGGCCGGGCTGGAGCGGTTCCCCGGCATCACCCGCAAGACGGTCAAGCCGCAGGTCGACGTGTTCACCTTCCCCGAGGGCAACTCGGTGATCATCCTTTCTGAGGGACGCCTGATGAACCTCGGCAATGCCACCGGCCACCCGTCGTTCGTGATGTCGAACTCGTTCACGAACCAGGTGCTCGCGCAGATCGAGCTGTTCACCAAGACCGACGAGTACCCGGTCGGTGTCTACACCCTGCCCAAGCACCTCGACGAGGAGGTCGCGCGCCTCCACCTCGACGCGTTGGGGGTCAGGCTCACCGAGCTCACCTCCGAGCAGGCCGGCTACCTCGGCATACCGGTGGAGGGCCCCTACAAGTCCGACCACTACCGGTACTGACCAGGCCGGACCAGGAGAGCCACGACCATGCCTGAGCAGGGGAACCGGGGGCGGGTGCTCGTCATCGACGACGACGCCGCGCTCGCGGAGATGCTCACGATCGTGCTCCGCAACGAGGGGTTCGAGCCGCGGGTGTGCCCGACCGGCGACCAGGCGATGTCCCACTTCCGCGAGTTCCGGCCCGACGTCGTGCTGCTCGACCTGATGCTGCCGGGCAAGGACGGTATCGACGTGTGCCGGGAGATCCGGACCGAGTCGGGCGTGCCGATCGTTATGCTCACGGCCAAGAGCGACACCGTCGACGTGGTCGTCGGCCTCGAGTCAGGGGCCGACGACTACGTCGTCAAGCCGTTCAAGCCCAAGGAGCTCGTCGCCCGGCTCAGGGCGCGGGTGCGCCGCCACGACGACTCCGGGCCGGAGACCCTGACGGTCGGCGACCTCACCATCGACGTGGCCGGGCACCAGGTCACCCGCGGCGGTGGGCAGATCCCGCTCACGCCGCTCGAGTTCGACCTGCTCGTGTGCCTGGCCCGCAAACCGTGGCAGGTCTTCACCCGGGAGGTGCTGCTCGAGCAGGTCTGGGGCTACCGCCACGCCGCCGACACCCGCCTGGTCAACGTGCACGTGCAACGGCTGCGCTCCAAGGTCGAGCACGACCCCGAGAACCCCGAGATCGTCCTGACGGTGAGGGGTGTCGGGTACAAGGCCGGCGCGTCCTAGAGACCACGATGAGATCCCGATGAGACTCGTGGGGCCCCTGCGCCGGGCCGCGACCGTCTGGCAACGCTCGATCCAGGCCCGCGTCGTCGTCAGCACGCTCCTGCTCTCAGCGGTGGTCGTGACGCTCGTGGGCTGGGTGCTGCTGCGGCAGATCACCGACGGTCTGGTCGCGGGGAAGACCAACACCTCGGTGGCGGAGGCGACCCGCGGCGCTTACGACGCGCAGAGCCGGCTCGAGGGGGCGCCGGGCACGGAGTTCGACTCCAGCGCGCAGCTCGCGCAGCTGGTCGCCGGCATGGTCGCGCGCGGCGACGTGCAGGGGTACGACGTCGTCCTCGACGGCCCCGTCCCGGGCACCTCCGACGGCACCGCCGCCGCGTCGGGTGGGACCTTCAAGTCTCCCGACGTCGTCACCACGAGCATTCCTCAGCGGCTCCGTGACGTGGTGGAGACGACGCCCGGCACGGCGTGGACCTACACGACGGTCGTCTACGAACCCGGCACGGGCCGGGCCGACGTCCCCGCGGTGGTCGCCGGCTCGCAGGTCGAGGTGCCCAGCGACGGAGCGACGTACACCCTCTACTACCTGTTCCCGTTGACCGAGGAGGCCCAGACCCTGGGGCTGGTACGCCGGGCGCTCCTCACCGGCGGAGGCCTCCTCCTCCTGCTGGTGGGCGGGGTGACCTGGCTGGTCACGCGCCAGGTGGTGACCCCGGTCCGCATGGCCAGGCGGGTCGCCGAGCGTCTCGCCTCGGGTCGGCTCGAGGAGCGGATGCAGGTCCGCGGCGACGACGACATCGCCCGCCTCGGCACGTCGTTCAACCAGATGGCCGCGAGCCTGCAGAAGCAGATCCGCCAGCTCGAGGAGCTCTCGCGCGTCCAGCGGCGGTTCGTCTCCGACGTCTCGCACGAGCTGCGCACCCCGCTCACCACGGTCCGGATGGCCGGCGACGTGCTCCACGACGCCCGCGACCGCTTCGACCCGGCGACCGCCCGGTCGGCCGAGCTGCTCCAGAAGGAGCTCGACCGCTTCGAGCTGCTTCTCAACGACCTGCTCGAGATCAGCCGGTTCGACGCCGGGGCTGCGGTGCTCGACCTCGAGGACGTCAACCTGGTCGACCTCGCCCACCGGGTCGCGGACTCGACGAGGCCGCTCGCGGAGAGACGAGGGGTGCGCGTCGTCGTGCGCGACCCCGGTCGGCCCTGCGTGGCGGAGGTCGACATACGTCGGGTCGAGCGGGTCGTGCGCAACCTGGTGACCAACGCCGTGGACCACGCCGAGGGCCGTGACATCGAGATCCTCGTCGACGCCGACGACAAGGCCGCGGCGCTCGCGGTACGCGACCACGGGGTGGGGCTGCGCGAGGGTGAGGCGCAGATGGTGTTCAACCGGTTCTGGCGCGCCGACCCGGCCCGGGCGAGGACCACGGGGGGCACCGGGCTGGGCCTGGCGATCTCGCGCGAGGACGCTCATCTGCACGGCGGCTGGCTGCAGGCGTGGGGCGAGCCGGGTCGGGGCGCGCAGTTCAGGCTGACCCTGCCCCGTCGGGCCGGTGACCGCCTGGTGACGAGCCCGCTGCCGCTGGTACCTGCCGACACGCGGCCGCGCCGTTCTCCCCGGCCGGTGTCCGACACCGAGAGGGCGAGGACGCTGTGAGGCCTCGCACCCTTGCCGCCCTGGTCGCGCTGCTCGCCCTGCTGACCGGCTGCGTGAGCCTGCCCGAGACCGGTGCGGTCAGGTCCGACCCGGACCAGGAGCCGGGCGCTCATGGAGCCGGCTGGTTCGACTACACCCCGTCGGGACCTCGACCGGGAGCATCTCCCCAGAAGATCGTCGAGGACTTCCTCCTGTCGATGCAGGCCTCGCCCCAGACCACCTCGGTGGCGCGGAAGTTCCTCACCGACGAGGCGAGGGCGGGATGGTTCCCGGAGAAGGCGACGCTGGTCTACGGCGCCAAGCTCGTCTCGAACGCGTCGGAGGACGCTGACACGATCGAGGTGGGCCTGGAGGACGCCGTCCAGCTCGACGACCGGGGAACCTGGCTGGGGGCCGTGGGAGAGGGCCGTGGCGTCCGCTACCGGCTCGAGCTGGTCCGTGAGCGCGGCGAGTGGCGGATCGCCAACCCACCGGACGCGCTGGTGATCCCGCGCAGCCACTTCGAGACCCGCTACCAGCAGTACTTCGTGTACTTCTTCGACCCGACCGGCCGGGTCCTGGTGCCCGAGCCGACCTACCTGCCGCGCGGCGAGCAGGCCGCCACGCTCCTGGTGCGCCGGCTCCTGCGCGGCCCGCACCCGGCGCTCGAGGGAGTGCTGCGCAGCTACATCCCCGGGGGGACGGAGTACGTCCTGTCGGTGCCGGTCTCCCAGGACGGCGTCGCGGAGGTCGCGCTGAACGCGCAGCTCCTGCGGCTGGACGCCGACGACCGCCAGATGGCGCTGGCCCAGCTGGCCTGGACGCTGCGCCAGGTGTCCGGCCTGGACTCGATGCGGGTGACCGTGGACGGGTCCCCCATCGACATCCCCGGTGCGGGCAGCCCCCAGAGCGTGTCGTCGTGGGCGCAGCACGACCCCTCGATCCACTGGGCGTCACAGGAGCTCCTGGGGATCCGGGACGGTGAGGCCGTGGCGCTCGAACCCGGCCGCAACGAGGTCGTCGGCCGGTTCGCAGCCCCCGGGACACCGTTGCGCGCCCTCGGAGCCGACCTCGCCGCCGAACGGGTGGCCGGGGTGACCCAGGACGGCTCGACCGTGGTGCTCGCACCGCGAGGGGGCCTGGGCCGCGACGCGCCGGACCCGGAAGCCCCCGCCGTGGTACACCGGGGCAGTGACGTCCTCCGCCCCGCCTGGGACGTCTTCGGCCAGGTGTGGTTGATCGACCGCACCCCGGCGGGTGCCTCGGTCAGTGTCGTCCGCGACGGCGAGACGAGCGAGCTGGAGGCCCCCGGGATCGAGGGGGAGGACATCTCCTCCTTCGTGGTCTCCCGGGACGGCAGCCGCCTGGTCGCCGTGGTGCGCGGTCGGTCCGGCGACCAGCTTGTCGTCGCGAGGGTCCAGCGTGGCGAGGGGGGCCGGGTGCGGGGACTGACCCGCGCGGTGGACCTCCCCCTCGCCCAGGGCGGTGTGGACGAGATCCGGGACCTCGCCTGGCGCACCTCGGAGAGCCTGGCGGTGCTGACCGGGCCCACGCCGGAGTCCTCCCAGGTCCTGCTCGCGCTCGTCGACGGCTCGACCGCGGTCGCCGACGTGGACACGACCGCCGAGATCCTCCGGCGGCGCGCGGTGCACCTGGTCGCCTCGCCGTCCTCCGGCACCCCGGTGTTCCTGGGCACGGAGGAGGGTGAGCTGTACGAGCTCGGTGGCGACGGGCAGTGGGCGCAGGCCTCGACCGAGGAGCCCTTGAGGGCCCCGACCTTCGTCGGCTGACCGTCGCGCGTCCACAGGTCCGCCGCATCGCCGGTCGTGCACGGCGGACGGCCGATGAGCGAGGGTCCGGCCGCGGGCTCGGGCAGGCTCGGTCCGTGCCCGACGCGCTCCTCGACCTCCTCCTCGGGAGCAGCTGCGTGGTCTGCGGCAGGGCCGGACGCCTGCTGTGCCGGACCTGCCACGACGGCCTGCCCCGGAAGGCGGGCACGTGCTGGCCGGCCCCGTGCCCCCCGGGCCTGGCCCGACCGGTTGCCGCCGGCGCGTACGCCGGAGCGCTCAAGCTGCTGGTCAACGCCCACAAGGAGCAGCAGCGGTTCGCCCTCGCGGGACCCCTCGGCGAGCTGCTCGCCCTCTCCGTGCTGGGGCACACCGACGCGGGCACCGGCAGGCAGGTCGCGCTGGTCCCGGTCCCTTCGCGCTCCGCGGTCGTCCGCACCCGGGGCCACGACCCGCTGCTGAGGGTCGCGGTCCGTGCCGCCTCTCGGCTGCGTCGGCACGGGCTGACCACCGTCGTCGCCCGCCCGCTCCGCAGCGTCCGGGTCGTCGAGGACCAAGCGGGTCTCGGCTCCGAGGAGAGGGCACGCAACCTCGCCGGCAGCATGACCTGCTCGCCGTCGCGAGCGCGTCGTTGCCTCCCGCGGCGGGCCGGCCCCGGACCGCTGGTGGTCGTCGTCGACGACGTGATCACGACCGGCGCGACGGTGCGCGAGGCGCAGCGGGCCCTCGAGGAGGAGGGGGTCGTGGTGGCCGGTGTGGCAACGGTCGCCGCCACGCAGCGCACCTCCCTCGGGACCAACGGCCCGACATCCTGGACCGCTGGTCTGGGAGTGCTCCGGGAATCGCGTGGGTCACTACCGTTTTCGGGCGCGGACGACTAGCGTCTAGTCATGGAGTCCGTCCGGGTCCGTGGTTGCACCGACAGGATCCGGCTGAGCCCAGCAGACACGCTCGGGCTCGGTGTGGACAGTCGGCTAGCCGATGCCAGTCGCAGGCGAAACGGTCCACGTAAGGCGATGCCCGTGCGGGCACCTCTCGGGTCCTCCCGGGCTCCGGCCCAGGCCCTGGGAGACGCGCGGGAGCGCCGATCACGGTGCGGCTTAGAAGTAAGTCCTGCCCCGTCCGCGTCGTCAGACACGGCGCGCCCACGGGAGAAGGTCAGTAGTGGCAGAGAAGCTGCGAGCACCTCAGCAGGCGGTTGTGGGGTCGAAGACCAGGTCGGCCGGACGGATCTCCATCTCTCAAGGCCACCCGTCGCAGGTGGTCAACACACCCAAGGTGACGTCGTCACCGAGACAACCGGGAGGTTAGCCGTGGAAATCGTGGTCAAGAGTCGTCATATCGACGTGTCGGACCGGTTTCGCAGTCACGTGGAGGAGAAGCTCACCCGGTTGGAGAAGCACAACCACCGCATCATGCGGGTAGAGGTCGAGGTCGACAAGGAGCGCAACCCCCGTCAGCACGACCGCGCCGTGCGCATCCAGCTCACCGCGTTCTCGAAGGGTCCGGTGATCCGGGCCGAGGCGGCCGCCGAGGACAAGATGTCGGCCCTCGACATGGCGCTGGACAAGATGGCGACCCAGATGCGGCGGGCAGCCGACCGGCGTCGCGTCCACCGCGGAAACCACCGACCCGTCTCGGTCGGAGAAGCGCTCGCCGGCATCACGCCGGCCCCGAACGGCACCCCCCTCGGAGCATCGGAGGAGACCGAGGAGACCGAGCGTCGCGTCGGTCCGATCACCGTCATGGGTGACGGGCCGCTGGTGGTGCGGGAGAAGACCCACCCTGCCGACCCGATGACCCTCGACCAGGCGCTTTACGAGATGGAGCTCGTCGGCCACGACTTCTTCCTGTTCGTGGACAAGGAGAGCGAGCGACCCTCGGTCGTCTACCGCCGACGCGGTTACGACTACGGGGTGATCTCGCTCGACGTGACGCGCGACTGACCGCGTCACCGGTTGGAAGTTTTTTGTCCCATCGCCTGCTACTGCATGACATGATCACCTCGTGCCCGTACCTGAGCAGCGCGTGAATCCCGGCGAGCCCATCCGCGTCGCAGTCGTCGACGACCAGGAGCTCTTCCGCCGTGGGCTGACGATGCTGCTCGGGGTCGAGGAGGACATCGAGGTCGTGGGCGAGGCGGGCGACGGTGTGGCCGCGACCGAGCTCGCGGCCACCGCCGTCCCCGACGTGGTCCTCATGGACGTGCGCATGCCGAAGCGCTCGGGGATCGAGGCGTGCCTGTCGATCAAGGACGTCGCGCCCTCGGCGAAGATCATCATGCTGACCGTCAGCGACGAGGAGGCCGATCTCTACGACGCGGTCAAGAACGGCGCGTCGGGGTACCTCCTCAAGGACTCCTCGATCGACGAGGTTGCCCAGGCGATCCGCGTGGTGGCGGAGGGGCAGTCGCTGATCAGTCCGTCGATGGCGGTCAAGCTCCTCGACGAGTTCAAGCAGATGACCCGCTCGGAGAGGCAGCAGGTGCCCACCCCGCGCCTGACCGACCGGGAGCTCGAGGTGCTCAAGCTGGTGGCCCAGGGCCTCAACAACCGCGAGATCGCCAAGCGGCTGTTCATCAGCGAGAACACCGTCAAGAACCACGTTCGCAACATCCTGGAGAAGCTCCAGCTGCACTCCCGCATGGAGGCGGTCATGTACGCCGTCCGGGAGAAGCTGCTCGACATCCCCTGACGGGGGCTGACCGGCGCCGTCCGAGACCGTGTTGTCGGCGCGGTCGGGCATAGTGTCCTGCGTGCCCGGACCGACCGTAGCCTCGCTCAGCCGCTCGCAGGCGCGACGTGTTGCGCTCGCGGCCCAGGGCTTCCGCGACCCACGGCACACCGTTGCGACCATGCGGACGTTCAACCGCACGCTGGCCCGCACCGGCGTCCTCCAGATCGACTCGGTCAACGTCCTCCAGCGCGCCCACTACATGCCGCTGTTCAGCCGGATGGGGCCCTACGACACCGAGCTCCTGAGGCGTGCCTCCGAGCGACGTCCCCGGCGGATCGTGGAGTACTGGGCGCACGTCGCCGCCTTCATGCCCGTGGACCTGTGGCCGCACATGCACCACCGCATGGAGCGTTACCGCGACCAGGGTCACGAGTGGCAGATGATGCAGCACCGACCCGAGCTCGCCGAGTCGCTGCTCGAGGAGGTCCGCGAGGTGGGCCCGGCGACCGCCCGAGACCTCGATGACGGCCTCCCGCGCGTCAAGGAGCACTGGGGCTGGAACTGGTCGGACACCAAGAAGGCGCTCGAGTACCTATTCTTCACGGGCCGGCTGGCCGTGGCTGGGCGCAACGCGGCGTTCGAGAGGCTCTACGACGTCCCGGAACGGGTGCTCCCGGCCGTGGTGCTCGACACCCCCACACCGACCCCGGAGGAGGCCCACATCGAGCTCGTGCGTCGGGCGGCGGCCTCCCACGGCGTGGCCACCGAGGCCTGCCTGCGCGACTACTTCCGGATGCGGTCGCAGGAGGTGCGTCCCGCGGTCAGGGCTCTCGTCGACGCAGGTGAGCTGCTGCCGGTGTCCGTCGAGGGGTGGAAGCGCCCGGCCTACCTCCACCGCGACGCCAGGGTCCCGCGACGGATGCCGGCCCGGGCCCTGCTGAGCCCCTTCGACCCGGTGGTGTGGGAGCGCTCGCGCACCGAGAGCCTGTTCGACTTCCACTACCGCATCGAGATCTACGTGCCCGAGGCGCAGCGGCGCCACGGCTACTACGTGCTGCCGTTCTTGCTCGGAGACCGGCTGGTCGCCCGTGTCGACCTCAAGGCGGACCGGCGCTCCGGCGTACTCCTGGTCCTCGGTGCCTACGCCGAGACCGGCGCGCCGGAGGAGACGGCCGGCGAGCTCGCCGAGGAGCTGCGCAGTCTGGCCGGCTGGCTGGGTCTCACCGACGTGACAGTGGCCCCGCGGGGAGACCTCGCGGAGCCACTGTCGGTCGAGCTGAGGAAGCGGTAGGCGACCTCAGCCCTTGGTCGCACCGGCGGCCAGGCCGCTGACCAGGTGCCGCTGGGCGAACATGAACACGATCGCCGCGGGGATCGTGATCAGGATCGCCGCGGGAGTGAGGTACTCCCAGCGCTGGTTGAACTGCGGCACGAACGTCTGCAGGCCGTAGCCGAGGGTGAACTTGTCGGCGGTCTGGAGGAACGCCGTGGCGTAGGCGATCTCGCCCCAGGCGGTGAGGAAGGTGTAGAACATCGTCACCGCCAAGCCCGGGCGGGCGAGGGGGAGGATCACCCGGTAGAAGGTCTGGAACGGGCCCAGACCGTCCAGCGCCGCCGCCTCGTCGAGCTCACGCGGGATGGTGTCGTAGTAGCCCTTCAGCATCCACGTGCAGAACGGCACCGCCACCGTGCAGTAGGCGATCACCAGCGAGGTCAGGGTGTTGATGAGCCCGAGGTTCGACATGATCGTGTAGATCGGCACGATCAGGACCAGGCTCCAGGTGCTGACGGCGCTCGACGTCCTCGGGTACGAGCGTCCGGCGGCCCTGCGCTCGACCAGCGCCGGGCTCATCGGACTGGTGGTGCCCGAACTAGTCAACCCGATCTTCCCGGCGTTTGCGCAGATGATCGAGTCGGGGCTCGCCGGCCACCGCTACACCCCCGTCCTCTGCACACAGACTCCTGGCGGGGTCACCGAGGACGAGTACGTCGAGATGCTGCTCGCCCGAGGCGTCTCCGGGATCATCTTCATCTCGGGCCTGCACGCCGACTCCACCGCCGACCCTCGTCGTTACCACACCCTCGTGGAGCGCGGTCTGCCGATCGTGCTGGTCAACGGCAGTCGGGACGACCTGAGGAGGCCGTGCATCTCCACCGACGACGAGGGCGCGGTCCGCACCGCGGTGAACCACCTCGCCTCCCTCGGTCACACCCGCTTCGGCCTGGCGGTCGGTCCTGCTCGGTTCCTGCCGGTGCAGCGCAAGGTGGCGGGGTTCCGCGCCGCGATGGCGGCCGACCCACGCTTCGACGGCCGGGAGGAGTGCACCCTCTTCTCCGTCGAGGGCGGACACGCCGCCGCGTCCCGGCTGCTCGACGCGGGCGCGACGGCGATCGTCTGCGCCTCCGACATCATGGCTCTCGGGGCGGTCCGCGCTGCCCGGGCCCGGGGCCTCGAGGTGCCCGGTGACGTCTCGGTCGTCGGCTACGACGACTCGCCGTTCATGGCCTTCACCGACCCGCCGCTGACCACCGTCCGGCAGCCCGTGACAGCGATGGCGCAGTCGGCCGTCCAGACCCTGGTCGACGAGATCACCGGTCACGCGGCCCCGGCGGGGGAGTACCTCTGCGACGCCGAGCTGGTCGTGCGGGGCTCGACCGGTCGCGCCCCCACGACCTGACCGGCGGGCGAACGGGCGGCACGGGCAGGCGGGTGCACGTCGCCTCGCTAGCATGGACCTGGTGGCCGGCCGTAGGCTGGCTGCTCTCCCACCATCGGGGGACGTCTCGGGCGACGCCCCGGGCCACCTCAGGGTGGCACCCCAGCAACATCGCAGACCACTATCACTGGAGCCGACTCTCGTGCCTGCCATTCTCGACAAGATCCTTCGTATCGGCGAGGGCAAGATCCTCCGTCAGCTGGAGTCGATCACGCGCGCCGTCAACGCGATCGAGGATGACTTCGTCGCGATGACCGACGAGGAGCTGCGGGGCCAGACCGCGCACTTCAAGGAGCGCTTCGAGAACGGGGAAACCCTCGACGACCTCATGCCCGAGGCGTTCGCCACGGTGCGCGAGGCCGCCAAGCGCGTCCTCGGCCAGCGTCACTTCGACGTCCAGATCATGGGCGGTGCCGCGCTGCACCTCGGCAACATCGCCGAGATGAAGACCGGTGAGGGCAAGACGCTCGTCGCCACGCTCCCGACGTACCTCAACGCGCTCACCGGCAAGGGCGTCCACGTGGTCACGGTCAACGACTACCTCGCGCGCTACCACGCCGAGTGGATGGGCCGCGTCTACCACTTCCTCGGTCTCACGACCGGCATCATCGTGCCCGAGATGCGCCCTGACCAGCGCCGCGAGAACTACGCCGCGGACGTCACCTACGGCACCAACAACGAGTTCGGGTTCGACTACCTGCGCGACAACATGGCCAGCTCGATCGAAGACTGCGTCCAGCGGGGTCACCACTTCGCGATCGTCGACGAGGTCGACTCGATCCTCATCGACGAGGCCCGCACGCCGCTGATCATCTCCGGTCCCACTCAGGACGAGGTGAAGTGGTACGGCGAGTTCGCCGCGATCGCCCGCCAGATGGTCAAGGACGTCGACTACGAGGTCGACGAGAAGAAGCGCACCATCTCCGTCCTCGAGCCGGGCATCACCAAGGTCGAGGACTACCTCGGCATCGACAACCTCTACGACTCGGTCAACACCCCGCTGATCTCGTTCATGAACAACGCGATCAAGGCCAAGGAGCTGTTCCGTCACGACAAGGAGTACGTCGTGATGAACGGCGAGGTGCTCATCGTCGACGAGCACACCGGCCGCATGCTCGCAGGTCGCCGCTACAACGAGGGCCTGCACCAGGCGATCGAGGCCAAGGAGGGCGTGCAGGTCCGCGAGGAGTACCAGACCCTCGCCACGGTCACGCTCCAGAACTACTTCCGGCTCTACGAGAAGCTCGGCGGCATGACCGGCACCGCCATGACCGAGGCCTCGGAGTTCGACAAGATCTACAAGCTCGGCGTGGTGCCGATCCCCACCAACAAGCCGATGGCCCGCATGGACCAGCCCGACCTCGTCTACCGCACCGAGGAGGCGAAGTTCAACGCCGTGGTCGACGACATCGCCGAGCGTCAGAAGGCAGGACAGCCGATCCTCGTCGGCACGACCTCGGTCGAGAAGTCCGAGCGCCTGTCGAACCTGCTCAAGAAGCGCGGCGTCCCGCACTCGGTGCTGAACGCCAAGCACCACGCGGACGAGGCCAAGATCGTCGCGCAGGCCGGCCACAGGGGCGCGGTCACGGTCGCCACGAACATGGCCGGTCGAGGCACCGACATCATGCTGGGCGGCTCGGTGGAGTTCCTCGCCGATTTCGAGCTGCGCAAGCAGGGTCTCGACCCGCTGGAGGACAGCGAGGAGTACGAAGCCGCCTGGCCCGGCATGGTCGAGAAGATCCAGGCGCAGGTCGCCGCCGAGCACGACGAGGTCAAGGAGCTCGGCGGGCTCTACGTCATCGGCACCGAGCGTCACGAGTCGCGCCGCATCGACAACCAGCTGCGAGGCCGCTCCGGCCGCCAGGGCGACCCGGGCGAGTCGCGGTTCTACCTCTCGCTCGAGGACGACCTCATGCGGCTGTTCAAGTCCGACTGGGTCGACTGGGTGCTGACCACCCTGAAGGTCCCCGACGACGTGCCGATCGAGAACAAGCGCGTCACCGGCGCCATCGCCTCGGCGCAGGCGCAGGTGGAGGCCCAGAACTTCGACTCGCGCAAGAACGTCCTCAAGTACGACGACGTGATGAACCGTCAGCGCCAGGTCATCTACGCCGAGCGCCGAGCAGTGCTCGAGGGCGCAGACCTGCGCGACCAGGTGCGGGGGATGATCGACGACGTCATCACCGGCTACGTCATGGGCGCGACCGAGGGCATGCCCGACGAGTGGGACCTCGAGGCGCTGTGGACCGCGCTCAAGACGCTCTACCCGGTCTCCCTGCGACGCGAGCAGGTGGAGGAGGAGGCCGGTGGTCGCAACGGGCTCACCCGCGAGCTCCTCATCGAGGACCTCAAGGCCGACGCGCACGCGGCGTA
>DATHVS010000073.1:0-2991 GCA_035461195.1 Nocardioidaceae bacterium
TCCAAGGTCCGCCGTGAGCGCATGGGCCACATCGAGCTCGCCGCCCCGGTGACCCACATCTGGTACTTCAAGGGCGTGCCCAGCCGGTTGGGTTACCTGCTCGACCTCGCCCCGAAGGACCTCGAGAAGGTCATCTACTTCGCGGCGTACATGATCACGCACGTCGACGAGGACGCCCGTCACCGCGACCTGTCCTCGCTCGAGGCGAAGGTCGACCTCGAGCGCAAGCGTCTCGAGGGTCGTCGCGACACCTCGATCGACGACCGTGCCAAGAAGCTCGAGGAGGACCTCGCCGCGCTCGAGGCCGAGGGCGCCAAGGCCGACGCGCGGCGCAAGGTCAAGGACGCCGCCGAGCGTGAGATGAAGCAGCTGCGCGACCGCGCACAGCGCGAGATCGACAGGCTCGACGAGGTGTGGAACCGCTTCAAGAACCTCAAGGTCCAAGACCTCGAGGGCGACGAGCTGCTCTACCGCGAGATGAAGAACTGGTTCGGCAAGTACTTCGAGGGCCACATGGGCGCCGCGGCGATCCAGAAGCGTCTCGAGAGCTTCGACCTCGACGCCGAGGTGGAGTCGCTGCGTGAGACCATCGCCACGGGCAAGGGCCAGCGCAAGGTCCGCGCGCTGAAGCGGCTCAAGGTCGTGGAGGCGTTCCGCAAGACCAACAACAGCCCGACCGGCATGGTGCTCGACGCCGTCCCGGTGATCCCGCCGGACCTGCGTCCGATGGTGCAGCTCGACGGTGGCCGTTTCGCGACCTCCGACCTCAACGACCTGTACCGCCGCGTGATCAACAGGAACAACCGGCTCAAGCGCCTGCTCGACCTGGGTGCTCCGGAGATCATCGTCAACAACGAGAAGCGGATGCTCCAGGAGGCCGTGGACTCGCTGTTCGACAACGGCCGTCGTGGCCGTCCGGTCACGGGCCCGGGCAACCGTCCGCTGAAGTCGCTGTCGGACATGCTGAAGGGCAAGCAGGGCCGCTTCCGGCAGAACCTGCTCGGTAAGCGCGTCGACTACTCGGGTCGCTCGGTGATCGTCGTGGGGCCGCAGCTGAAGCTGCACCAGGCCGGTCTGCCCAAGCAGATGGCGCTCGAGCTGTTCAAGCCGTTCGTCATGAAGCGGCTCGTGGACCTCAACCACGCGCAGAACATCAAGTCCGCCAAGCGGATGGTGGAGCGTGCTCGCCCGGTCGTGTGGGACGTCCTCGAAGAGGTCATCACCGAGCACCCGGTGCTGCTCAACCGTGCGCCCACGCTGCACCGGCTGGGCATCCAGGCCTTCGAGCCGCAGCTGATCGAGGGCAAGGCGATCCAGATCCACCCGCTCGTCTGCACCGCGTTCAACGCGGACTTCGACGGTGACCAGATGGCGGTGCACCTGCCGCTGTCGGCAGAGGCGCAGGCCGAGGCTCGCATCCTGATGCTCTCGACCAACAACATCCTCAAGCCATCCGACGGCCGGCCGGTGACCATGCCGACCCAGGACATGATCATCGGCCTGTACTTCCTGACCCGCGCCGGTGAGGAGGAGCTGCGCGGTGACGGACGGGTGTTCTCCTCGGTGGCCGAGGCGATCATGGCCTTCGACCGTGCGGAGGTAACGCTCCAGAGCAAGGTGCGGATCCGCTTCGACCACTTCGTGCCCGCGGTGGGCCAGGCGCTCCCCGAGAGCTTCGAGGAGGGCAGGCCGACCATCGTCGAGACGACGCTTGGCCGGGCGCTGTTCAACGAGGCGCTCCCGGCCGACTACCCGTTCGTGAACGAGGTCGTCGACAAGAAGCGGCTCGGTGCGATCGTCAACGACCTGGCCGAGCGCTACACCAAGGTCGAGGTAGCTGCGGCGCTGGACAACCTCAAGGACACGGGCTTCCACTGGGCCACCCGTTCCGGTGTGACCGTGTCGATCGAGGACGTCGTCACGCCGCCGGCCAAGGCCGAGATCCTGGAGAAGTACGAAGGCCAGGCCAAGAAGGTCCAGCAGCAGTTCGAGCGCGGTCTGATCACCGACGACGAGCGCCGCCAGGAGCTCATCGAGATCTGGACCCAGGCCTCGAACGAGGTCGCCGGTCAGCTCGAGGGCACCTTCGAGAAGACCAACCCGATCTACATGATGGTGACCTCGGGTGCTCGCGGTAACTGGATGCAGGTGCGTCAGATCGCCGCTATGCGTGGTCTGGTGGCCAACCCGAAGGGCGACATCATCCCGCGGCCGATCAAGTCGAACTTCCGCGAGGGTCTGTCGGTGCTGGAGTACTTCATCGCCAGCCACGGTGCTCGTAAGGGTCTGGCCGACACCGCGCTGCGTACCGCCGACTCGGGTTACCTGACCCGTCGTCTGGTGGACGTCTCGCAGGACGTGATCATCCGCGAGGACGACTGCGGCACCGAGCGCGGTCTGCCCAAGAGGATCGGTGAGCGGCTGGCCGACGGCGTGGTCGTCAAGGCGGAGAACGCTGAGACCGCGGCCTACGCCCGCACAGCGGCGGTGGACGTCCTCCACCCCGAGACCGACGAGAAGCTGGCCGCGGCCGGTGACGACCTCGGCGACGTCAAGATCGACGAGCTCGTCGACGCCGGTATCGAGGAGGTCAAGGTCCGCTCGGTCCTGACCTGTGAGGCCCGCACCGGCACCTGCGCCAAGTGCTACGGCCGGTCGCTGGCGACCGGCAAGCTCGTCGACATCGGCGAGGCGGTCGGCATCATCGCCGCCCAGTCGATCGGTGAGCCCGGCACGCAGCTGACGATGCGTACCTTCCACACCGGTGGTGTGGCCTCGGCGGACGACATCACCCAGGGTCTGCCCCGAGTGGTCGAGCTGTTCGAGGCGCGCCAGCCCAAGGGTCGTGCGCCGATCACCGAGGCGGCCGGTCGCGTCACCATCGAGGAGACCGACAAGGCCAAGAAGGTGCTGGTCACCCCGGACGACGGTTCGGAGGTCCAGGAGTACCCCGTGAGCAAGCGCGCGCGCCTGCTCGTCGGCGAGGGCGAC
>DATHVS010000074.1:0-9328 GCA_035461195.1 Nocardioidaceae bacterium
GGCCACCACGCGCCACACGGAGGGGTAGAACCTCATCGGTCCGAGACCCCCGAGGGCTCCGTGGGTCGGTGTGGACACACCGTCCTCGCCGAGCCGTTCTCCGTCCGCCCGGCCGTGGTCGGACTCGACCCGGCCGATGGCGGCCAGCAACGGCCACGTCAGTCCACACGACCCCTTGGCCTCTGCCATGACGTCTGCAGCCCTCCGGTAGGCGAGGAGGGCCGTGAGTGGGATGTCTCCCTCGCCGGCGTCGAGGCGCACCTGGCGAACCGCCGGCTCACCCGTCGCGGTCACTCGCGAGGGCGGTTCCGTCCCCGGAGGGGGCTCGTTCACCTGGCCGCCGGACACGTCGTCAGGGCTGTCGCCGGACCACGTGACCCCGGGTACGACACCGCCACTGAGTACCAGGAGCAGCACGCCCAGGGTCAGGACGTACGCGGTGATGATGCGTCGGACGAACACCGAACCCCCGAGCTCGTTGGTCGCGTCGCGTCGTCGGTGCGCGGCGCCTCTGCCGATCCCAGTACCGACGCTATGCCCGCCGCGGCCCTGCTCGGAGACATGGGGACAAGATGACGACATGGGACGAGAGGCGATGACCCGTGTGGGGCAGGGGCGATTGGGTGAAGACCCGGTCGAACCTCGCGATAGGGACTCGAGCGTCGTCCCTCGGTCGGCCAGGGGAGTGGGCAAGGATGGGCCCATGCGTTCTGAGACCTACTCCTACCGGACAGGGGACCGAGACACGGTCCTGGACATCACGCAGGACTGCGGGCGGTTCGTCACCGACGAGAGCTCCGGGCTGCTCCACGTCTTCGTCCCGCACGCGACGGCGGGCATCGCGATCATCGAGACGGGGGCCGGAAGCGACGACGACCTGCTTGCGGCCCTCGAGGAGCTGTTGCCCTCCGACGACCGGTGGCGGCACCGGCACGGCTCCCGGGGGCACGGGCGGTCCCACGTGATGCCGGCGCTCGTCCCGCCCTACGCCAGCGTGCCGGTCCTCGGTGGACGGCTCGCGCTCGGCACCTGGCAGAGCATCTGTCTCGTAGACCTGAACGTCGACAACCACGACCGCGAGGTGCGGCTGTCGTTCCTGCCCGGCTGACACGCCGGGCGAGCCCCCAGTCGACCCCAAGCCGGCCCCAAGCCGGTCATCAGCGTTGCCGAAGTGCCTCGTCCCAGCCTGGTCGTGAACCGACTCACGACCTTCTGGAGATGACAGACAATGTCGCGCTTCCTCTACTGGCTCGGCGGCAACGCCGCTGCCCATCCCTGGCGGACGATCTCCGCCTGGGTCCTCGTCGCGGCGACCGCGGTCGCACTGGCGGGCACGTTCGGCGGCACGCCGCAGGACGACTACGACGTCGACGGCGCACGGGCTCAGGCAGGCGTCGAGATGCTTCGCAACCACGCGCCCGCGATGGGCGGCGCCCACGCACGGGTGGTCGTGCACGATCCGGACGGCCAGGCACTCGCGCCCGCCGTGCTCGAGCGCCTCGCCGCCGACCTGTCCGTGATGAGGCATGTCGGGGCGGTCCTCCCGCCCCGCCTCTCCTCCGACGCAGACACCGCGATCGTGATGGTTCACTACGACGTGCCGGTCACCCACCCTGACCTGATGGGGGAGACCCAGGCGATCGAGTCCGCCATCGCCCCCACGGTGGACGCGGGCCTCCAGGTGGAGCTGAGCGGCGACCACCCTGAGAGCGCCGCCCAGGAGATGTCGGGCCGTGGAGAGCTCGTCGGCATCATCGTCGCGCTGCTCCTTCTCGTCGTGGCGTTCGGCTCGGTCGTCAGCGCCGGCCTCCCGCTCATGGTCGCCCTGTTCGGTCTGGCGGTGGGCACCGCGGGGATCACCCTCCTCGCAGCCATGACGGACGTGAGCACGGCAGCCCCGACGGTAGCGACCATGGTGGGTCTTGGCGTCGGCATCGACTACGCCCTGCTGCTCGTCACCCGCCACGTCGAGAACCTCCGCGAGGGGCACGACGTACGCCGGTCGGCCGCGCGCGCCACCGCCACGGCCGGTCGGTCGGTCGTCTTCGCCTCGGCGACGGTGCTGGTCTCGCTCATGGGCCTGCGGCTGGCGGGTCTGCCGACGTACTCCTCCTTCGGGTTCGCCACCGCGATCGCCGTGGTGGCCGTCATGGCGGCGGCGATCACTCTGGTCCCGGCCCTGCTGGGCCTGGCCGGCCACCGTGCCCTTCCGCGCCGCGAACGCAAGTCTCGTCCGCGCACCCAGCGGGCTCCGCTGACCGCACGTTGGGCCGCGCGTGTCGGGCGCCGGCCCCTGCCCTGGGCGCTCGCAGCTCTGCTCCTGATGACCACTCTCGCTGCACCTGCGCTGGGCATGCGGACCTGGCCGCAGGACGCGGGGAGCAACCCTACCCACCACACCTCTCGCGCGGCCTACGACGTGGTGTCTGATGAGTTCGGAGCCGGAGCGAACGGACCGATGCTGGTCGTTGCCGAGCGCACCACCGTTCCCGACGACGCCCTCCAAGCCGCTGCCGAGGAGCTCGCGGCGCTACCCGGCGTGTCCGCGGTCGGCCCGGTCCGGTACTCCGCCGATGGGGCTCTCGCGATGTTCGATCTCGAGCCGGACTTCGGGCCGACCGACGAGCGGATCGGCACCCTCGTCGAGCAGATCCGCGGTGACGTCTTGCCCGCGGGTGCCGAGCTCACCGGCCTGACCCCGATGTTCGCCGACATCGCCGACATGCTCACCGAGCGCATCCTGCTCGTCATCGGCTTCGTCGTGGCCGTCTCCGTGCTGCTGCTGATGATGGTCTTCCGGTCGGTCGTCGTCCCGGTCAAGGCAGCCCTGATGAACCTGCTCTCGATCGCGGCCGCCTACGGCGTCGTGACCGTGGTCTTCCAATGGGGCTGGGGGAGCGGCCTGCTCGGGCTCGACCACGCGATGCCGGTGTCGAGCTGGCTGCCGATCCTGATGTTCGCCATCCTCTTCGGGCTGTCGATGGACTACGAGGTATTCCTGCTGTCGCGGATCCGTGAGGACTGGCTGGCCACCGGGGATGCGCGGGGCAGCGTCGTGCGGGGGCTCTCCGCGACGGGTCGGGTGATCTCGGCCGCGGCGGCGATCATGATCGCGGTCTTCCTCGGCTTCGCCACCGAGGCCGACGTGGTCGTGAAGATGCTCGGCTTCGGGATGGCCGTGGCGATCCTGCTCGACGCGACGGTGATCCGGATGGTGCTGGTCCCGGCGACCATGGCACTCCTGGGCCGCTGGAACTGGTGGATGCCGGCGTGGCTGGACCGGCTGCTGCCGAGCGTCGAGGCCGACGTCGCGCACCTGGCCTGGGACGACTCCACGCCGCAGCCTGCAGCCGTCCGCGTCCCGGTTGCTGCCGGAGACCTCGACGACGAGTACGACGACCGCACCCCGGTGGGCGTCTGAAACCAATGCCCCCCGTCGCACCCACGACGCCCGCAGACCCGAAACTCACCGAGGAGGACTCTCATGACCACGACGACCACCCCCTGGCCGACCCAGCTGCGACTGCCCGGACAGGCAGCCGCCCCGGCGGGACCGGTGCCCATGCACGTGATGTACGTGATGCACCACGCCTTCCGCCGGGACCTGGCCGCCTTCGCCGCGGCTGTCCCGATCACCCCCCTCGCAGACCGCGACACCTGGAAGGCGTTGTCCGGCCGCTGGGCACTCTTCGCCGAGGTCCTGCACGAGCACCACACAGGTGAGGACACCGGCGTGTGGCCCTTCCTGATGGATCGCGCGGACGCGAAGGGACGAGCGACCCTCGAGGCCATGGAGAGTGAGCACGCCGAGATCGACCCACTGCTCGAGGCGTGCACCACCGGGTTCGAGGTGCTCGCCAGGCGGCCGGACGAGGACGGGCGGGCAGCGCTCGCGGTGCGTCTCGTGGCCGCCCGCGAGAGCCTGGGACGCCACCTCGCTCACGAGGAGACCGAGGCCATCGCGCTGATCCAGCAGCTGATGACCCCTGAAGACTGGCACCGCATCGACGAGGAGCACTTCAAGAAGGGTCACGGCCTCGGCTACTTCGCAAGGCTCGTCCCCTGGGCCGTCCACGGGCTACCGCGCGACCTCCGGGCCCAGGCGTTCGCCGAGGCCGGCAAGCCGTTCGAGGTTCTGTGGTGGCTCACCCGTCGGGGCTTCGAGCGTCGAGAGCGCCGGGCCTTCCCCTACCTGGAGGTCTAGAAGCCGTAGCGGTCCCGCTGGTCGTGCAGCCACTGTTCGGCCAGCGGGATCCGCCATGTCCGGCACAACCTCAGGGCGTCCTCGGCGTGCTGCACGGCAAGCCGCCGCTCACCCGTGGCGGCGGCCGCCAGCGCCAGGAAGCCGTCGACCGGCCCCATCGCCACTCCGGAGCCCGCGGCGGTGACCCGTCCGGCGTACGGCGCCAGCAGGGAGTAGCTGAGGCGGCCGAGCTCAGGGTCGCCGAGGGCGAGCGCCACCTCGGCGGTGAGGGACCAGGGCAGGAGGGAGAACCAGTCGTCGACCTCCAGGTCCGCCGGGTGGTCGGTGAGGTACTGCCGGGCCTCCTCTACACGGCCGAGGCGCACGAGGAAGGCGGCGACCACGGGAGTCAGGAGGAGGCTGCTCTGCTCCTCGAGCAGGAGCAGCGTCTCGAGGAGCTCCGGGTACAACCCTTGCCACATCCCGACGCTGAGCATCGCACCGGCGATCGCGTCCTCGGCCTGTGGCAGCGTCATGCGCTCGCTGGTCGAGGACACGCTCTCGACGAGCCGCTGGGCCTCGTCCCACTCGCCGCGCATCGCGTGCCAGGGCACCATCAAGGTGTCCAGGACGATCAGCGGGTAGAGCTGGCGTCGTTGCTGTGCCCGGTCCCGTGCCTGCTCGGCGAGAGCCTCCATCGTCTCGATGTCGCCGAGCTCGCCGGCCACCACGGCACGGACCGTCAGGGTGGTCGTCAGGGCGTCCTCGTCACCGGTTCGCCGGGCCAGGTCCATCGACTCCTCGGCCAACTCGCGCCTCGCCGCTGCCGTCCCGGCTCGCCAGGTGCTCACGAAGGCAAGCTGGCAGGCCAGCAGCCGCAGAACTGGGTGGTCGAGCCTACGGGCCATCGCCAGCCCTTCGTCCGCGAGCGCCTCCCGCTCACGAGGCGTCGACCCGTAGTAGGTCTCCGAGGCCAGGCTCAGCAGCGCGCGGCACCTCAGCTCGCCGTCCGCGGGAGGCAGCTCAGCGAGGGCTCGGCGCAAGGCCCTGACCGTGGGCTCGTCGACGGCGCCGTGCGCGGAGGCCTGCCACAGCGCGCCGGTGCTGGGCAGCACCGCTGCCCGGGCGAGGCGGTCGACGTCACCGAGCCAGTCAGCGAGCTCGATCATGCGGTGGACGATGCTGCGGAGGTCCACCCACTTCGCGGCCAGCTGCAGGGTGGTGGCGAGCAGCATGAGCACGTCGTACTCGTCGGCTGTCGTGGCCGCGGGGTCGTCGTCGAGCAGGTCCAGCGCCCGCTCGAGCATCTCCTGCGCCTCGTCGTAGGCGTAGACGACCCGGGCCTGCTCGGCGGCGGTCGTGGCGGCCCGCCAGGCGCGGTCGGCGTGGCCTGGCCCGGCGGCGAACCAGTGACGGGCGACCTCGGTCTCCCTGTCGGGCAGCCCCTCCAGTGCCTCCGCCACCAGTCGATGGGTGCGGGTCCGGCGCGACGGGGACTGGTCGGCGTAGACAGTGTCGCGGACCAGGGCATGGGCGAAGCGGAACCGGTCGCCGCCCGCGTCGACGACGAGTCCTGCCTCGGTGGCCTCCTCGAGCGAGTCGAGAGCGACCTCCTCGTCGGTGCCCGTCGCCCGACAGAGGGTGGCCAGGTCGAAGTCGCGTCCCACGACCGAGGCCGTGCGCAGCAGGCGAACGGTCTGCTCCGGGAGTCGCTCCACCCGGCGCCTCAGCACGTCTTGCACCGCCGCCGGCGGATGCGGCTCGTCGAGGAGGGCGCCGAGGTCGTCATCGTGCTCGACGAGGCGGGCGTACTCCACGAGGAAGAACGGGTTGCCGTCGGTCCGCGCCTGGAGGGCCGTCGCCTGGGCCGGAGACGGTTTCGCGGCGGACACCGCCTGAACGACCTCCGCGACCTGCTCGACGTCGAGGCCCTCGAGCGCCAGGCGAGCCGCATGCCGCCGGGCGAAGCCGTCCGCGACAGCCACGAGGGCGCCGGTGGGCTGCGGTTTGTCGCGCCACGTGGCGACGACGGCCAACCGGCCGCGGCGGGCGGTCTCCAGCAGGAGGCCGAGGACCCGCAAGGAGGAGACGTCGGCCCAGTGCAGGTCGTCGAGGACGACCAGCACGGTACGCACCCGGGAGGCCGCCAGGAGCGTTGCGCCGATGTCGTCCCACGCGCGGAACCGGGTGCTCTCGTCCTCGGTGCCGGACTCGACAGGGAGCGAGGTGCCGAGCCCCGACAGCACACTCGCCCACGGCCACAGGGGCGGGGCGCCCTCGTCCTGGGAGCAGCGCCCGACGAGCACCTGTACCCCTCGGGCCGCGGCCAGGTCGGAGAGCTCCTCGGTGAGGCGGCTCTTGCCCATGCCGGGCTCCCCGACGAGCGCCGCGAAGGCGGGGGTGCCGGTGTCGGCGGCGTCGAGGAGGCCCACGAGGGTCCGCAGCTCGGCCTCGCGTCCGACCAGCGGCCACCTGGCACTCGGTGCGACCCCTGCGTCGGCAGGGCGCGAGGACGGGCTGGTGCCGGTGGTGTGCACGGCTTCGATGCCGACCGCGGCCCCGTCGGCGTCGAGGGGGACGAAGTCGAGCGAGGGGTCCTGACGCAGGATCGCGCTCTGGAGCTCCTTCAGCTCGGCACCGGGGTCGATGCCCAGCTCGTCGGCGAGCAGTCGGCGTACCTGCTGGAGGGCGTCGAGAGCCTCCGCCTGACGACCGGATCTGGTCAGTGCCACGGTGCGCAGCGCCCACAGCCGCTCCCGCAGCGGGTACGCCGAGGTGAGTGCCTCGAGCTCGGCGGCGACCGTCGCGTGGTTCCCCATCGCCAGGCCCGCGGTGGCCTTGTCCTCGAGGGCGACGAGCCGCAGTTCCTCGAGACGGACCCGTTCGGCGACTGCGGCCGGTGCGTCCTCGAGCTCCAGGAAGGGCGTGCCACGCCATAGAGCCAGCGCCTCGTCGAGGTCTGCGACGTTACGGGCGAGGTCCTCGCGGGAGAGGGCAGGGGGAGGCCCCGCGGCCACTGCTGCGAGCGGGGCGAGCTGCTGATGGGTGGCCGAGACGGTGGCCTCGAACCGGCTCACGTCGAGGGCCCCCTCGGGCAGGCGCAGCGCGTAGCCGGGGGAGACGGTGACCAGGACCTGCGACGGTGCCCGGGCGGGCCGGTCCGGCTCGAGTGCGCGGCGGAGTCCGGCGACGTAGGCCTGGAGCGTCCCGGCGACACCGGCGGGGGGTCTGTCGGCCCAGAGGAGGTCGACGAGCGTGTCCACGGCGACCGGTCTCCCTCTGTGGAGAGCGAGCGCCGCGAGCAGGGCACGCTGCTTGCGGGTGCCCAGGTCGACCGGGGTCCCGCCGAGCGAGACCTCGGCACCCCCGAGCACGCTCACACGCATGCCACGGAGGATATGCCTCTCCCCGCAGGGAGGCCGGGGTTTTCCGGCTGCTCCCTGATGAATCGACGAGCTCCCCTCCAGGCCCACACCCCGTTTCTCGAACAGACGTTCGATCTCGGGCTACCCTGGGCACATGGCTGAGTACGTAGCACCTCCCGGATGGCCCAGACAGGTCCGACCGCCGGACGCCCCGGGCTGGGAGGACACAGCGGTGAGGTGGCTGCTCGACATCTGCCCGCCCGAGTACCGCTCCTACACCGTCCTGCGGCGGCATGTCGTGGTGCTTGCACGTTTCGCGGTGCTGCACGTGGAGGCGTCGCAGGCAGCGGTCCGAAGGGGTCTGAGCGAGGCTCGTGCCGAGCTGCGTGACGTGGCCGGGCCGGACACGATCGAGTCCGCCGTCGAGACCTGGCACGCCGAGGCGGCGCGGCTGTCGGCGGAGCGCCGTGCGGTGGGTCTGGTCGAGGAGGCGCTGCGGGGTCGACGGTTCGTTGCCCGGCTGTAGCCTTCGGGCCATGACGCCTCCGCATGCCCCCCTCGAGCAGCTCACCGTCCTGCCTGTCCCCGGGCACGGGGCCGAGGACGTCGTCGTGGGCCACGACGGCGCGGTCTACACCGGCACCGAGGACGGCGCGGTCTGGCGGCTCCGCGACCGCGGCACCCGCCTCGAGCGGGTCGGCGTGACCGGCGGGCGGCCCCTCGGCCTCGAGATGCTCCCGGACAGCAGGCTGCTGGTCTGCGACGCCCGGCGGGGCCTGCTCGCCATGGACACCGCATCCGGGGCGGTCGAAGAGCTCGCCTTCCTCGTCCACGGGCAACGGATGGCGTTCTGCAACAACGCAGCGGTCACCTCCGCGGGCACCACCTGGTACACCGACTCCTCGCGCCTCCACGGCATCGACCGGTGGAAGGCCGAGATGGTGGAGAACACCGGCACCGGCCGGTTGCTGCGCCGCGACGTGGACGGCACCGTGACCGTCGTCCTGGAGGGCCTGCGGTTCGCCAACGGCGTCGCCCTCGCCTCGGACGAGTCCTATGTCGCGGTGGCTGAGACAGCCGGGCGCACCGTCGTACGCCACTGGCTCGCGGGTGACCGAGCCGGCCAGACCGACCTCCTCGCCGCAGATCTCCCCGGCTACCCGGACAACATCGCCCGGGGCAGCGACGGACTGGTCTGGGTCACGATCGCCTCGCCGGCGGACCCGGTCGTGGAGCGCCTGATGACCGGGCCCCTGCCCCTGCGGCGTGCCGCCTGGCGGCTCCCCGAGCCGCTCCAGCCGAAGCCCAAGCGCACCGCTCGGGTGATGGCCTTCGACGACGCCGGGACCCTCGTGCACGACCGTTCCTTCGACGCCTCCAACTTCCACATGGTCACCGGCGTGCGGGAGCACGCTGGACGGGTCTGGCTCGGGAGCCTCGTCGAGCCGGCCGTCGCCGTCTTCGAGGTCTGAGGGTTCGGCGACTAGACTCACGGGGTTGTCGTCGAGTTGGGAGTTGGGAAGAGGGCTGATGGGTTACCTGGAGTCGATCACGGGACCGCGCGACCTGCGGAACCTCGACGACCACCAGCTCGACGAGCTGGCCACCGAGCTTCGAGACTTCCTGGTCACCAAGGTCTCGCGCACCGGTGGCCACCTGGGCCCCAACCTCGGGGTCGTCGAGCTGACCATGGGCATCCATCGGGTCTTCGACTCCCCGAGCGACAGGGTGGTCTTCGACACAGGTCACCAGGCGTACGTCCACAAGGCGCTGACCGGGC
>DATHVS010000075.1:0-10011 GCA_035461195.1 Nocardioidaceae bacterium
GGCGACCGTGACGGAGGCCTTCCGATGATCGAGCTCACCGAGACCACCTCGAGCGCCATCTCCGCCGAGTTCGTCCGCGCCCGACGGCGTGCGGGCAGCCCCGCCATGGGGATGGTGATGACGCTGGTCTTCGTCGTCGACGAGGACAACGCCGAGGCCACGATGCGCGTCGCTCGCTCGGCCTCGCGCGAGCATCCCGCCCGGGTCATCGGGCTGATCCTCGGTGACGGCCGGGGGGCCGCCCGGGTTGACGCGCAGGTCGGCATCGGCTCCGGCTGGACCGGCGAGACGGCCATGATCCGTCTGCGCGGCGAAGCGACCAAGCACCCCGAGTCGGTCGTGCTGCCTCTGCTTCTTCCCGACTCCCCCGTCGTCGTGTGGTGGCCCGCCGACGCACCCGACGAGCCGGGTGAGGACCCCCTCGGGAGGCTGGCTCGCCGCCGCATCACCGACGCCGCCGCCGTCCCGCGCAACAGGGCCAAGGCGATGCTGACCCAGTGTCGCTCCTACACCCCCGGCAACACCGACCTGGCCTGGACCCGGGTGACGAGCTGGCGGGCCCTCCTCGCGGCCGCGCTCGACCAGGACCCGGGCAAGGTGGTCGGCGCCCGAGTCGCTGCGGAACGCATCAGCCCGAGCGCCGACCTGCTCTCGGCCTGGCTTGCGGACCGGCTCAAGGTCGAGGTCGGGCGCATCACCTCCGACGGGCCGGGGATCACCGCGGTCGAGCTGGAGACCAGGAGCGGCCAGATCTCGATCGTCCGCAACGACGGCAAGCTCGCGACGCTCTCACTTCCGGGCGAGCCGGACCGGCCGGTGGCCCTCAAGCGTCGCGACCTGGAGGAGCTGCTCGCCGAGGAGCTTCGCCACCTCGACCCCGACGAGGTGTACGCCGCCACTGTCAAGAAGATGACCCGTCTCGACGCGTCGAGCGCCCCGAGCAACGCCACGAGACGCCGGTCAGGAAAGGCCGCGTCATGAGTGCCCAGCCCACCGTCGAGATCGCAGTCTCGGCCGACGAGCAGCACCTCTCCCGGGACGTCGCCGAACGCCTGGTGCGGGTGCTCAACCGGATCCAGACCGAGGGTCGCGTCCCGTCCGTGGTGCTCACCGGCGGCAGCATCGCCGACCAGGTGCACCGGGCGGTGCTCGACGTGCCGGAGCATGCCGAGGTCGACTGGGCTCAGGTCGACGTCTGGTTCGGCGACGAGCGGTACGTCCGCTCCGACGACTCCGACCGCAACGCGCTCCAAGCGCGGGAGGCGTTCCTCTCCGTGCTGCCGGTCGACCCGGCTCGGGTCCACGAGATGCCGGCCTCGGACGGCCGGCACGGGGACGACGTCGACGCCGCGGCAGAGGCCTACGCGGCAGAGATCGGCCGGGTCCTCGGCGACGAGTCTCGGTTCGATGTACTCATGCTGGGCATCGGTCCGGACGGCCACTGCGCCTCGCTCTTCCCCGGCCATGAGGCGCTCCAGGCCCAGGGGACCGTCGTCGGCGTGCGCAGGTCACCCAAGCCTCCTCCGACGCGCATCTCCTTGACGATGGGCATGCTCCGGCGGGCGGACGAGGTCTGGTTCATCGCCTCGGGCGAGGAGAAGGCCCAGGCGGTGCACGACGCGTTCAACGGGCGGAACATCGACACCGTGCCCGCCTCGGGCCCGAAGGGCCGCGAGCGCACGCTGTGGCTCCTCGACGCCGAAGCAGCCGGAAAGCTCCCCCCGCCGGCGGGCTAGGCGGGACCGGGATCAGAAGACGATCTCGCCGCGCTTGCGGCGGTCACGCAGCGTCTGGATCGCCTCGTCGAGGATGTCGGCGGCCTCCTTGTCGGAGCGCCGCTCCTTCACGTAGGCCAGGTGGGTCTTGTACGGCTCGATCTTCGGTGGGGGCGGCGGGTTGTCGGAGTCGAGGCTGGCCGGCAGGCCACACCGAGGGCAGTCCCAGGAGTCCGGGATCTGGGCCTCGACGGCGAAGGTGATCACCGACTGGTGGGCGTGCGCACAGAAGTACACGACACGCTGGCGGGGGGCGGCCTCACCGCGCTCCGCCTCCCCCATGGGCCCAGCTCCGACCCGGCTGCCACGAATGGCGCTTCCTCCACCAGCCACGCTCAGTACTCCTCGTTCCGGTCGAAGCAGGCGCCGGTCAGGCGCCGCTCTTGAGCAGCAGTCCCAGTGCTACGACGCAAGCGAACCAGATGATGCCCGCGCCGATCGTGATTCGGTCAAGGTTCCGCTCGGCCACGGAAGAGCCCCCGAGGCCGCTGGAAACACCGCCGCCGAACATGTCGGACATGCCGCCACCCCGGCCCTTGTGCAGCAGGACCAGCATGATGAGCAGCAGGCTCGTCAGGATGAGCAGAACGGTGAAGACGGTAGTCACGGTGAGAAAGCCTAACTCACGCTCAGGTGGTCAGATGACAGGCATGTCATAAAACCGGCAGATGCCCCCGAACTCGTCCGCCTGGAGGCTAGCGCCACCGACCAGGCACCCGTCCACGTCGGTCTTCTCCATGATGCCGCCGACGTTCGCGGCCTTCACCGAGCCGCCGTAGAGGATCCGCACGCCGCCGGCTGCCTCCTCGGAGAAGGCCTCCGCGACGAAGCCCCGGATCGCCGCACAGACCTCCTGTGCGTCGTCGGGGGTGGCCACCTCGCCCGTGCCGATCGCCCACACCGGCTCGTAGGCGATGACGAGATCGCCGACCTGCTCGGGGGTGAGCCCGACGAGCGACCCGCGGACCTGCTCGACGGTGTGCTCGACCTGACGGCCCTCCTTGCGGACCTCGAGCCCCTCACCCACGCAGACGATCGGGGTCATCTGGGCCTCGATCGCCTTCTTGGCCTTGGCGTTGACCAGCTCGTCTGACTCGTGGTGGTACTGGCGCCGCTCGGAGTGCCCGACGACGACGTAGGAGCAACCGAGCTTCGCGAGCATCCCGGCGGAGATCTCGCCGGTGTAGGCGCCGCCGTCGTGCTGCGACACGTCCTGGGCGCCGTACTTGATCTTCAGCCGGTCCCCGTCGACAAGGGTCTGCACGGACCGGATGTCGGTGAAGGGCGGGATGACCGCTACCTCGACCTTCGCGTAGTCGTGCTTCTTGTCCGACAGGGTCCAGGCGAGCTTCTGGACCAGCACCACCGCTTCCTGGTGGTTGAGGTTCATCTTCCAGTTGCCGGCCATGAGCGGCACGCGCTTGCCCTTGCTGTCAGCCACAGTCGTCCTTGTCCTCGTGCAGTACTTGGGTTGGAAAGCGCCTGTGGGCGACCCCGGTCCGGATCGCCCACAGGCTCGGAACGTCAGGAGAGTACGTCGATGCCGGGCAGGTTCTTGCCCTCGAGGTACTCCAGGCTCGCACCGCCGCCGGTCGAGATGTGCCCGAACGCCTTCTCGTCGAAGCCGAGGGAACGCACCGCTGCCGCGGAGTCACCCCCGCCGACGACGGAGAGGCCGTCGACCTTGGTCAGTGCCTCCGCCACGTCGCGGGTGCCGCCCGCGAACGCTGCGAACTCGAACACGCCCATCGGACCGTTCCAGAACACCGTGCGGGCGTCGGCGAGCGCAGCAGCGAATGCCTTGCCCGACTCAGGTCCGATGTCGAGGCCGATCCTGTCCGCGGGCATCTGGTCGGCCGGCACGACGTTGGCGTTGGCCGTCGCGTCGGTCGGGAACTCCTCGGCCACCCGGATGTCCGTGGGCAGCATGATCTGCACCCCGGACTCCTCGGCTCGCCGGAGGTACTCCCGGCAGGTGTCGACCTGGTCCTCCTCGAGGAGGCTGGTGCCGACCTCGTTGCCCTGGGCCTTGAGGAAGGTGAACACCATGCCACCACCGATGAGCAGCCGGTCGGCCTTGCCGAGCAGGTTGTCGATGACTCCGAGCTTGTCGGAGACCTTGGAGCCACCGAGCACCACGACGTAGGGCCTCTCGGGGTCCTCGGTCAGCCGGTGAAGGACGTCGATCTCTGCGGCCACCAGGTCGCCCATGGCGTGCGGCAGCCGCTGGGCCACGTCGTAGACAGAGGCCTGCTTGCGGTGCACGACACCGAAACCGTCACTGACGAAGACGTCGGCGAGCGCGGCGAGCTGGTCGGCGAACGCGGACCGAACCGACTCGTCCTTGCTGGTCTCGCCCTCGTTGAAGCGGACGTTCTCGAGCACGGCCACCTGGCCGTCCTCGAGCGCATCCACCGTCGCCCGCGCGCTGTCGCCGACCGTGTCGGTAGCGAACGCGACGTCATGGCCGAGCAGCTCGCCGAGCCGGTAGGCCACCGGGGCCAGGGAGTACTTCGGGTCCGGGGCGCCCTTGGGCCGGCCGAGGTGCGCGGTCACCACGACGCGCGCACCCTTCTCGACCAGCTTCGAGATGGTCGGGACGCTCGCCCTGATCCGCCCGTCGTCGGTGATCACGTCGCCGTCGAGCGGCACGTTGAGGTCGGAGCGGACCAGGACTCGCTTCCCTCGGAGGTCGCCGAGGTCGTCGATACGCGTCATCGGGTCAGAGGTTCTCGCCGACGTAGTCGACCAGGTCGATGAGACGGCAGGAGTAGCCCCACTCGTTGTCGTACCAGCCGACGATCTTCACCTGGTTGCCGATGACCTTGGTCAGGCCGGCGTCGAAGATGCAAGAGCTCGGGTCGGTGACGATGTCGGAGGAGACGATCGGGTCCTCGGTGTACTTGAGGTAGCCCTTCAGCGGGCCCTCGGCAGCAGCCTTGACCGCGGCGTTGACCTCCTCCACGGTGGTCTCGCGGCCGACCTCGACGGTGAGGTCCGTCGCCGAGCCGGTGGGCGTGGGGACGCGTACGGCGTAACCGTCGAGCTTGCCCTTCATCTCCGGCAGGACCAGGCCGATCGCCTTGGCGGCACCGGTCGAGGTCGGCACGATGTTGATCGCCGCCGCACGGGCCCGGCGAAGGTCCTTGTGCGGGCCGTCCTGGAGGTTCTGGTCACCGGTGTAGGCGTGGATGGTGGTCATCAGGCCCTTGACGATGCCGAACTCGTCGTTGACCGCCTTGGCCATCGGCGCAAGGCAGTTGGTGGTGCAGGAGGCGTTGGAGATCACGTGGTGCGAAGCGGGGTCGTAGTCGGTGTGGTTCACACCCATGACCACCGTCACGTCCTCGTTCTTCGCCGGCGCGGAGATGATGACCTTCTTGGCGCCGGCGTCGATGTGCGCCTTGGCCTTCGTGGCGTCGGTGAAGAAGCCTGTGGACTCGATCACGACGTCGACCCCGAGGTCCTTCCAGGGCAGCTGTGCCGGGTCGCGCTCCGCCAGGATCTTGATGGTCCGCTCGCCGACGCGGATGCCCTCGTCCGTCACCGACACCTCTTCCTCGAGGCGGCCGAGGATGGAGTCGTACTTGAGCAGGTGGGCCATGGTCTTGACGTCACCGAGGTCGTTGGCGGCCACGATCTCGATGTCGGCGCCCATGTCCAGGGCGGCCCGGAAGAAGTTGCGGCCGATGCGGCCGAAGCCGTTGATGCCTACGCGAACAGTCACGGAAGGGACTCCCCTTGGTCAGCGGTGTAGTCGGACGGCCACCCCGTCAGGGCGGCACGTTCTCGACCCTACCGCCTGCTCTCCGACGTCTGAACAGGTCATCCGGCCTACGTGCCGGTAACCGATAGTCCTGTCTTCGGCGCCGGGCGTCACTGCTGCTCGGCGAGCATCTCCGGGGTCAGGACGGCCTCGGTGTCGGGGATGCCGAGCTCCTGCGCGCGCTTGTCAGCCATTGCCAGGAGCCGCCGGATCCGACCCGCGATCGCGTCCTTGGTCAGCGGCGGGTCGTGGAGCTGACCGAGCTCCTCGAGTGAGGCCTGCTTGTGCTCGAGCCTCAGCGCACCGGCCATCTTCAGGTGGTCGGGCACCTCGTCGGCGAGGATCTCCAGGGCACGCTCGACACGGGCACCTGCGGCGACCGCGGCACGGGCCGAGCGGCGGAGGTTCGCATCGTCGAAGTTGGCCAGGCGGTTGGCGGTCGCCCGCACCTCACGGCGCATCCGCCGCTCCTCCCATGCCATCAGGGACTCATGGGCACCGAGACGGGTGAGCAGGGCACCGATCGCGTCCCCGTCACGAATCACCACACGGTCGACACCGCGGACCTCGCGTGCCTTCGCCGAGATGCCGAGACGTCGTGCCGCTCCGACGAGCGCGAGCGCAGCCTCGGGCCCGGGACAGGTCACCTCGAGCGCCGACGAACGGCCGGGCTCGGTGAGCGATCCGTGGGCGAGGAACGCCCCACGCCAGGCGGCGACCGCGTCGCAGCCGGCTCCGGAGACCACCTGCGGAGGCAGCCCTCTGACGGGACGGCCCCGGCTGTCGAGGAGGCCCGTCTGGCGGGCCAGCGCCTCGCCGTCGCGGACCACCCTCACGACGTACCTGCTGCCCTTGCGGATCCCGTTGCCAGAGACCATCACGATGTCTGAGGAGTGGCCGTAGATCTCGGCGATGTCCTTGCGCAGCCGTCGTGCAGCTGCGCCTGTGTCGAGCTCGGCCTCCACGACGATGCGACCGCTGACGATGTGCAGGCCGCCGGCGAAGCGGAGCATCGATGAGACTTCCGACTTGCGGCAGCACGACTTGGTGACCGGGGTGCTGGCCAGCTCTGCCTTGACCTGTGCCGTCATCGCCATGCGTCCGATCCTGCCACTTCTGGGCCCCTTCCACGAATGCGCGCACTGCCGGAGGACGGCGCTACGGGGCCCGGTGTGCCCCCGTGCCGGCTCGGTCGACCGGACGGCGCCACCCTAGTGCCCACCCAGGAACGACGCATAGGCATTGGCCAACTTGACCGGGTCGTGACGTGGGGTGCCGTCGCCCACGGCGAGGTCGGCCACCACCAGGTCGGCGCCGAAGGAGGCCACCACGGCTCGCAGCCCCTCGTGGTCGGTCACGGCCTGCTGGTCGGCAAGCACCACGTCGAGCTTGAGGTCGGGAGCATAGGAGCCGAGGACCTCGAGGTGTGCCTCCGGCGACCATCCCTCGGTCTCGCCCGGCTGCGGGGCGAGGTTCAAGGTGACCGCCCGACGGGCCGGCGCGGAGACAAGGGCCTCACGCAGCTCGGGCACCAGCAGATGTGGGATGACGCTGGTGTACCAGGACCCTGGGCCGAGTACGACCCAGTCGGCCTCCGCGACCGCCGCGAGTGCCTCCGGGCAGGCGGGCGGGTTGGCCGGGGTGAGGTCGACCGTCACGACCTGGCCGGAGGTCGAGGCCACCTCGACCTGTCCGCGAACCGTGCTGAGCTCGTCTGGGGACTCCGCCCGGGCCCCACGCACCGTGGCCGTGATGTCGATCGGGGTGACCGACATCGGCAGGACCGTGCCTTGTGCGTCGAGCAGGCGAGCGACCCACGCGAGGCCGTTGACGTGGTCTCCGAGGAGCTCCCAGAGCGCGACGATCAGGAGGTTGCCGACCGCGTGCTCGTCCATCGGCCCCGAGCTGCCGAAACGGTGCTGCAGCACCCTTGCCCACGTGCGCCCCCAGTCGTCGTCACCGCACAGCGCAGCCAGCGCCTGACGGAGGTCACCGGGTGGCAGCACCCCGAACTCCTCGCGCAGCCGCCCCGACGACCCGCCGTTGTCGGCCACCGTCACGACCGCCGTCACGTGCTCGGCCACCCTGCGCAGTGCCGACAGCGATGCCGAGAGGCCGTGCCCACCACCGAGCGCCACCACCTTCAGCGGTGCCGGGCGGGACACGGTCAGGTCACTCCCGTCCGAGGTCACGGTGCATCGGCCTCGCGTCCAGCCCACGCTCGCGCATGCGAGCCGCGATCTCCTCGGTCATCGCCACGCTCCGGTGCTTGCCCCCGGTGCAGCCGACGGCGACGGTCATGAACCGCTTGCCCTCGCGGAGGTAGCCCTCCACGACCGTCTCGACCAGATCGACGTACTTGTCCAGGAAGTCCTTCGCCTCCGGCCGCTCCTTGACGTAGGCGGCCACCTCGGCGTCGCGACCGGACAGGTGGCGCAGCTCTGGGACCCAGTGCGGGTTGGGCAGGAATCGCATGTCGGCCACGAGATCTGCGTCGACAGGGATGCCGTACTTGAAACCGAAGCTCACCACGGTGGCCTTCAGCGAGGTCGACTGCTCGCTGCCGAACGCCTCGGCCACCTTGTCGGTGAGCTCGTGGACGTTGAGGTTGGTGGTGTCGATGACCACGTCCGCGTCGCCTCTCAGGGCGGCGATCACCTGACGCTCACGACGCAGCCCGTCGAGCAGGCGACCACCCTCCTGGAGCGGGTGCGGGCGGCGGGCCGCCTCCTGGCGTCGGACCAGCGTCTCGTCTGTGGCCTCGAGGAAGAGCAAGGTGGTACGACGACCCGTCCGACCCTGGGCGAGCACCTCCTGCAACGAGGCGAAGAACGACCCGGAGCGGATGTCGACGACGACCGCGATCGGCTGAAGCTCCCCTTGCGACTCGTCGACGAGGCGGACCACGTCCGGCACCAGCTGCGGCGGCAGGTTGTCGACCACGAAGAAGCCGAGGTCCTCGAGCTCCTTGGCAGCCGTGCTGCGGCCGGCCCCGGTCATCCCGGTCACCACGACGAGCTCGCCGCGCTCCACGGGTGCGGTCATCATCCCTCCTCGATCTCACCGGTTGCGGTGTTCACCGACACCGTAGGCCGTGCTTGATCCTCGCTGAGCGCCGCCACGACCGCTTCGGCGGTGGTGCGGCCGAACCCCGGTACGGCGGCGATCTCCTCCACTGTGGCAGCCCTGAGCTTCTTCAACGACCCGAAGTGTCTCAGCAGGGTCTTGCGCCGCACCTCCCCGAGTCCGGGCACACCGTCGAGGACGCTCTCGACCATGCTCTTGGACCGTCGTGAACGGTGGTGGGTGATCGCGAACCGGTGCGCCTCGTCACGGATGCGCTGGAGGAGGTAGAGACCCTCGCTGGAGCGCGGCAGGATCACCGGGTCCTCCTGGCCGGGCAGCCACACCTCCTCGAGCCGCTTGGCGAGCCCGCAGACCGGTACGTCGTCGATGCCGAGCTCGTCGAGAGCCCGCTGGGTCGCAGCCACCTGCGGTGGGCCGCCGTCCACGACGACCAGCCCGGGGGCATAGGCGAACTTGCGCGGCCGTCCCGTGTCGGGGTCGACCAGCATCGGCCCCTCCTCCCCCTCACCGTCGCGGTGCCCAAGGCCCTCGCCGGCAAGCTCCGGCTCGCGTGCTCGCTCGTCGAGGAGCCGGCGGAACCTGCGGGTGATGACCTCGTGCATCGAGGCCACGTCGTTCTGCCCCTCGACACCGCGTACGACGAAGCGGCGGTACTCGCTCTTGCGGGCCAGTCCGTCCTCGAACACCACCATCGATCCGACCACCTCGGTCCCCTGAAGGTTCGAGATGTCGTAACACTCGACGCGCAGCGGCGCCGTAGGCAGGTCGAGCGCGCGCTGGATCTCCTCGAGGGCACGGCTGCGGGTGGTGAGGTCGCTGGCGCGCTTGGTCTTGTGGAGGGCGAGAGCCTGGCCTGCGTTGCGGGCGACAGTCTCCTGCAGGGCCTTCTTGTCGCCCCGCTGCGGCACCCGCACCGAGACCCTGGCGCCCCTCAGCTCGCACAGCCACTGCTCGAGCGCCTCGGCGTCGTCGGGCAGCTCCGGAACGAGGACCTCGCGGGGGATGGCGTCGCCTGCCTCCCCGTCGTACAGCTGGAGCAGGAAGCGCTCCACGAGCTCCCCGGTGTCGACGTCCTAGGTCTTGTCGGCGACCCAGCCCCGCTGACCGCGGATCCGGCCCCCGCGGACGTAGAAGATCTGCACCGCCACCTCGAGGGGGTCCTCGGCGAACGCGATCACGTCGGCGTCGGTGCCGTCGCCGAGGACGACCTGCTGCTTCTCCATCGCCCGTTTCAGGGCACCGATGTCGTCGCGCAGCCGCGCCGCTCGCTCGAAGTCCATCTCCGCCGACGCGGCGTACATCTCCTTCTCGAGCCGCTTCACGAAGCCGGTGGTGTTTCCGGACATGAAGTCGCAGAAGTCCTCGACGATCTCGCGGTGCTGC
>DATHVS010000076.1:0-24639 GCA_035461195.1 Nocardioidaceae bacterium
CGTGACGCTCTCCACGCGGGCGGTCGCGCGCATCTTGAACGAGCCCTTGCCGGTCTCGTAGGCGTCGCGGATGCCGTCGAGACCCACGATCTTGCCGCCCGTCGGCAGGTCCGGGCCCGGGATGAACCGCATCAAGGCGTCGAGGTCGGCGTCAGGGTTGGAGATCAGGTGGCGCAGCGCCCCGACGACCTCCACGAGGTTGTGCGGCGCCATGTTGGTGGCCATGCCGACCGCGATGCCCGACGCGCCGTTGACGATCAGGTTCGGGATCGCCGCAGGCAGCACCGAGGGCTCGAGCTCGCGGCTGTCGTAGTTGGGCTTGAAGTCGACGGTCTCTTCATCGATGGAGACCGTCATCGGCATCGCCGCCGGCGCCATGCGGCACTCGGTGTAACGCATCGCGGCGGGACCGTTGTCAGGGGAGCCGAAGTTGCCGTGACCGTCGACGAGCGGCACCCGCAGGGACCACGGCTGGACCATCCGGACCAGGGCGTCGTAGATCGCGCTGTCACCGTGCGGGTGCAGGCGACCCATCACCTCACCGACGACGCGGGCGCTCTTGACGTGGCCGCGGTCGGGGCGGAGGTTCATCTCGCCCATGGTGTAGAGGATCCGTCGCTGCACCGGCTTCAGCCCGTCGCGTGCGTCAGGGAGGGCCCGGCTGTAGATCACCGAGTAGGCGTACTCGAGGAAGCTGCCGCGCATCTCATCCCCGACGTCGATGTCGACGATGTGTTCCTCGAAGTCGTCAGCGGGAGGTGCCGGCTTCGTTCGCTTGGCCATTGCGCCATTCTCTCCTGTGACACTCGCTCGCCACGCAGGGGCACGCCGGGGTTGGGACAGAGGCGATAGATTGCCAGCGTGAGCACGTCCGAAACAGCTGCGGAGACAGGCCCGGCCTACCCACGGCACTGGGAGGCCGACGTCCTCCTGCGTGACGGCCACACGGCCCACCTGCGCCCGATCTCGGGTGACGACGAGGCGCTCCTCGTCGAGTTCTACGCCGAGGTCTCGGCCGAGTCGAAGTACCTCCGCTTCTTCGCGCCGATGCCGACCCTCTCCGACCGCGACGTCAAGAGGTTCACCCACGTCGACTACCACGACCGGGTCGCCTTCGTGCTCACCGTGGCCCAGAAGATCATCGCGGTGGGTCGTTTCGACCGGATCACCGAGCCCGACGGGACCGGCGACGAGGCGGAGGTCGCCTTCCTCGTGCAGGACGCCCACCAAGGTCGCGGCATCGCCCAGCTGCTGCTGGAGCACCTCGCGCAGGCCGGACGGGAGCGGGGCGTGAAGAAGTTCGTGGCCGAGGTGCTGCCCGAGAACTACCGGATGATCCAGATCTTCCGCGACGCCGGCTACCAGGTGGCGGGAGGGTTCGAGGACGGCGTGATGCGTTTCGAGTTCTCCATCGACTCGACCGATACGTCGATCAGCGTGATGCTCTCCCGCGAGCACCGGGCCGAGGCCGCCTCCATCCAACGCTTCTTCGAGGCGAGGAGCGTGGCCATCATCGGCGCCTCCCGGCGGCAGGACACGATCGGGCAGACCCTGGTGCACAACCTCGTGCTCGGCGACTACCGGGGGCGGGTGTACGTCGTGAACCCGGCCGCCGAGGCGGTCTCGGGGATGCCGGCGTACAAGAGTGTCGCCGACATCCCCGACCAGGTCGACGTCGCGATCGTGGCGGTGCCGGCGGAGGCCGTCAACGACGTGGTCCTCGACTGCGCTGCCAAGGGCGTGCACGGGCTGATCGTGATCTCCTCGGGATTCGCGGAGACCGGCGAGGAGGGCCGGCAGCGGCAGCGGCGCCTGGTCGGGCTCGCTCGCAGCTACGGCCTGCGTCTGATCGGCCCCAACTGCCTCGGGATCATCAACACCTCCGCCGAGGTGTCGCTCAACGCCTCCCTGTCGACGGTGATGCCGCCGCGTGGCCGGGTCGGGTTCTTCTCCCAGTCCGGCGCCCTCGGCGTGGCGATCCTGGAGAAGGTGGCACGTCGCGGGCTGGGTCTGTCGACGTTCGTCAGCGCGGGCAACCGGGCCGACGTCTCCGGCAACGACCTGCTGCAGTACTGGGAGGAGGACGCCGCCACCGAGGTGGTCCTGCTCTACCTCGAGTCGATCGGAAACCCTCGCAAGTTCAGCCGGATCGCCCGACGGGTGTCCCGCGCCAAGCCCGTGATCGCGGTTCGCTCCGGCCGCACGACCCAGGGCGTGCCCATGGGGCACGCGGTCCGTTCCATCGTGGCCCCGCAGGCGGCCGTGGACGCCATGTTCCGCCAGGCGGGCGTCATCCAGGTCGACAACCTCGACGAGATGTTCGACGTGGCCCAGCTCGTCGCCCACCAGCCCCTCCCACGTGGCCGCCGGGTCGCGATCGTCGGCAACTCCGACGCCCTCGGCCTCCTCGCCGCCGACGCGGCGGCGGCCGTGGGCCTGAGCGTCCGCAAGTCGGTGGCGCTCGGTCCGGATGCGACCGCGGAGGACTTCGAGGAGGCCCTCGACGCCGCCATCGACGACCCCGACGTCGACTCGGTGGTGGCGGTTTTCATCCCGCCTTTGAACACCACGGGCGTCGAGGTGGCCAACGTCCTCGCCGCGGTCGGAGAGCAGTCGGACAAGCCCCTGGTCTCGACCTTCCTCGCCACCGAGGGCATTCCTGAGCTGCTGCGCGTCCCGGACGTCGCGGGCAGTACCGCCGGCCGGGGCTCGGTGCCGTCGTACCCCGCGGTCGAGGCTGCCGTCCGCGCTCTCGCGCGCGTGGTCGAGTACGCCGCGTGGCTGCGCAAGCCCGAGGGCGACCTGGTGGCTCCCGAGGAGGTCGACCTCGCTCGCGCCCAGCGGCAGCTCAACCAGATCCTCATCGACTGCCCCGAAGGACGAGACCTCACCTTCGAGGAGCTGCACGACCTGCTGGACGCGTACGGCATGGACCTGTGGGACCGCGCCGAGGTCGGGACCGAGGACGAGGCGGTCGCCGCCGGAGAGCAGATGGGCTGGGACGTCGTGCTCAAGGCCACCGCGGAGCATCTGCGCCAGCGGCCCGACCTCGCCCACGTGTGGCGCAACATCGACACCGAGGCGGAGATGCGCGACGCCTGGGCGACGATGCACTCGATCATCGACGAGCCCGAGAAGGCGGGGTTCATCGTCCAGAGGGTCGCCGCCCCCGGCGTGCCGGTCGCCATCGGCGGCATGGAGGACCCGCTGTTCGGTCCGGTCGTCTCGTTCGGGATCTCCGGAGCCGCCACCGAGCTGCTCGGGGACCGCGCCTACCGGATCCCGCCCATGCACAGCGGGGAGGCTGCGGAGATGGTGCGGGAGATCAAGGCGGCTCCGCTGCTCTTCGGGTACCGGGGCGGCGAGCTCGTGGACGTCGACTCGGTGGAGCACCTGCTCCTGAGGGTGGCGCAGCTGAAGAACGACCTGCCCCAGGTGCGGGCACTGGACCTGAACCTCGTCCTCGTGGGTGCGGGCGGCGCAACCGTCCTCGACGCCCGCGGCCGGGTGGAGCCGGTGGCCGACGCCCGCTCGGACTGGTTCGTTCGCCGTCTCAGCGCCCAGATCGGCGACACCCTCCACGGCTGAGGGGCAGGTTCACCGAGCCCGGGCATTGAGGTCCCCGGGGACGGGCGGGCTCGGGTCCGGGTGGTCCTTGCCGGGATGCGCGGAGGCTGCATGAAAGACTGACCGGCATGCCTGACCGCTACGCAGAGCTCCGCGCCGCCATCGAGAACTCCGGCTACTACCCGGACGTGGTGGCCGACTCGGTGAACGCCGCCGTGGCGGGTGAGCGTGTCGTCTCCTACCTCGTCCACCACGAGCCGACCATCGACCGGGACGAGGTGCGCCGTCACGTGACGGTTCTCGTGCTGACCCCGTCGAGGCTGATCGTGGCCCACACCGACGAGCACGACCCCGACGACCTGTTGCCGGCGCCGTACACCTCGACCTCCACCGAGGCGGTCATGCTCTCCACCGTGCGCTCCGTCGTGGTCAACCGGATGGTCGCGAACCCCGAGTCGTACGCCGGCAAGCCGGTGCCGCCCCCCGGGGCCAACGAGGTAGTGCTGACCATCGGGTGGGGTGGGGTCGGCCGGCTCGACCTCGAGCCGGCAACGTGCAGCGACCCCCAGTGCGACGCCGACCACGGCTACACCGGGGTCATCGCCTCCGACGACTTCTCCATCCGGGTCAGTGCCGCTGCAGACGGCAACGAGGCGGTCGCCCACGTGCTCGGCTTCGCGGAGGCGCTGTCGGCGGGCACGGCCGGCCACGTAGAGCCGCGATGAGCGCCGCGTTCGTCGAGCCGGCGTACCACGACCGGTCGCTCGGTGACGTCCTCCCCGCCGTGGCCACGGCGATCGGGGTCGACGCCGGCTTCGGCCCCACCTCCCTGGTGCTTCCCGAGGCGCAGAAGTACGTCGTCTTCCTCGTCGACGGTCTGGGCTACGAGCTGCTGCGCGAGCATCCCGACGAGGCGCCCTTCCTGCACTCGCTTCTCGACGGCCAGGCGCCGGCCACGGTGGGCGTCCCGTCCACCACGGCCACCAGCCTCACGTCGCTGGGCACGGCGCTGACCCCGGGAACCCACGGGATCGTCGGCTACACCTCCCGCATCCCCGGCAGCGACCGCCTCATCAACGCCCTGCAGTGGGACCCGGACGTGGACCCGCGTCACTGGCAGCCCCACCCCACGGGCTTCGGTCGGCTGGCCGCCGCCGGCGTGCACACGACGGTCGTGAACCGGCGCGACTTCGCCGACTCCGGGCTGACCGTCGCGAGCAGCAGGGGTGCGGAGTTCGTGGGCGCCGACAAGGTGGGGGAGCGGCTCGCCGCCGTCGTCGGTGCCTCCGCGTCCGCGCCGTCGGTGACCTACATGTACGACGGCGACCTCGACTGGACCGGACACGCCTACGGCGCCAGGTCGCTGCAGTGGCAGCAGGAGCTGTCGATGATCGACGCGGCGGCCGAGCAGCTGCGGGAGTCTCTGCCCGGCGACACGCGGATCGTCGTCGTCGCCGACCACGGCATGGTCGACTCGCCCCCGGAGCACCGCGTCGACGTCGACGACCACCCCGAGCTCCGTGAGGGTGTGGCACTGCTTGGTGGCGAGGCCCGCTTCCGTCACCTGTACTGCCGTGGCGGGGCGGTCGAGGACGTGGCTGCGGCCTGGCGCGAGGTTCTCCGCGAGCGAGCCGTGGTGCTCACTCGGGACGAGGCGCTGGCGCGCGGCTGGTTCGGGGAGCTGGCCTCTGAGGTCCGCCCCCGCATCGGGGACGTGGTGGTCGCCGCCCGTGAGGACCACGCCGTCCTGTGCCGCTCCGTCTTTCCCGTCGAGGCCCGGCTCGTGGGCATGCACGGGTCCCTCACGTCGGCCGAGATGTTGATCCCGATCCTGGTCAGCTGACGTGGCATGATGCTCGCCCGTGGCTGAACTCCAATTCTTCACCGGCACCATGGACTCGGGTAAGTCCACCCTCGCCCTCCAGACCAACCACAACCACGCCGCACGCGGCCGTGCGGGCCGGATCTTCACCACCCGTGACCGTGCCGGCGAGGCGACGCTGTCGAGCCGACTGGGGCTCACCCACGAGGCCCGCGAGGTCGAGGACGACTTCGACTTCTGGAGGTACGTCGTCCACTCGCTCACCCACGGCGCCCGCATCGACTACCTGATCTGCGACGAGGCACAGTTCTACACCCCCGAGCAGATCGAACAGCTCGCCCGGATCGTCGACGAGCTCCAGATCGACGTCTTCGCCTTCGGCATCCTCACCGACTTCCGCTCGCAGATGTTCCCGGGCTCCGCCCGGCTGGTCGAGCTGGCCGACCGGATGCACGTGCTCCAGGTCGAGGCGCTGTGCTGGTGCGGCAAGCGGGCGACCCACAACGCTCGCACCGAGGACGGTGTGATGGTCACCGAGGGCGAGGTGGTCGTGGTGGGCGACACCACCTCGGCCGACGACGAGGGCGCCGACCACCCGGTCGTCGGCTACGAGGTCCTCTGCCGCCAGCACCACCGGCGCAAGCTGACCGCGGCCCGGGCCAAGGCGGTATCCATGGTGCCCGACCCGCTGCCCTTCGACTGAAGGAGAGATCGTGCCCCGTTCCCCGCTGATCACCCCCCGCGTGCTCGTCGATCTCGAGGAGCCGGTGGTGGTGCTCGACGTCCGATGGCAGCTCGGCGGGCCGCCCGGCCACGACGACTTCCTACGGGGGCACGTCCCCGGTGCGGCGTACGTCGACCTGGACACCGACCTGGCGGACCCGCCCGGTGCTGAGGGACGGCACCCGCTCCCGGACGTGGGCCGCTTCGAGGCCGCGATGAGGCGTTGCGGGGTGCGCGAGGACCTGCCCGTCGTGGTCTACGACGCTGTCGCGGGGACGTCCGCCGCCCGCTGCTGGTGGCTGCTGCGGTACCACGGACACCGCCGGGTCGCGGTGCTCGACGGGGGTTGGCAGGCGTGGCTGGCCGACGTGGGCACGGTGGAGGAGGGGAAGGGGGAGGTCGTCCCCGGTGACTTCACGGCGCGCCCGGGAGGGATGCCGGTGCTCGACGCGCACGGTGCGGCGCGCGTCGCGCACGAAGGTGTCCTCGTCGACGCCCGGGCTCCCGAGCGCTTCCACGGTGAGGTGGAGCCGGTCGACCCGGTCGCGGGCCACATCCCGGGTGCGGTCAACGTGCCTACCGTCGCGAACCTCGAGGAGCCGGGCGGCCGGTTCAAGGACGCCCGGGCCCTCAGCGCGGTGTACGAGCTGGCGGGGGTGCGCCCGGGACGCGAGATCGGGGTGTACTGCGGTTCCGGCGTGACCGCGGCCCACGACGTGCTCGCTCTCGAGGCACTCGGGCTCGAGGCCGCGCTCTACGCGGGATCGTGGAGCGAGTGGATCCGAGACGACGCGCGACCGGTGGCGCGAGAGAGGTAGCCCTTTCGGGCGATCTGTACGTGACCTTCGACACCTGGCGTCGTTGTAGGTGCCGCGAGGTCGTGGGTCGGTGAGATCAGGGGTACCGATCCCCGACCTCGCTTCCATGCCACCGGGCCGCCAGGGACCGAGCAAGGCCTGAGGCGGGCGCGCCGCCGCCGGTGCGGCTAATCCGAGCGTCCGCCGCCGAACATGATCTCGTCCCAGCTCGGCACGGAGGCGCGGCGGTTCTTGCGCCCGGTCTTCTTCGGCGCGGGCTCGGCCTCCTCGGCAGCCGGCTCCTGCTCGGCCTTGCCGTCGTCCGGTGCGGCCTGGCTGGGACTCTCCTCCTCGGCCACCCCCGGGGCACGCTGCACGCGCGGGCGGTCGCTGGCCTGGGTTGCGATCCAGTCGGCGTCGCCGGTGAGACCCAGCTCGTCGGCCCCGTCCGGCGTACCGCCGCGAAGCTGCCGCGCCGTCTGAGTGAGGTCGACGGTGCTCTCGTCGGCACCTTCGGGCACAGCCTCGACTCCGGTCACGAGCTCGATGGCGTCGTCCCCGAGGGGCAGCTCCTCCTCGGCGGACACCGCCGAGAGGCGGCGAGGCGTGGCATCGGGCGGGGACGCCGGGGGCTGCTGCGGGGCCGGGCGCTGCACGACCTGCTCGCCCACCAGCCACCGGGCGTCGTCGTCCTCGGCCACGACGTACCTGCCCTGGACGTCGAAGACGAACTCGGCGTGGCCCGAACGCTCCCCGCCCTGGAAGTCCGCGACCAGCGTCCACCGCCCGTCCTCGCGCCGCCAGGAGTCCCAGTCGACGGTGTCGGGATCGACGTTCCTGGAGCGCAGCTGCTCGGCGACCGCGTCGGCGAGCACCCGGGCGGGGCCTTCCCCGGCCTTGCGGCGCAGGGAGGCCCGCTGGGCACGCTCGGCGATGTGGGCGCGCTCGGCGAGGACCGGGCTCGCGTAGGTCATGATCCGGTCCACCGTGGTCTGCGCCGCCTCCGCGACGCAGTCGGGGCTCTCGCCGGCCCGGATCCTGGCCTGGATGTCGCGTGGCCGCAGTGCGCTTTCCATCTTCTTCTCCAACTGGCCGAGTCGTGCGTGGTCACCGCGGAGAGCGGCCCGAAGCCGAGCGTCCACAGGAAGGGAGTACTCCTCGCCCGAGTCACTGACGAGAACAAGCCTTGAGCTGTCCTCGTTCAGCCCCACGAGCGTGAGGTCCTGCATGACGGGCTGCTCCTGATCTGGTCGTTGTTTCGCCTGAGCCTACTTCAGGCGACGCACCCTGAGGCGCAGTCGGCGCGCGGGTCGTTAACCTCGGCACGTGCAATCTTCGGTCGAGGCCTCCGGGCTGCTTCTCGTCGTCCTCGACATGAGCGGCATCTTCGTGTTCGCGCTGTCCGGCGGTCTCGTCGGTGTGCGGAAGGGTCTCGACCTGTTCGGGGTCCTCGTGCTGGCCGCCGCGACAGGTCTCGGGGGAGGTTTCACGCGCGACGTGCTCATCGGCGCCGTACCCCCGGCCGCGCTGGCCGACTGGCGCTACCTGGCGGTCCCGGTCGCCGCGGGCCTCGTCACCTTCCTGTTCCACCCCGCCCTCGGGCGGATGGAGCGGCTCGTGACCGTGTTCGACGCCGCCGGTCTGGGGCTGTTCTGCGTGGCCGGTGCGTTGAAGGCGCTCGACTACGGGCTCGGCCCCGTGCCCGCGGCGCTGATGGGAACGCTCACCGCCGTCGGGGGCGGCGTCGTCCGCGACATCCTCGCGGGCCGTGTCCCGGTGGTGCTCCGCAGCGAGCTCTACGCGACCCCGGCACTCGTCGGCGCCTCGGTCGCGGTGGCGGGTGGGCTGACGGCACTCGAGACGTGGACCTACGCGATCCCCGCGGCGGCCCTGTGCACGACCTGGCGGCTGGTGGCGGTCTGGCGCGGTTGGCACGCGCCCCGCCCCGCCGGCTCCGCCAGCACGTGATCCCGGCGGCTCACCGCCGCACCTGCATACTCGAAGACGTGACGACACCAGTGGTCGACGAGGTCCGCAACCGGCTTGGTGCGCGGCTCTTCGAGCGCGTGGCCGGTCCGGAGGGGCCGGCACGACGGCAGCGCATCCACGGCACGCCAGGGCCGCGCTGGTTCGCCGAGGGCGCGCCGATCCGGCGGGTCCACGGCGATGCCTCGATGTTCGTCGGGGGTGTGCGAGCACTCCTGCTGCAGTCGCTGCATCCCCTCGCGATGGCCGGGGTGGCCGCGCACTCCGGGTACAAGGGCGACCCCTGGGGCCGTCTGGCCCGCACCAGCCACTTCCTGGCGGTCACGACGTTCGGCCCGGCCGAGGACGCGGAGGCGATGGTCCGTCGGATCCGTGCGGTCCACGAGCGGGTGAGGGGCAAGGCCCCGGACGGGCGCCCCTACGCCGCCTCGGACCCCCACCTCCTGCGCTGGGTGCACGTCGCGGAGATCGACAGCTTCCTGCGCGCCCACCAGCGCTTCGGGCACTATCCCCTCGACGCAGCAGGCCGCGACCGGTACGTCGAGGAGACCGCCCGTGTGGCGGAGGCCCTCGGCGTGGTCGAGCCACCTCGGAGCGAGGCAGAGCTCCGGGCTCAGATCGAGGGGTACCTGCCCGAGATGGAGGGGACACCGGCCGCCCGGGAGGCCGCCCGGTTCATCCTCCTGACCCCGCCCCTGCCGCTGCTGGCCCGCCCTCCCTACGCAGCCATCGTCGCGGCCGCGGTGGAGATGCTGCCCGGCTGGGCGCGTGAGCAGCTACGGCTGCCCCCCGTGCCGACCCTCGTGGGGCGACCCGCCGGAGCGGCCATCACCCGCACGATCCGATGGGCCATGGCACCCACGCCGCGCGACCCGGCTCCTGACCCGGGTCACTAGCCTCGTCTCCCCGCTACCGCGGGAGAGTCTGCTGCCGGCCCGAGCCCGCTACCGCGGGGAGAGTCTGCTGCCTGCCCGAGCCCGCCCTGCGGGCAGGAACGCCGTGCCGAAGGCGATCAGGGCGCCGACCCCCGCCGAGACCACCGGCACCCAGAAGCTCGCCGACGCGCCGTGGCGGTCGATCACCTCGCCGACGACGGCGGCACCGGGGGCGATGCCCACTGCGATGCCGGTCGTGACGATCGAGATGCCCTCGGTGAGACGACGGGCGGGCACGGTCTCCTCCACCCAGGCCACGATGGCGATCAAGGTCGGGGAGATCGCGAACCCGGCGACGAAGAGCACCACGCCCAGGAGGAGGAAGCCCTCGACGAAGGGAAGCGGCACGAGCGCCACCGCCAGCGCCAGGGTGCCGCGGCGGAAGCGGGTGGCGTTGGAGGTACGCCAGGTGATCATCCCGGACACGAACCCCGCGAGGAGGCTGCCCAGGGCGAACAGCCCGAGCAGCGGCCCCGCTGCGCCCTTGGCGCCGAGCTCCTCGGAGAAGGCCACCGTGGCCACCTCGACGCCGCCGAAGAGAGCGCCGAGTGCGACGCCGGTCAGGGTGAGCGGGCCGAGCACCGCCCAGCCCATCGGAACCCGGGGGCCGTGACGGCCGGTGCCTCTGTGCGCTGGGGGCTCGGTGCGGCGCTGGGCGGCGAGTGCCAGCGTGCCCAGCAGGCCCGTCACGATGGCGGTGCCGAGGCCCGCGGCCGGGTGCAGGGTGGTCGCCAGGACAGTGACCAGGATCGGGCCCAGGACGAAGACCGCCTCGTCGACGACGGCCTCGAGGGCGAAGGCGGTCTGGAGCTGGACCTTGTCGGGGAGGTTGTGCGACCACCTCGCGCGGACGCAGGACCCGATCTGCGGTTGCGCGGCTCCTCCCACGGCGGCCAGGACCTGGGGGAGCGGCGAGGACCAGCCGGCCTCGACCGACCAGATGAGCAGGCTCAGCGCCACCGTGAAGACCAGGATCGTCCAGGGCAGCACCCTGCTCTGCCCGAGCCGGTCGGCAAGCCGCCCCTGGACGATCGCGAACGCTGCGTGGCCGAGAAGGTACCCCGCCGCCACCGCGCCCGCGAGGCCGTAGGACCCCGTGCGTGTCGAGACGAGGATGACGATCCCCAGGCTCACCATGGAGATCGGGAGCCGGGCGATCAGGCCCGTGAGCGAGAAGGCGAGCGCCCCCGGCACAGCGAGGACACGGCGATAGGGAGTGAGCATTGGATCGCAATCCTAAGATGTCGTCATGCACCCCGACGTGGCGCCGTACGACGCCCTCCTGCTGGTCTCCTTCGGTGGCCCGGAGAAGCCCGACGACGTGGTCCCGTTCCTGGAGAACGTGACCCGTGGTCGTGGTATCCCGCGCGAGCGCCTGGAGGAGGTGGGCGAGCACTACTTCCTGTTCGGCGGCCGGAGTCCTATCAACGACCAGAACCGGGAGTTCCTGGCGGCCATGAGGGAGGACCTCCGCTCGGCGGGCATCGACATCCCCGTCTACTGGGGCAACCGCAACTGGGACCCCTATCTCACGGGTACGCTCCGGCAGATGGCCGGGGACGGCGTGCGCCGGGCGGCCTGTCTCGTGACGAGCGCCTACTCGTCGTACTCCGGGTGCCGGCAGTACCGCGAGAACCTGGCCGACGCCGTCGCGGAGGTGGGCGAAGGCGCCCCCCGGCTTGACCGGCTGCGCCACTACTTCAACCACCCGGGGTTCGTGGAGCCGATGGTCGACGCGACTCTCGCTTCCCTGGCCGAGCTCGACGAGGCCGTCCGCCACGACGCGCACATCGTCTTCGTCACCCACTCGATCCCGCTGTCGATGAACGACGCGAGCGGACCTGACGGCGGGGCCTACGTCGCACAGCACCTCAGCGTCGCCGAGACCATCAGCGAGCGGGTGCGCCAGGAGACCGGGCACCGCTACGCCGGGGAGCTCGTCTACTGCTCGCGGTCGGGCGCGCCGCACATCCCCTGGCTCGAGCCAGACGTCAACGACCATCTCGAGGAGCTCGCCACGAAGGGCGTCCGCGGGGTCGTCGTGGTCCCGATCGGCTTCGTCTCCGACCACATGGAGGTCGTCTACGACCTCGACACCGAAGCGCGGGGAACCGCCGAGAAGCTCGGTCTCGGGTTCGTCCGGGCCGCCACGGCCGGCCTCGACCCCCGGTTCGTCGCGATGGCGCGCGACCTGCTCCTCGAGCGGGCCGCGGTGGAGCGTGGGGACGACGCGCTCCGTGCCACGGTCGGGAGCCTCGCGCCGTCGTGGGACGTGTGCCCGCGCGGCTGCTGCGCCAATGCGAGGGGGCCGCGCCCTGCGCTCTGCGGCGAGGACTGACCCGATGACCGACGGGGAGCTTCTCGACCTCGCCCGCTCCGTCGCCCTCGAGGCAGCTGCCCTCGTGCGGCAGCGGCGGCGGGCAGGGGTCGAGGTGGCTGCCACGAAGTCCAGCCCGGTCGACGTGGTGACGGAGGCGGACCGAGCGGCCGAGGAGCTCATCTACTCGCGGCTGACCCGCGCACGCCCCGACGACGGCTTCCTCGGCGAGGAGGGGTACTCGGCGTCCTCGGCCTCGGGGGTCACCTGGGTCGTCGACCCGATCGACGGGACCGTGAACTTCCTCTACGACCTTCCGCAGTACGCCGTCTCGATCGCGGCGAGCCGCGACGGCGAGGTCGTCGCCGGGGTCGTCGTCAACGTCGCGTCGGGAGAGGTCTTCGCCGCGAGCCGTGGCGACGGCGCCACGCTCGACGGGCGGCCCGTTCGGGTGCGTGAGGTCGTCCCGCTCGACCAGAGCCTCGTCGCCACTGGCTTCAACTACGTGCGGGAGGTGCGAACGCTCCAGGCAGCGGCGGTGGCGCGGATGCTCGGGTCGGTGCGCGACGTACGCCGGCTCGGTTCGGCAGCGCTCGACCTCTGCGCGCTCGCGGCGGGACGGCTCGACGGGTACGTCGAGGAGGGCCTCAACGCCTGGGACCTCGCGGCCGGCGGACTCGTCGCGGCGGAGGCGGGAGCACGGGTGGAGAGCCTTCGCGGCGTCGGCGGCACGAGCTGCGTGGTCGCCGCACCCACGGGCGGCTACGCGGAATTCCTCGACCTGGTGCGGACCTGTGGGTTCCTCGCCGGCGAACGGGAATAGAACTCCCACGTCTGTCGGTTGTTTCGCTGCACGTCAGTGGGGTCGCGTGTGACACTCACGACACGTTGTGGAATGGACGTGCATGGGCCGTACGGTTTGGTGCACAATCCGCTCGACCCCGCCGCAGACCTTGAGCACGACTCCCCGGGCACCCAGGGGAGAGGAGACGTAGATGGCCACCGATTACGACGCACCCCGCAAGACAGAAGAAGACCAGAGCGAAGAGAGCCTCGAGGAGCTCAAGGCTCGACGCCACGACAAGAACTCCGGCAAGGTCGATGAGGACGAGGCCGAGGCCGCCGAATCCTTCGAGCTTCCCGGCGCGGACCTCTCCCACGAGGAGCTCGCGCTCGAGGTCAAGCCGCGCCAGGAGGACGAGTTCACCTGCATGAGCTGCTTCCTGGTCCACCACCGCAGCCAGCTCGCGGACGAGAAGAAGATGATCTGCCGCGACTGCGCCTGAGCTCCGGACGACAGAAGGCCGGCCCCGTCGACGGGACCGGCCTTCTTGCGCTTCGCTTCAGCTTGCGTCCTGGAGGTTCGGGGGCAGGTGCCCCGTGGTCCTGCGGTAGTAGTTCGCGGCCTTGCGCGAGGCCAGCATCCGGGCCACCCCGATCGCGACGCCGCTGAACATCGCCCACGCGACCGCCTCGCTGAGAGAGACGTCGGGGTCCGCGGGGTTCTGCGGTGGCTCCTTGCCGGTCGCGACCTTCCACGACGTCGTGATCGCCTTGCGAGCGGCGATGCCCGCACCGACCGTCGACGCCAGCGCCATCATGCTCCAGACCTTCGAGCCCGAGGCCATAAGGGGTTCCTCCTGTGTAGGGATCGACGTGCCCATCTGCGGGGACAGTCTGCCACTGCCGGGCCGGGACGTGTCGGTCCGTGACCTGACCGGCCCGGCGGCGCAGCATGGGGGCATGGCGATCGATCTCGCGTGTCCCGGGTGCGGTACCCAGATGTACGCCGAACAGGCGCACAACCGGTGCCCGGAGTGCCTCTACTACGAGCCGTGCTGTGACGGGGCTCCGCAGCCCTACTGCGACCGGGCCGCCGCAAGTGCCCCGGCGAGCTCGCGCGGTCGTCGGGTGGACACCAGCCAGTAGGGGGCCGGGTCAGCGGGGTCGGTCACCTCGACCCGCACCGACTGCTTGAGGTACGGGCGCAGCAACAGGAAGGCGTGGACGTTGGCGTCCCGGCCGGCGAGGAGCCGAGTCTGCTCCCGGTCCAGGGCGACGGGGTCGGCCAGCATGGAGACCGGGATGTGGGCACGACCCGCATGGAGGACCCCGTCGGCGACCCGGATCTTCGCGGCGCCGTAGCCGAGGAACAGCGAGAAGACGAGGACGGTCAGCATCCCGGTCGCCGTCCACGCGACCCCGACCGGTAGAGCCACCGCGAACGCCAGCCAGATGGTGGCCAGGAACATCGTCGCCTGCACCCACCACCGCAGCGGCACGTGCAGGCGCTCGTCGTACAGCACGTTCGTCTCGGAACTCACGCCGGTCACTCGCTCACTCGTTCACATGCTCGCAGGGGTGTTGTCGGGGACAAGCCTGCCACCGCGCCTGTGGGGACCGGCCGATAGGGTCGGCCAGCATGCAGCGCAACCAGTCCAGCGTGGAGATCCTGATCCGGCGGCTCGACGCCGACGTGCCGCTGCCCTCGTACGCCCACCCGGGGGACGCGGGGGCGGACCTGACGACCACCGTGGACGTCCGCCTGGAGCCGGGGGAGCGCGCGATGGTCCCGACCGGGGTGAGCATCGCTCTGCCCGACGGGTACGCCGCGTTCGTCCACCCGCGCTCGGGCCTGGCCGCACGCTGCGGCGTCTCGATCGTCAACGCGCCGGGCACCGTCGACGCCGGCTACCGCGGCGAGATCAAGGTGATGCTGGTCAACCTCGACCCGGCCGCTCCGGTGAGCCTACGGCGCGGTGACCGGATCGCCCAGCTCGTCGTGCAGCGGGTGGAGCGGGCCCGCTTCGTGGAGGTCGAGAGGTTGCCGGGATCGGACCGTGGTGACGGGGGTTACGGTTCTACCGGAGGATTCGACAGCAGCGCGTCCCGTGCGCGCGAGGAGAAGCAGTGAAGTTCCGACGCAAGAAGTCCGAGCAGGCAGAGGCGCAGGCTGCCGACCCGGTCGAGACGCCCGAGGTTCCGCAGCAGGGGGCGCCGTCCGCAGACGCAGCCTCGCGCGCGGCAGGCGCGGCAGGTGACCGCGTCGGGGGCCCTTTCGACGTCTCCGAGGTGGAGCTCGACGAGGAGGACCCGACCCGCGTCGACCTCGGCGGGCTGATCGTCAAGGGCCGTTCTGGCATCGAGATGCGGCTGCAAGTCGACGAGGCGAGCCAGCAGGTCGCCGCTGTCCTGCTGGTCGGCGCCGAGGGTGCGCTGGAGCTGCGGCCCTTCGCGGCGCCCCGCAACGGTGACATCTGGGGCGACGTGCGCAAGCAGATCGCGGCGGAGACCGCCCGTCGTGGGGGTACGGCCACCGAGGCCGAGGGCACCTTCGGAACCGAGCTGCGGGTCATGATGCCGGTCAAGACCCCTGAAGGGAAGGCCGCCACCCAGCCCTCCCGGGTGCTCGGCATCGCGGGACCGCGGTGGCTCCTGCGTGCGACGTTCCTCGGCCGCCCGGCCGTCGAGCCCGACGACGAGGGCGACCTCGAGAGTGCGCTGCGCGACGTGGTCGTCGTGCGGGGCAGCTCGCCGATGGCGCCGGGCGAGCCCCTGCCGCTCGTCATGCCCAGCAATGCACGCCCGGCACCGGCCCAGGACTCCTGAGCCCTGGTTACGCTGGTGACATGTCGGAGGTGAAGGGCCGGATCCGGCGTTCGCTGTCTCGTTGGGCGAGTGGCGACGACCTGGAGGCCGAGGAGCTGCGCAGCGACACCGAGCGCGCGGGGTGCTGCGCCATCGCCGACATCGTCGACCGTGAGCGGGTGGACCTTCAGGGCAGCCTCCGCACGGTCACCCTGCGACCCCGTGGTGGTGTCCCGGCGCTGGAGGCGGAGCTGTACGACGGCTCGGGTGTCGTCACCGTCGTCTGGCTGGGCCGCCGTCGCATCGCCGGGATCGAGCCCGGTCGCGTGATCCGCGTGACCGGCAGGACGGGCCTCCAGGACGCCACCCGGGTGATGTACAACCCGCGCTACGAGCTGAGGTGCTGACGCAGTGACACCACCGGCCCACGACACCGTCGAGGCGGTGGTCCGAGCCCAGCTCGCCAGTGCCCTCGGGGGGCGGCGCGGCATGCTCGAGGCCGCGGTCCCCACGATCCTGTTCACCATCACGTTCGTCCTCAGCAAGGACCTGCAACGGTCCCTGTTGGTCAGCGTGACCGCGGCGTTCGTGCTCCTTGCCGTACGCCTGGTGCAACGCTCGAACGTCCAGTTCGTCGTCAACAGCCTCTTCGGGATCGGCATCGGGGCCTTCTTCGCCTGGCGCAGCGCCCAGGGCGGCGGCGACGCGAACGAACAGGCGCTGGCCTACTTTCTCCCGGGCATCATCTACAACGCGGTCTATGCCGTTGCCATCTCGCTGTCGATCCTCGTGCGCTGGCCCGTCGTCGGGTTCATGGTCGGCAGCGTCGCGGGTGATCCCACGGCCTGGCGCCGCGACCCTCAGGTCGTCCGGCTCAGCAGCAACCTCAGCTGGCTGCTCGTCGTGCCGTGCGTGATCCGTGTCGCGGTCCAGTTCCCGCTCTACCTCGCCGGCCGTAGCGGGGCCATGAACCCCGACGCGGCCGTCGCCGCCCTCGGGTTCTCCAAGATCCTCATGGGATGGCCGCTCCAGCTCGCCGCTCTCGCCGGCATGGTCTGGCTGCTCGCCCGCAACCGCACTCCCGTCGCGACGGAGCAAGACGAACCGGTCTAGTCGCGACCGTGCTCCACCGGGGCGAGCAGCGACTGCAGCTCGGCCTCCGAGTCGGCGGCGGCGACGAACAGCAGCTCGTCACCGGTCTCGATCGGCTGCTCGGGGGTCGGCGTGTAGACCCGTCCGTCCCGAAGGATCGTGACCAGCGAGCAGTTCTCCGGCCACGGGATCAGGCCGGTCGGCTTGCCGATGTACGGCGAGTCCTCCGGCAGCGTCATCTCGACGAGGTTGGCGTTTCCCTTGCGGAAGGTGAACAGGCGCACCAGGTCGCCGACCGTGACTGCCTCCTCGACCAGCGCGGACATGATGCGCGGGGTGGAGACGTTGACGTCCACGCCCCAGGCCTCCGTGAAGAGCCACTCGTTGTTGGGGTGGTTGACCCGGCCGACCGTGCGGGGGACGCCGAACTCGGTCTTGGCGAGCAGCGAGGTTACGAGGTTGGCCTTGTCGTCACCGGTGGCCGCGATCACGACGTCGCAGTGCTCGAGACGGGCCTCCTCGAGCGATGACAGCTCGCACGAGTCCGCGAGCAGCCACTCGGACTTCGGCACCCGGTCGGGCTTGATGGCTTCGGGGTTCTTGTCGATCAGCAGGACCTTGTGGCCGTTGGCGATCAGCTCGCGGGCGATCGAGCGCCCCACGGCTCCGGCTCCGGCAATCGCGACTCGCATCAGTCGGCCTCCGGTCCTTGCTCGAAGACGGAGTAGACCCGGTTGGCGTTCTCCTCACGCATCACCAGGTGCAGCACGTCACCCTCCTGGATCACGCTCTCGCGGGTCGGGAGCATGCCCTCGCCGAGACGGTCGATCCAGGCGATGCGGCTCCCGGACTGGAGTTGGAAGTCGACGGTGCGCTGGCCCACCCATGCCTCGGTCGTCCGGAACTGGTCGAGCCGGATGGTGCCGGAGGGGTCGCGGAAGTCCGGCTCGGCCCCGGCGGGGAGGATCCGTCGCAGCACCTGGTCGGCGGTCCACTTGACGGTGGCGACCGTGGTGATGCCGAGCCGCTGGTAGACCTCGGCACGCCCGGGGTCGTAGATGCGGGCGACGACCTGCTGGATGCCGAAGGTCTCACGGGCCACGCGGGCGGCGATGATGTTCGAGTTGTCACCGCTCGACACCGCAGCGAAGGCGCCGGCCTTCTCGATGCCGGCCCGGTCCAAGACGTCCTGGTCGAAACCGATCCCGGTGACCTTCGTGCCGTTGAAGGAGGGACCCAGGCGACGAAAGGCGTCGGGGTTGCTGTCGATGACCGCGACGGTGTGGTCACGGTCCTCGAGACTCCGGGCGAGGGTGGAGCCGACACGGCCGCAGCCCATGATCACGACATGCACGTGTAAGACGCTACACCGCCCGGATGCCTGGGTGCGTCAGGTAGTGCCGCACCGTGGTCTAGCCTTCCATGCGTGGGTGTTGCCGACGTATCCAAGCGAATCCTCCTGGGACGCAAGCTGCGGAGCACACAGCTCGGCGAGCAGCTGCTTCCCAAGAGGATCGCGCTGCCCGTCTTCTCCAGCGACGCTCTGTCGTCGGTGGCCTACGCACCGGACGAGATCTTCATCATGCTCTCGTTCGTCGGCGTCTCCGCCTACGTGTACTCCTGGTGGATCGCGGCCCTCATCGCCCTGGTGATGCTGACCGTGGTGGCCTCCTACCGGCAGACCGTGCACGCCTACCCGAGTGGCGGCGGCGACTACGAGGTCGCCCGGGTCAACCTCGGGCAGAATGCCGGCGTCACCGTCGCCAGCGCGCTGCTGGTCGACTACGTGATGACCGTGGCGGTGTCGATCTCCTCCCTGGTGCACACGGCCGGGGCCGCCCTGGACTTCGTCTCCGGGCGTGAGGCCGTCGTCGCGGCCGTGCTCGTGCTGCTGCTCGCAGCCCTGAACCTCCGCGGGATCCGAGAGTCGTCGTGGATCTTCGCCATCTCGACGTACGGCTTCATGGTTGCCGTGCTGGGCATGGCCCTCTACGGCCAGCTTCGGCTGCTGTTCGGGAACCTGCCTGAGGCGGAGAGCGCGAGCTACCGGATCGTCCACGCCGAGGGCTACGAGGGCCAGATCACCACGGTCGCGCTGGTGTTCCTCCTCGCGCGGGCCTTCTCCTCCGGAAGCGTGGCCCTGACCGGTATCGAGGCCATCTCCAACGGCGTCCCGGCGTTCCAGAAGCCCAAGAGCCGCAATGCCGCCAACACCTTGCTCATGCTGGCGATCATCGCCATCGCGATGATGATGAGCGTCATCGTCCTCGCCCGGGAGATGCGGCTGAAGTACGTCGACCCGTTGCGCATCGACCTGCTCAGACAGGCCGACGGGAGCCCGCTGCCGGAGGACCACGACCAGCACACGGTGCTCTCGCAGATCGCCCGGGGCGTGTTCGACAACTTCCCCGTGGGCTTCTACTTCGTCATCGCGATGACCGTGATCGTCCTCCTGCTCGCGGCCAACACCGCATTCAACGGGTTCCCCGTCCTCGGCTCGATCCTGGCCAAGGACGGCTTCATGCCCCGCCAGCTCGCCTCGCGGGGTGACCGGTTGGCCTACAACAACGGGATCATGATCCTCGCGTTCCTCGCGATCGTGCTCGTCGTGGTCTTCGACGCCGAGGTGACCCGGCTCATCCAGCTCTACATCGTCGGTGTGTTCGTCTCCTTCACGCTGGGGCAGCTGGGCATGACCCGGCACTGGACCCGCCTGCTCCGCACCGAGACCGACCCCGCAGCCCGGCGCCGGATGATGCGCTCGCGCGCCATCAACACCTTCGGCCTGGCGTTGACCGGAGTCGTGCTCGTGGTGGTGCTGGTGACCAAGTTCCTGGCCGGGGCCTGGATCGCCGTCCTGACGATCGGGACCTTCTACCTGATGATGAAGAGCATCCGCCGCCACTACGACGACGTGGCCGAGGAGCTCACGGTGGAGCAGGACGACCAGGTGCTCCCGACCCGCGTGCACGCGATCGTCGCGGTCTCGAAGCTGCACAAGCCGACCATGCGGGCCCTCGCCTACGCGACGGCGTCCCGGCCGAGCACCCTCGAGGCGGTGTTCGTCGACACCGACCCGGTCGTCACGGCCAGGCTGCTCGAGGACTGGGACAGTCGCAACATCGACATCCCGCTCAAGGTCCTCTACTCGCCCTACCGCGAGATCGTGAAGCCCATCGTCGACTACGCCCTCACGATCCGGAAGTCCAACCCTCGCGGGGTGGTCGCGGTCTACATCCCCGAGTACGTCGTGGGTCGGCGGTGGGAGCAGATCCTGCACAACCAGACCGCGCTGCGGCTCAAGAGCAGGCTGCTGTTCAACCCGGGAATCATGGTGATCTCGGTGCCGTACCAGCTCCGGTCCTCCGAGCTCGCCGAGGAGCGCGCCGAGCGGCTCCAGGATGCCGCCCGTGCCGGCGACGTACGCCGGGGGCGCGTGCGCGACACCCGGCGGGGCCGGACACGCGGACCCGGCAGGTGAGGCGGCACGGGCGTGGGCGTGCGCGGACCCCGCGCGGACGCTCGCTCGTCGGGGAGCGCTACACCCTCGACGTGGGGCCGGTGGCCCACGGTGGCCACTGCGTCGCGCGGCACGAGGGCAGGGTGGTCTTCGTCCGCCACGCGCTCCCGGGTGAGCGGGTCGTGGTCCGGGTCACCGAGGGGGAGGAGAGATCGAGGTTCCTCCGGGCCGACGCCGTCGAGGTCCTGACCGCCTCACCGGACCGGGTCGAGCCACGGTGCCCTCTCTCCGGCCCGGGCCGCTGTGGCGGCTGCGACTTCCAGCACGTCCGACTGTCCGCCCAGCGAGACCTCAAGGCCGCCGTCGTCCGCGAGCAGCTGCAGCGGCTCGCCGGTCTCGACGTCGAGGTCACGGTCGAGGCGGTGCCCGGCGACGACGAGGGTCTGGGCTGGCGCACCCGGGTCCAGCTCGCCGTGGACGCCGAGGGCCACGCCGGGCTGCGCCGCCACCGCTCTCGCGAGGTGGTGCGGATCGACCACTGTCCGATCAGCCACCCCGACCTTCCACGCGCCCTGAGCCGCACCTGGCCCGGTGCGGAGACCGTCGAGGCGATCAGGTCGAGCACGGGGGAGCAGCTGCTCATCGAGGAGCGGCGCCGCGACGTGTACGTCGAGGGGACTGAGGTGCTTCATGAAGAGGTAGCCGGTCGGATCTTCGAGGTGACCGGCTCGGGCTTCTGGCAGGTCCACCCGGGAGCGGCGGACGCTCTGACCTCGGCGGTGCTCTCCGGCCTCGACCCCCGGCCCGGGGAGCGTGCGCTCGACCTGTACTCCGGGGTAGGGCTGTTCTCGGCGTTTCTCGCCGAGCGGGTAGGACCCGAGGGCACCGTGGTCGCAGTGGAGTCCGACGCGGTCGCAGTGGTCGACGCCGCCCGCAACCTCGATGACCTGCCGCAGGTGCAGGCGGCCGTGGAACGAGTCGAGCGGGCCCTGAGCGGGGGCCTGGCCGGGGACGGGTGCGACGTGGTCGTGCTCGATCCGCCCCGTGTCGGCGCCAGGCGTGAGGTCGTCGAAGCGGTGGTGGACCTGCGCCCACGGGCCGTCGCTTACGTGGCCTGCGACCCAGGCGCGTTCGCCCGCGACGTCGCGATCTTCGCCGAGCACGGCTACCGCCTCGGGTCGCTGCGGGCCTTCGACATCTTCCCGATGACCCACCACGTGGAGTGCGTCGGCGTACTCCTCCCGGCCGCGGGCTGACCCCGCGCGGGGCGCCGGCTGGTCAGAGGTGCCGGACGCCGCGGCGCCGCCAGATGGTCTTCTCCACCTCGATCGCGAGGAACTTCGTCATGCCCAGGCCGAGGATGACCGCCCACGAGACCCAGCCCAGCGGCCGGGTGTCGAAGACCTCCTGCAGTGGCGGGGAGTAGGTGAACGCCATCTGGAGCAGCACGAGGATGCCCGCCACCATCAACGCGACGCGGTTGCCGGTGAGGGTCTCCAGCGTGAACGCCGACCTGGTGAAGTGCCGGACGCTGAAGAGGTAGAACACCTCTCCCGCGACGAGCGTGTTGACCGCTGTGGTTCGCGCCATCTCGATCGAGCTGCCGCGGTTGAGCTCCCACTCGAACGCGATGAGCGCGATCAGGGCCATCAGGAGGCTCACGTACGCCACCCGCATCGCGAGCTGCCGCGTGATGAGCGGCTGGTTGGGCGGTCGTGGCGGATGGTCCATCACCTCGGGCTCGGCCGGCTCGAACGCGAGCGCCAGGGCGAGGGTCACGGCGGTGACGAGGTTGACCCACAGGATCTGGCCGACGCTGACCGGCATCGTCAGGCCCAAGAAGATCGCGATGAGCAGCAGTCCGGCCTGGCCGCCGTTCGTCGGCAGCATGAACAGCAGCGACTTCTTGATGTTGTCGAAGACCACGCGGCCCTCTTCGACGGCGTGGGCGATCGTGGCGAAGTTGTCGTCGGTGAGGACCAGGTCGGAGGCCTCACGGGCCGCGTCGGTGCCACGGTGGCCCATCGCAACGCCGATGTCCGCAGACTTCAGGGCGGGGGCGTCGTTGACGCCGTCGCCGGTCATGGCCACGTAGTCGCCGTCGGCCTGGAGTGCGGCCACCAGGCGCATCTTGTGCTCCGGGCTGGCCCGTGCGATGACGTCGTTGTCGGCCGCTGCTGCCCGCAGCTCATCGTCGTCCATGCCCTCGATGGCCTCGCCGGTGAGCGCCACGTCGGTGTCGAGGCCGAGCTCGCGCCCGATGGCCGCAGCGGTCACCGCGTGGTCGCCGGTGATCATCTTCACTCGGATGCCGGCCCTCTGGCACTCCGCGACTGCCCGGACGGCCTCCTCACGGGGCGGGTCCATGATTCCGACCATGCCGAGCAGGTCGAAGGAGTCCGGGAGGTGCTCGACGTCGAGACGGTCCTCGCCGGGCGGCACGTCGGCGCGGGCGAGGGCGAGGACGCGCTCACCGTTGGCCGCAGCCTGTTCGATCCGCTTCTGCCAGCGGTCGAGGTCCGCAGAGCCGCACATCGACAGCACCCGCTCCGGCGCACCTTTGAGGAAGACGAAAGCCCGTCCGTGGTGGTCGTGGTGCAACGTCGCCATGTAGCGGTTCTCGGACTCGAACGGAATCTGGTCCACGCGGGGGCGCTGGCCGCGCAGCTCGTTCTGGTCGTGCCCTGCCTTCAGCGCCAGCGTGACCAGGGCCCCCTCGGTCGGGTCTCCCGCCAAGGACCAGCCCTCGTCGCCGTGGCGGAGCACCGCGTCGTTGCACAGGAGGCCGGCGGTGGTCAGCTCCTGCACCTCGGCGTCGTCCGTGACGTCCGTCGGACCGTCGGGACCGGCGAAGCCGCCGTCGGGCAGGTAGCCGGCACCGCTCACGGCCAGCTCGGAGTCCGACAGCATGACCCGGACGACGGTCATCTCGTTGCGCGTCAGGGTGCCGGTCTTGTCCGAGCAGATCACGCTCACCGAACCGAGCGTCTCCACAGCCGGAAGGCGACGTACGATCGCACGCTTGGACGCCATGGCGCGGGTTCCGATGGCGAGCACGACCGTGATGATCGCCGGGAGCCCCTCGGGGATGGCGGCGACGGCCAGTCCCACGACGACGAGGAAGGCGTCCACGAGCTCCGAGTCGCCAACGAACCGTGCGTAGAGGAAAGCGGCGACACCCACGGCGAGGATGAAGACGGTGATCTGCCGGGCGAACTGGTCCAGGCGCCTGGTCAGGGGTGTCGAGAGGGTGGGTGCCTTGCCGACCATGGCGCCGATCTGACCTACCTCGGTGCCCTCCCCGGTGGCGACGACCACCCCACGTGCCTGGCCGTAGGCGACGAGCGTTCCGGAGTACGCGACGCAGGTGCGGTCCCCGATCGAGGCGTCGCCCGCAACCGGAGCCACGCCCTTGTCCGTCGGGACGGACTCGCCGGTCAGCGCGGACTCCTCCACCCGCAGGTTGTGCGCACGGGTCAGGCGGAGGTCTGCGGGAACCCGGTCTCCGGACTCGAGCAGGACGACGTCACCGGGAACGATCTCGGCTGCGTCGATCTCGTGCCGCTCTCCTTCACGGAGCACGGTCGCGCGGGTGGCGAGCATCGCCCTGACCGCGTCGAGGGCCTTCTCGGCCTTGCCCTCCTGCACGAACCCGATCACCGCGTTGATCACGACCACTCCGAAGATGACGGCGGCGTCGACGTAGTCGCGGAGCAGGACGGTGCCGATGCCGGCGACGATCAGGACCAGGATCAACGGGTTGTCGAACTGGCCGAGAAGTCGGGGCAGTGGGCCCCGACGCCGCGCCTGCGGAAGACGGTTGTGGCCTTGCTGCTCCAGCCTGCTGCCCGCCTCGGCGTGGCTGAGGCCCCGGGTCGGGTCGGTGCCGAGCGTCGAGACAACCTCGTCGGCCTCGACTGCATGCCAGGAGAGAGGTCCTGTCGCGTGTTCCGTGGCCGGGGTGGCTGGCATCGGCGTCAACTCCTCGTCGCGTACGCGGTGTCCGTGGTGACCATCTCTGCCGGGGCGCCAAGCACACCTCCTCGTAGCCGTGTGACACCAAGCCTTTCGTGGCCCGACCCGGCCCGAAAGGGACGTAGGACCCTTCTGGTCGGGACGGACAAGATCCTCCACGGTCGGGCCTGTTGGCGGGCGTCGCTCGACGTCATGTATCTTGACGTCAAGAGATATCGGTGACCCGGCCGGTTCGCCACGTTGACGTCCTCGGCAAGATGGGTACCGGACCGACAGCCGACGGTGAGGAGACGGGCATGCCGAGCCCCAAGAGTGTGGACAGCTTCGGTGCCAAGGGCACCCTGGACGTGAACGGGAAGTCCTACGAGATCTACCGG
>DATHVS010000077.1:0-9022 GCA_035461195.1 Nocardioidaceae bacterium
ACGAGCAGACCCGGGCCGAGCTGCGCGCCATCGCCCGCAACCTGGACCTCGTCGTGACGGGATCGAGCGACTACCACGGTGAGGGGAAGGTGGACCACGACCTGGGCTGCAACACCACCGACCCCGACGAGCTCGCCCGGCTCGTCGAGCTGGCCCGGGCGTCGGCAGCGGCGGCGGGCCGGATCGCACCGGAGGTCCTCGTCCCGTGAGCTGGCTCGACCTCGTCCTGCTGACCGAGGTCTTCGTGACGCTGTTCGTGATCATGGACCCCGTCGGCACCATCCCGGTCTTTCTGGCCCTGACCGGCGGCCGGTCGGCTGCGTCCATGCGCCGTGCGGCGTGGCAGGCGGTGGCCGTGTCGTTCGGCGTGATCGTGGCCTTCGCGTTCTTCGGCCACCAGATACTGGGCTACCTGCACATCTCGCTGCCGGCCCTCCAGACGGCGGGAGGCCTGCTCCTGCTGCTGATCGCGCTCGAGCTGCTCACCGGCAAGGAGCAGTCGATCGCCGCAGGACCGGGTGGCAACGCCAACGTGGCGCTGGTCCCTCTCGGGACCCCGATGATGGCTGGTCCCGGTGCGATCGTGGCCACGATGCTGTTCGTCGACCAGGTCGAGGGGTTCGACACGTTCGCAGCGGTCGCGCTGGCCGTGGTGCTGGTCCACGTGGCGCTCTGGGTATCGATGCGCTTCTCGATCCCTATCCTGAAGGTGATCCGGGAGAGTGGCGTGCTGTTGATCTCGCGGATCGCAGGCCTCCTGCTGTCCGCGATCGCGGTCCAGCTGATCGCCGACGCCGTTCGCGCCTTCGTTACCGGGGAGGGCTGAGCCGGCTACCTGCGGCCGAGGCCCTGGAAGCGAGCCTGGAGGGAGGAGGGTGTGTACTGCGCGAGCGCGGCGAGCACCTTGTACCGCTTGCTCGGGACCGAGACGGTCCGGCCACGGACGAGGTCGTGGAGCGCGTCCCGCACCACCCGGTCCGCGTCGAGCCACATCCAGGCGGGCGCCGAGTCACGGCCGACGCCCATCCGCTCGTGGAACTCGGTGCGCACGAAGCCCGGGCAGACCGCCATGCCACGCACGCCCCGGTCGCGGTAGGTCAGGTCGAGCCACTCGCTGAACGACACGACGTAGCGCTTCGCCGCGCTGTAGGTTCCGCGGGGGAGGAAGGCGGCGACACTCGACACGTTGACGACCGTGCCCTCGCCTCGCGCGAGCATCGGTCCGACTGCCGCGTGGGTGAGCCGGAGCACAGCGGTGACGAGGACGTCGAGCATCTCCTGCTCGTCCTCGACGGAGTTCTCGGCGAAGGGCAGCTTGTGGCCGAAGCCCGCGTTGTTCACGAGCATCGAGATCGGGCGGTCGACGTCGGCCAACCGGGCCTCCACCCGGGCGATCTCCTCCCGCTCGGCGAGGTCGGCAGCAAGGACCTCCACGTCCACGGCGTGCTCGCCGCGCAGGTGCTCGGCCAGCTCCTCGAGACGCCGGCCGTCCCGGGCGACGAGAACGAGATCGTGTCCTCGTGAGGCCAGCGCCTCGGCGAAGGCTCGGCCGATGCCGGTGGTGGGGCCCGTGACGAGTGCGGTTCCGGGAGACATGCGGCACAGCATTCCACGGACAGAGGCCACGACCTCACCATGTCTCGGGCACAATGGCACGTGATGAGCACACAGATTCTCGCGATCGCCAACCAGAAGGGTGGCGTCGCCAAGACGACCACCGTCGCCTCTCTCGGGGCCGCTCTGGCCGAGCAGGGCAAGTCCGTCCTCATCGTCGACCTCGACCCTCAGGCGTGCCTGACCTTCTCCCTCGGCATCGATCCCGAGGACCTCGAGCTCTCGGTCCACCACGTCCTCACCAAGGGCACCGACGCCGCCGAGGTCATCATCTCGACCGACGACGGCGTGGATCTGCTGCCGGCGACGATCGAGCTCGCCCGTGCCGAGGCCGATCTTCTCACCCGCACCGGCCGCGAGTACGTCCTGCGTGCCGCGCTCGAGGACGTCGAGGGCTACGACTGGGTGCTGCTCGACTGCCCGCCCTCGCTGGGTGTCCTCACCGTGGCCGCGCTCACCGCGGCCGCCGGTGTCCTCATCCCCCTGCAGTGCGAGACGCTCTCCCACCGCGGCGTGGGTCAGCTCCTCGACACCGTCCACGACGTACGGCGCTTCACCAACAAGAAGCTCTCGGTGTGGGGCGTGCTGCCCACGCTGTACGACGGCCGCACGAACCATGCGCGGACGGTCCTCGAGACGATCTCGGAGACCTACGACCTCGACGTGATCGAGCCACCCATCCCGAAGTCGATCCGTTTCGCGGAGGCCCCCGCCGCCGGGCGCTCGATCCTCGCGACGGCGCGGAAGAACCGTGGCGCCGACGCCTATCGGGACGTGGCGGCAAGTCTCATCGAGAAGGCGGCCAAGGGCGCCTAGACTCGGGCGTATGGCATCGCGTCCCGGAGGACCGCCGAGGCACCGGTCTGTGCGTCCGCGCTACGGGCGCATCGCCATTGCCCTGACCGCGATCGCAGTCACCGGGGTGGCCGTCCTCGGTGCAGCCGGTGTCATCCCCGGAGCGAGCGGTTCCCAGGCCGCCGCCCTGACTGCAGGCCCCGCCGCCACGGTCCCCGAGAGCGGCCTCGAGCTGGCCGGCTACGGCGATCCGATCGGCGTGAGGCGCCAGGTGACCGAGGGCTCCGCCTCGGGACCGGTCCTGGTCGCCACCCCCGCCGAGTCCGCTGCCGGCGCGTCCGACGCCTTGCCCGCCCGGTCCGGCAGCGGCAGGCGCGTGGTGTTCGACATGAGCGCCCAGAGGGTGTGGCTGGTGGGGCGCGGCGACAGCGTACGCCGGACCTACCTCGTCTCAGGCAGCCTCACCGACAACGTGAAGCCCGGAACCTACGAGGTGTACTCCACGTCGCGGCACGCCATCGGCATCGACGACTCGGGGACGATGCAGTACATGGTCCGCTTCGCCCACGGCACGCGTGCTGCAATCGGCTTCCACGACATCCCCGTCGACAAGGGAGAGCCCGTCCAGACCCGGGCCGAGCTGGGCACCCCGCAGTCGCACGGGTGCATCCGACAGGCGCGTCCCGACGCGCGCGCCCTGTGGGAGTTCGCGCCAGTCGGGACGAAGGTGGTCGTCCTCGCCTGAGCGGGGGAGTGTCAGTCGGTCGAGCCGCCCGTGCCGGACTGGCCGCTGCGGGTGCGGCGACGACGGCGCCGGTTGCGGGACCCGGTGGAGTCGGCAGAGTCGCCCCCGTCGGAGCCCGCGGTCGGGGTGCTCGTCTCGACCTTCTCGCCGCTACGGGTCCGCGTCCGGCTCCGGCTGCGCCGAGGACGCTCTGACCGCTCGGCACCGGCGGCTCTCTCGCCACGGTCGGGTCTCTCCGCGGGGGTCTCGGGCACGAGGCGGCCCTTGGTCCCCGGCGGGATGCCCTGGTCGTGGAAGAAGTGCTCGGAGGTCGAGTAGGTCTCCTGCAGCTCGTCGAAGGGTAGGTCGAGCGCCTTGTTGATGATCTTCCACCGGGTCACGTCGGCCCAGTCGACGAAGGTGATCGCGATGCCGGTTGCACCCGCGCGACCCGTCCGGCCGATCCGGTGGAGGTAGTTCTTCTCGTCCTCGGGGCAGCTGTAGTTGATCACGTGCGTGACGTCGGCCACGTCGATGCCGCGCGCCGCGACGTCGGTCGCCACGAGGACCTTGAGCTTGCCGTCGCGGAACCTCTTCAGCGCCTTCTCGCGTGCTACCTGCGGCATGTCGCCGTGCAGGGGGCTGCTGGGGAACCCGCGCTCGGCGAGGTCGTCCGCCACCCGCTGAGCCTGGCGCTTGGTGCGGGTGAACACGATCGTGATGCCGGAGTTCTCGGCCTGGAGGATGCGAGCGAGCATCTCCGGCTTGTCGAGGTCGTGCACCTGGTAGATGAACTGCGCCGTCGCCGGGACGGTCTGTTCGTCAGAGGCCGACTCGGCGCGGATGTTCATCGGGTGCCGCATGTGCACGCGGGCGAGGCTGACGATCGCGGCCGGCATCGTCGCGGAGAACAGCATCGTCTGCCGCGTCTCTGGCGTCTTCGCCAGGATCTTCTGCACGTCGGGGAGGAACCCGAGGTCGAGCATCTCGTCGGCCTCGTCGAGCACGAGCACCTTGACGTGTGAGAGGTCCAGGGACCTCCGGTTGGCCAGGTCGAGCAGACGGCCCGGCGTACCGACGACGACGTCGACGCCCTCGGCGAGCGCCTCGAGCTGGTTCTCGTAGCCCACGCCGCCGTACACGGTGAGGATGCGGGAGCCGCGGTCGGCCGCGGCGGTCTTGAGGTCGTTCGACACCTGGAGCGCCAGCTCACGGGTCGGGGCGACGACGAGCGCCTGTGGCTTGTCCGGTGCCGCCAGGTCGGCGTAGTCGGGGTCGTGCGGAGCGACGGTGCGCTGGATGACCGGGATGCCGAACGCCAACGTCTTGCCGGTGCCGGTGCGGGCCTGTCCGATGAGGTCGGTTCCGAGCAGGGCGACCGACAAGGTCATCTCCTGGATCGGGAAAGGGGTCGTGATGCCGCCGCGCTCGAGGGCGTCGGCGATCTCGGGGAGAACCCCGAGTTCTCTGAAGGTAGTCAGGGGTCTTGCCGGTCTCTCTACGTACTGTCCGGGCCAAGTCTATCGGTAGGCTGCGCGCATGACCGACACGCCGCAGGAGACGACCGAGTCCGAGCCCGCGTCCGGGGCTACGCCAGAGGTTCCACTGGCCTTCGAGGACCCCACGTACCTCGCCGCTGTCGTGGACCTTCTGGGGGCCATCGCCTACGGCGAGATGTCGGCCTTCGAGCGGCTCGCCGAGGACGCCAAGATGGCTCCCGGCCTCGAGGACAAGGCCGAGATGGCCGCGATGGCCGCCCGCGAGCTCAACCACTTCATCGGCCTGCGGGACCGGCTCGCCGAGCTCGGCGCGGACCCGTACGCCGCGATGCAGCCCTTCCAGGCGCCGATCGACGCCTTCCACGTGCACACTGCGCCTCGCGACTGGCACGAGGGTCTGGTCAAGGTCTACGTCGGGGACGGGCTGGCCGCCGACTTCTACCGGGAGGTGGCAGCCTTCGTCGACGCCGACACCCGTGAGCTGATCATCGACAGCCTCGAGGACTCCGGGCAGGCGGAGTTCGTCGTCGACCGGGTCCGCAAGGCCATCGAGGCCGACCACCGGGTCGGTGGGCGGCTCGCGCTGTGGGGACGCCGGCTCATGGGCGAGGCCCTCTCCCAGGCCCAGCGTGTCGCGGCGGAGCGCGACGCCCTCTCGGCGCTGCTCTCCGGCGGAGTGGACCGGCCGGGCATGGACCTCGCCGCCATCGGGCGCATGTTCACCAGACTGACCGAGAACCACGCACAGCGGATGTCCGCGCTGGGCCTGGCGGCCTGACGCGAGAGACGCCTGGTCAGCTCCTGAAGCCGACCTGGCCGATGGTCGGGGACCCGAGCTCGACGTAAGCGAGCTTGTCGGTCGGGACGATCACCTTGCGGCCCTTGGTGTCGGTCAGCGAGATGACCCTGTCCTCGCCCGTCAGCGCCTTCGCGACCATCGCCTCGATGTCCTCGCTCGACTGCTCGCTGTCGAAGACCAGCTCACGGTTCACGTTCTGGACGCCGATCTTGACCTCCATGGGAGGACCTCCTCGTTGCTCTCACGCCGGGGACCCGGCGGGGTGGATCGTGGTGCGCCTCGCTGGCGCGTGTACGACGACCCTACCGCCGCCGCCAGGCTCCCGATCTAGGAGTGTTCCTCGGTGCGGGGGAAGCCCCTGATGCCGCGCCAAGCGAGGCTCGAGACGAGGTTTGCGGCGTCGTGCTGGCCGATCCCCCGAGGGTCGGCGAGCCAGAAGCGGGCGCTGACCTGGGCCATGCCGACCAGAGAGACCGCGAGCAGGCGGGAGTGCTCGTCGGGCAGACCGGTGTCGTCACGGATCACGGCGGCCACGAGGGAGGCCGTCTCGGTCGTGACCCGGTCCACGCGCTCGCGGACAGCGGGCTCGTTGTTGAGGTCGGACTCGAAGACCAGCCGGAAAGCGCCTTGGGCGTTGGCGACGTAGTCGTAGAAGACCTGCATCGTCGCGGCGACGCGCTCCTTGTTGTTCTCGGTCGCCTCGAGCGCTTTGCGAGTGGACTCGATGATCGTGTCGCAGGACTGGTCGAGGAGCGCGAGGTAGAGCTCGAGCTTGCCCGGGAAGTGCTGGTAGAGGACGGGTTTGGAGACGCCTGCGCGGTCGGCGATGTCGTCCATCGCCGCAGCGTGGTACCCCTGGGCGACGAACACCCCGAGTGCGGACTCCAGGAGCTGGGCCCGGCGCGCCGTACGCGGCATCCGGCCCCCGTGCGGCCGTTGCTCATCCATGGTGCTCACTGGGTTGCCTCTCGGTCTCGGTCTGCTGCGGCAGAATCCTACTCCTCGGTAATCGCCCCATGTGTCAGGCGCTCGCCTCGATGGCCGGCCCGTCCCGACGTCAGGTCTGGACGACAGTTTCTCTTGATGAACGTAAAGACTGCGGAAAGAAACGGCGCGATCCACCCATTTCGGTTGCGGGATGAGTATCGAGGCGCAACAGTCATAAGTGGGGAAACAACCAACCAACAGGGCCTTTGTCCTGAAGGTACTAGGCCGGGGGGCCGTCAGAACCGTCACTGCGGTTCTCGGGGATTGGCCGGACTTCTCGTCCGGGGGGGTAATCACGCTGACGCATTCGCACGTCGCTCCTGTCTGTGCACCTTCGAGGTCCTGACACCAGTGGGGGTGGCACGGAATGAGCATGACTTCGAAGTTCCGGAAGATCCGGGACGGTATGAGCGCCGCGATCGCGGCGGTAGGCGTGGCGTCGCTGATCGCGGGTGCGGTCGTCCTGGGCGCCGCGGGCAGTGCCCAGGGCGCCGAACAGGAGGTGCCGTGCGGCACTCCCGCCCAGGAGGCGGTGTACGAGACGATCCACCACCCGGCGCAACCGGCGGTCTACGAGACCGTCGTCGTCCAGGAGGGCAAGGAGGCCTGGACCGAGGAGATCGAGCACCCGGCGGTCCCGCCGGTGTACGACACCGTGGTCGTCGGCGTCGAGTACGAGTACGTGCACAGGAACCCGGGCCATCCGCAGAGCCCGCGGTGGGAGGTCGACGGGTGGAACGCCGGGTCCAACCCCGGCTCCGACGGCTGGACCAAGACCGGCGAGACCCGCGAGGTGACCGAGCAGGTGCTCGTCTCCGAGGGCAAGGACGCGTGGACCGAGATCATCGACCACCCCGAGGTTCCCGAGATCACCGAAGAGCGGCTCGTGACGCCGGCCAAGGAGGCCTGGGCCGAGGAGAAGCTCGTCTCGCCCGCCGTGCCCGCAGGCCCGCCGTGCGTGGAGGAGCCTGAGACCTCGCCCCCGCCGGTGACGGACGTGTGCACCAACCTTCCGGGCGACCAGGCGACCGTGCCGGTGGGCTTCACGGGGACCGACGGCGTCTGCGTCGAGGACGTGGTCGCCGGTGAGGAGGGCGAGGAGTCCGAGCCGAAGTCGAAGCCGGAGCGCGTGCAGCCGGCCGAGGTGCTCGACGCCGAGGCGGTCCCGACCGCGGTTGCGGCAGGGCTCGGGGGGCCGGTCGCGCCTGTGGGCTCGAGCGCCGGCCTGCTCGGCCAGGGCCTGGTGGCCGCCGGCCTGCTGATGCTCCTGCTCGCCGGATCGGCGCAGCTGGGACAGCGTCGCCGCGGTGCTCACGAGGTCTAGGAGCTCGGCCGGGCGCGGGGACCTGACCCTGACGGTCTCCGCGCTCGGCCTCGCGCTCATCCTCGGCGGAGGGGCGGCCGTCGCGTGGGGTGCGACGGCCACCACCCACTCCCCGGACCCGGTCGGCCAGCCTTCCTCGACGGCGGAGGAGCTGCAGCCCTACGTGGTGGAGCCTCCCGTCAGGCTCGAGCCGGCCGCGCCGTCGGAGGAGCCTTTCACCGCGACCGGCACGCTCCGGGCGCACCGGGTACAGGGTGTGCCCACCAGGGTCGTCGTCCCCGGTCTCGGGGTGGACGTCCCTGTAGTCGGGGTCGACGCTCCGGGGGGCGTGCTCACCCCGCCGTCGGACCCCCAGGTGCTCGGGTGGTGGCGCTCGGGGGCGCAGCCCGGTGCCGAGCTCGGGTCGGCGCTGATCACCGGTCACACCGTCAGCAGCGGTGGTGGCGCCCTCGACGACCTCGAGGCGGTGCGCCGCGGCGACCCGGTCACGGTCCGTACGTCTAAGGGCTCGGTCGACTACGAGGTCACCGACGTCACGATCTACCGCAAGGCCACGCTCGCCGAGCACGCGGCCCGAGTCTTCAGCCAGTCGGTCCCGGGACGTCTCGTGCTGATCACCTGCGAGGACTGGAACGGCACGGCGTACCTGAGCAACGTCGTCGTGCTGGCCGAGCCGCGACGTTCCAGATGACGGGACCGCCGCGACGAGCGAACCGTGCCTCGGGGAACATGGTGGGGACCGACGGTGTTGCGCAAGATGCGGCCACAAGCCGCAGACGCCGAAGAGACCCCGAACATGGCCCGAGGAGCACGCGTGTCCCTTCCACCCCTGGTCGAGCCCGCCGACGAGCTGACCATCGACGAGGTACGACGCTACAGCCGGCACCTGATCATCCCCGATGTCGGGATGACCGGCCAGAAGCGTTTGAAGAACGCCAAGGTGCTGGTGATCGGTGCCGGTGGCCTGGGTAGCCCGGCGCTGCTCTACCTGGCCGCGGCTGGTGTGGGCACGATCGGAATCGCGGAGTTCGACGAGGTCGACGAGTCCAACCTCCAGCGCCAGATCATCCACGGCCAGAGCGACATCGGTAAGCCCAAGGCGCAGTCGGCCAAGGAGTCCATCGCGGAGGCCAACCCGCACGTCGACGTGGTGCTCCACGAGGAGCGGCTCGACAACCACAACGTGATGGGGATCTTCGAGCAGTACGACCTGATCGTCGACGGCACCGACAACTTCGCGACCCGCTACATGGTCAACGACGCCGCTGTGCTGCTGAAGA
>DATHVS010000078.1:0-10468 GCA_035461195.1 Nocardioidaceae bacterium
GGAGCCGCCTGTCGGAATCGAACCGACGACCTATTCATTACGAGTGAATCGCTCTGCCGACTGAGCTAAGGCGGCGCAGTGCCCGACCGGGAGCCGAGCACGCCGGACGAGTATACGGAAGGCGGTCGGAAACTCCGAAACCGACTCGGTCAACGCCCCTCGAGCAGCGGTCCCGCGGGGTCATGTGCGATACCACGACGCCTGGCGGCGATACCCGAGAGCGCCTCGAGCGCGACCCGGTTGGCGAGGTAGGCCGTGATCTCGGCGTGGTCGTAGGGCGGGGAGACCTCGACGATGTCGACGCCGACGACGGGCAGCTCGAGGCAGATTCGGCGTACCGAGTCCAGGAGCTGGCGCGCCGACAGGCCGCCCGGCTCGGGCGTGCCGGTGCCAGGCGCATGACCGGGGTCGCAGACGTCCACGTCGACCGAGAGGAAGACGCCCTCGCACTCGTCGAGCGCGATCTCGAACGCCTCGTCGAGGCAGGTGTCGAGGCCTCGGGAGCCGATCTCGGTCATCTCGTAGGAACGCATCCGCTGCTCGGCCATCCACGACAGGGTCTCGGGTCCGGGCCAATAGCCGCGCAGCCCGATCTGGAGGAACCGGTCACCGCGCAGTGCACCGGACTCGATGAGCCGACGCATCGGCTGGCCATGGCCGTAGAGAGACCCGAACTCGATGTCTCCGGTGTCGGCGTGGGCGTCGAAGTGCAGCATCGACACACGGCCGTAGCCGTGGTGGCGGGCGACCCCGGTGGCGTCGGGGAGCGCGATCGTGTGGTCGCCGCCCAGCACGAGGGGTACGGCGCCCGCGGAGCTGACCTTGAAGACCGCCTCCTCGAGCGAGGCGATCGACGCCATCACGTCGCCGGAGTACATCTCGACGTCACCGGCGTCGACGACCCGGAGGTCGTGGAGCGCGTCGACGCGCAGCGCGAGGTGTGGCCGTGAGCCGTCGTGGGGCAGGTAGCAGGTCTGTCGGATCGCCATCGGGCCGAACCGGGTGCCGGGTCGGTGGGAGGTGCCGCCGTCAAAGGGGGCTCCCACGATGACGACATCGGCATCCGCGAACGAAGCGGACTCGTCGAGGTCGCACCTGTCAACGCCGAGGAAGGTGATGTCGGGACCGAACTGGGGTCCGTATCGGGTCATCCGCTCATCCTGCCCGACAGCTCAGCACCGCACGTCCGACTTCGGCACGTCACCGGAGACGAGGTAGGACTCGACGATGTCGTCGACGCACTTGTTGCCGGCGTTGTAGCCGGTGTGGCCGTCGCCGTCGCGGGCGACGAGGATGCCCGAGTCGAGCTGGCGGGCGAGCGACTCGGCCCACTCGAGCGGGGTGGCCGGGTCGCGGGTGGTGCCGATGACGAGGATCGGCTCGGCGCCTTCGGCAGTCAGGGGACCGGGTTCACGGGTGCTCTCGACGGGCCACTCGGCGCAGCTGGAGAGGCCGTAGGCGAAGATCGCGCCGAAGGTCGGGGACACCTCCTCGAACTCCGGAACGAGGTCGGCGACCTCAGACGAGGGCACGGAGTCGGCGCGGTCGAGGCAGTTGACGGCGTAGAGCGCCTCGAGTGAGTTGTCGGCGTACCCGCTCGGGCTCCGTGAGGTGTAGGCGTCGGACAGAGCAAGCAGCGCACGCCCGTCGCCGTCGAAGCCGGTCCGCAGGGCCTGGTCGAGGAGGGGCCAGTAGTCCTCGTTGTACAGCGGAGCCCAGATGCCGAGGACGGCGTTGCCGACCTCGAGCCTCCGCTGCTCCGTCCCGGAGATGGGCTGCTGCTCCACCTCGTCGAGGAACTGGCGGATCCGCTTGGTGCCGGCGTCGACGCTCCCGCCGAGGAAGCAGCCGCCGCGGTCGACGCAGGCCCCGACGTACGCCCGCAGCGCAACCTCGAAGCCGCGGGCCTGCGCGAGACTCATGTCCAGGTTGGACAGGCTCGGGTCGAGCGCCGCGTCGAGGACCATGCGCCCGACGCGCTCGGGAAAGAGCTCGGCGTACGTCGCCCCGAGGAACGTGCCGTAGGAGGCGCCGAACCAGCTGAGTCGTCGGTCCCCGAGGACCTCACGGATGATGTCGACGTCGCGGGCCGCCTCCTCGGTGGACACGTGGGCGGCGAGGTCGCCGCTGCGCTGGAGACAGCCTTCCCCGAACTCACGCACCTTCCGGTCGGCCTCCTCGACCTCCGCCGGGGTGTCCGGGTCGGGGTCGCTGGCCACGAACTCGTCGAGCTTCGCGTCGGGCAGGCAGTCGACCGGCGTGCTCTGGCCCACTCCCCGCGGGTCGAAGCCGACGATGTCGAAGGCCCGACGCAGCTCGGCGCCGAAGTAGGCGCCCGCGTTGGCGGCGTACTCGATGCCCGACCCGCCGGGCCCACCCGGGTTGACCACGAGCGACCCGACGCGCCGGTCGGGGTCGTCGGCACGGACCTTCAGCAGCGAGATCGTGATCGTCTCCCCGTCGGGGGCCTCGTAGTCCAGCGGCACCTCGACCTCGGCGCACTGCAGGCGCTGGCGGCAGCGGCGCCAGTCGACCTCCTGGCCGTAGTAGCGCTCCAGCGCGGCCTCGCCGTCCGTCGCGGTCGGGCTAGGCAACGGCTTCGGGGACAGCGAAGGGGCCGGCATCGCCTCGGATTCCTCTTCGCCGCTCAGCTGGCAGCCGGCGAGGAGGAGCACGAGTACGACGGGCGCGCCGACGGCGCCGAGACGCCTGCGCACGGCGCGGGAGAAAGTCGTGGGCACGCGCCCACTGTAGGCGGAGCCGCCGACCGCGCGGGTCACAGGCGCAGAGAGAGCATCATCGACTCGAGCGCCAGCAGTGGCGGGACCTGGAACTCCAGCATCTTGTCGCGTGCCGCGAACACGGCGTCGATCCGGCGGAGGTTCTGCTCCGGGGTGGACTGCCGCGCGAGACCGGCGATCTCGCCGCGCATCTCCTCGTTGACGAGGTCGCCGGGTGCATCGGTCTGCAGGGCGATCACGTCGCGGTAGACCGAGATGAGGTCCATCAGGCACCGGTCCACGACGTCGAGGGTCCGGCGCTTGGCGCGCTGCTTCTGGCTCTCGGTGAGCTGGGACAGTGCGGCCTTGTAGGAACGGGAGGTCCTGGCCTTGCGGTCGCTTCCGAAGACGGCGTCGAGCTCCTCGCGCTCGCGGGCGTTGACCTGCTCCCCGACCGCCTCGGTCTCGAGCTTCGCGATGTCGACGAGGTTGGCGGCGGCGTTCATGCAGGCGCCGAGGGAGGTGAGACCGACGGGGATGGACACGACCTCTCGGCGACGGTTGCGGGTCGCCTCGTCGACTGCGAGCGCCCGCGCCCGGCCGATGTGGCCCTGGCTGGCGCGGGCGGCGTAGGCCGCGACCGGAGGATCGATGCCGTGGCGGTTGACCAGGAAGTCGCTGACCTCGGCCGCGCTGGGGGTGCTCAGCACGACGTTGCGGCACCGGGAGCGGATGGTGGGCAGGACGTCCTCGACGGTGGGGGCGCACAGCAGCCACAGGGTGCGTGGCGAGGGCTCCTCGATGGCCTTGAGCAGGGCGTTGCCGGAGCTCTCGTTGAGCCGGTCGGCATCCTCGACGATCATGATCTGCCAGCGCTGCTGCGCCGGTGCGAGGGCCGAGCGGAGCACCAGGTCGCGGATCCCGTCGACCTTGATGACGGCCGTCTCGGTGCGGGTGATGCTGACGTCGGAGTGCGAACCGGCGAGGACGGTCTGGCAGGTGTGGCACTCGCCGCACCCTCCCCGTTCGCACTGCAGTGCTGCGGCGAAGGCGATCGCGGCGTTGGACCGCCCGGAGCCGGGCGGGCCCGTGAACAGCCAGGCGTGGGTCATGCCGTGGCCGGCGACCGCCCGCTGCAGGGTGGTGATGGCGTGCTGCTGCCCGACCAGGGTCGACCAGACCGAGGGGGACGTGGTGGCCGGGCTCATGTCTGGCCCTCCTGCCGCTCCTCGGCCCGGCCGGCCTCGGGGCGACCCTCCTCGGCCTCAGCACCCGCCTCGCCGTCGGTCGAGGGTCCGCTCTCCAGGCCGGGTCGACGCACCGCCTGCTCGAGCAGCGGAAGGACCCTGGCCTTCACGGCGGCGGCGATCGTCTCGACGGGTTGGCGGGCGTCGACCACGAGGTAGTGCTCGGTGTGCAGCGAGGCCAGGCGCAGGAACGCCGCACGCACCCGCTCGTGGAACTCCAGGCCCTCGGACTCGATCCGGTCGCGCTCCTCGAACCGGGTGAGTCCGGTCTGGGGGGCCAGGTCGAGCAGGACCGTCAGGTGCGGACGCAGGTCGCCGGTTGCCCAGCGAGCGACCTTCTCGACCTCCCGGTCGACGAGGTCGCGTCCGGCGCCCTGGTAGGCCAGCGTGGAGTCGACGTACCGGTCGCTGATGACCACAGCGCCGCGTGCGAGCGCCGGGGCGACGACGCGGTCGACGTGCTCGGCCTTGTCGGCCGCGTACAGCAGCGCCTCGGCACGGTCGGAGATGGACCCGGTCGAGGGGTCGAGGACGATGCTGCGCAGCTTCTGACCGACCTCGGTGTCCCCGGGCTCGTGTGTGAGCACCACTTCGTAGCCCTCTCGGGTCAGCCAGTCGGCGAGCCTGCGCGACTGCGTGGACTTGCCGGCACCCTCGCCGCCTTCGAGCGCGACGAACACGCCCGTCGCGGAGTAGACCCCCGGCGACCCGGAGAACGCGGTGCGCAGGTCGTTGAGCAACGGGACTCCTCTTCGGTCGTCCATCTGACGGTACGAGGCGACACCGACAACGGTCATGCCCACGGCGGCGATGAGGAACGTGATCGCGGCGCCGTTGTAGACGTACTCCTTGCCGAGGATCACCGGGTTGTGCGTGCCGATGATGCCGGCGACGAGCGGCGCGGTCGCGAGCACCAGCGCCAGCGCGAGGCGGACCATCGAGCCCACGAACGCGAAGGTCCGGCCGCGGAGCTCGTCGGGCACCTCGAGGCCGAGGAGGGTGATGCCGGTGATCCAGGCGACGCCGGAGAAGAATCCCAGCACGATGGTGATCGCGGTGACGATCTCGAGCTGCTGGACCAGGGCGAGCGGGAAGAGCAGGAGACCCGCAGAGGTCAGGGCCAGGCCGAACATCCGAGGCCGGGAGAGCCCGACCAGCAGCCGGGGCCCGCGCCACATGCCGAGGCCCAGTCCCAGGAAGACCGCACCGAAGAGGATGCCGTATCCCGGCTCGCCGCCACCGAGGTCGGCGACGAAGGTGCGGGCCAGGCCGATCACCACACCGCCGGCGGCGAACGCGCCGATGATGCCGACCACGAGCCCGCGCACGAGAGGGGTGCCGCCGACGTACTTCCACCCGTCCACCACGACGCGCAGCGGACTGCCCGCGGCGGCCCCCGTCGCGGGGCCGCGGGGCAGGTCGCGCAGCCGCGAGATCACGATCCCGGAGACCACGAACGAGATGCCGTTGAAGTAGATCGCGAGGTCGATCGGACCGTTGGGGAAGTCGACGAAGAGGTTGCGGTAGAACTTGTCGATGAGCGTCAGGCCGGTGAACAGCGCCGCAGCCGGGAGCGCCGACCCGTACGTCGTGGCGAGGCTGATCTGGTTGGCCGCCTCGAGGCGGTGACGGGGCACCAGGTTGGGAATGGTGGCGTCCTTCGCGGGCAGCCAGACCAGACTCACGATCTCGACGAGCACGGTGACGACGAAGACCCACCACAGGGTCCCGACGAGGGGGATCGTCACGAAGAGGGCGCCGCGGACGTAGTCGCCCCAGACGAGCACGAAGCGCCGGTCGATCCGGTCGGCGATCCAGCCGGCGATGGGGCCCATGACGAGGGCGGGCAGCACGCGCAGGAAGAGCACACCGGCGATGGCGAAGTTCTGGGCGAGGTAGGAGCCGCCGGTCGCCTCGGCCGCGAACTGGTTGGCCATCGCGGTCAGCGCGAGCAGGCCGATCCAGTCACCGAGGCTGGACAGGCCGAGGCCGACCCAGAGGAGGCGGAAGTCGTGGATCCGCAGCACCGCAAGAAGCGAGTGCGCCGGGGCATGCCTCAGCTCCTCGACCGAGGAGGCCGAGGAGTGCGTGGCCTCGTGGTCGCTCACAGCGCCTACCCTACGAGCACGCCTAGGGGGACTTCTTGGCGGCGGCCTTCTTCGTCGTGGCTTTTTTGGTCGTCTTCTTCGCCGCTGTCCTCTTCGTCACCGTCTTCTTCGCCGACTTCTTGGCGCCACGCTTCTTGGGGGCGGGGCCCTTTGCCCGCTTCTCGGCGAGCAGCTCTGCGGCCCGCTCGAGGCTGATCGTCGCCTCGTCGTCGCCCTGCCGGAGGGTCGCGTTGTACTCCCCGTCGGTGACGTAGGGGCCGAAGCGACCGCTCTTGACGGTGATCTTGGCGCCGGTGGCGGGGTCATCGCCGATCTCACGGCCGGGGCTCGCGGCCCTGCGACCACGGGTCTTGGGCTGCTTGTAGATCTCGAGGGCCTCCTCGAGCGTGATCGTGAGGAGCTTCTCCTCCTCGTCGATCGAGCGCGAGTCGGTGCCCTTCTTGAGGTACGGGCCGTAGCGACCGTTCTGCGCCGTGATCTCCTCCCCCGACTCGGGGTCGGTCCCCACCACCCGGGGCAGGGTGAGCAGACGCAGGGCGTCGTCGAGGGTGATCGTCTCCAGCGACATCGTCTTGAACAGCGACGACGTGCGCGGCTTCGCGCTCTTGGGGGCGTCCTCGGGGAGCACCTCGGTGACGTAGGGGCCGTAGCGGCCGTTCTTGGCCACCACGAGGTTGCCCGACTCGGGGTCCTTGCCGAGCTCGGTCTCCGCACCTGCGGGGTTCTCGAGGAGCTCCTTGGCCTTCTCCACGCCCAGCTCGTCGGGCGGGAGGTCCTCGGGCACGTTGGCCCGCTTACCGTCGGTGGTCTCGATGTAGGGGCCGTAGCGACCTACGCGCAGGTCGATGCCCTCGCCGATGGGGAATGTCGCCAGGTCGCGCGCGTCGATCTCGCCGAGCTCGCTGACCAGCTTGTGCAGCCCCTCCACGTCGCCGTCGCCGAAGTAGAAGGCGGCCAGCTCGGTGTTGCGCTCGCGGCGACCCGCGGCGATCTCGTCGAGCACGTCCTCCATGGTCGCGGTGAACTCGTAGGACACCAGGCGCGCGAAGTGCTCCTCGAGGAGCCGGATCACCGAGAACGCCAGCCAGGCCGGCACCAGCGCGGTGCCCTTCTTGTAGACGTAGCCGCGGTTGAGGATGGTGCCGATGATCGAGGCGTACGTCGACGGCCGACCGATCTCCCGCTCCTCGAGCTCGCGGATCAGCGTGGCCTCGGTGTAGCGGGCCGGAGGCTTCGTCTCGTGGCCCGCGGCCTTCAACGCCGCCGCCGAGACGGGGTCGCCCTCCGCCACGGCGGGCAGGCGGGTCTCGCGGTCGTCAGGGGCATTGGAGTCCGGGTCGCCTGTGTCATCCCGGCCCTCGACGTACGCCTTGAGGAACCCGTGGAAGGTGATCACCCGGCCGGATGCGGAGAAGACCACGTCCTCGCCGCTCGCGGCGACGCCACCGAGCCGGACCGAGACGGTGCGGCCCTCGGCGTCCTTCATCTGCGAGGCGACCGTGCGCATCCAGATCAGCTCGTAGAGGCGGAACTCGTCGCCCGACAGGCCCGTCTCCGCCGGGGTGCGGAACCGTTCGCCGGCGGGACGGATCGCTTCGTGCGCCTCCTGGGCGTTCTTGACCTTGGACGCGAAGACGCGCGGCTTGTCGGGGAGGTACTCCGACCCGAACAGCTCACGCACCTGCTCCCGGGCGGCGGCGATCGCCGAGTCCGACAACGTGGTCGAGTCGGTCCTCATGTAGGTGATGAAGCCGTTCTCGTAGAGCCGCTGCGCGATCGACATCGTGCGGGAGGCGCCGTACCCGAGCTTGCGCGAGGCCTCCTGCTGCAGCGTGGTGGTGCGGAACGGGGCGTACGGCGAGCGACGGTAGGGCTTGGACTCGACCGAGCGGATCTCGAAGTCGGTGTCGTGGAGCGCCGCGACGAGCGCCTCGGCCCGGGAGCGCTCGAGGTGCACCACCTGGGCGCCTTCCTTGAGCTGACCCTGCGCCGTGAAGTCGCTGCCGCGGGCCACCCGGGACCCGTCGACGGAGTGGAGCTTGGCGGGGAACATCCGGTCGGCGTGGTCGGCACCGGCGTCGAAGCGGCCCTCGATGTCCCAGTACGACGCCGAGCGGAAAGCCATCCGCTCCCGCTCCCGGGCCACCACGAGCCGGGTCGCGACCGACTGCACCCGGCCGGCGGACAGGCCCGACATGACCTTCTTCCACAGCACCGGGGAGACCTCGTAGCCGTAGAGCCGGTCGAGGATGCGCCGGGCCTCCTGGGCCTCGACGAGGTCCATGTCGATCTCGCGGGGGCTCTCGACGGCGGCTTGGATCGCCTGCGGGGTGATCTCGTGGAAGACCATCCGCTTGACCGGGATCTTCGGCTTCAGCTCGTCGTAGAGGTGCCAGGCGATGGCCTCCCCCTCGCGGTCCTCATCGGTGGCGAGGTAGAGCTCGTCGGCCTCCTTCATCAGCTTCTTGAGCTTGGTGATGTGCGACTTCTTGTCGCTGGAGACCACGTAGTAGGGCTTGAAGTCGTTGTCGACGTCCACGCCGAGCCGGGCCCACGGCTCGCCCTTGATCGCGGCGGGGATGTCCGAGGCGCTCTGGGGCAGGTCGCGGATGTGGCCGATGGAGGACTCCACGACATAGCCACGGCCCAGGTAGCCCGCGATCGTCTTCGCCTTGGCAGGCGACTCCACGATCACGAGCTTGTGACCTGCGCCGTTCTGTGAGTTCTTGGCTGCCACTTCTTCGGTGTCCTCCATCAGTGCATCCCCTGCCTCACCCTGGGGCAGGGAGCCCGCACGCCACGGTAACGGTAGCCGCCAGAGGCCAACGGCGAGGCCCCGTGCCGGTGATCGGGCGGCCCGGTCAGGTCCGGGCGGTCAGGAACCCCTCGACGAGCAGGTCACGCACGACGGGGAGGTAGCCCTCCCGCATGGCCGGCGGCTCGCTGCCCAGGATCGTCGCGAGGGCGTCGAGGATCTGCCCGACCGACAGGTCACCGTCGCACGCTCCCACCAGGCCGGCCTCGACGGTGTCCGTCCTCCGTGCCCGGCGCAGTCCTCGCTGCTGGCGCAGCACGATCTGCTCCGGGTCCTCGGCGCCCGGCAGCCCGAACGTCTCCTGGCGTACGTCGGAGCGCGCCACCAGCCGGGCCGCGAGCAGCGCCTCGTCGTCGAGGGACCGCTCGAGGTCGACGCGGCGGCCCCAGTCGGCGATCTCCGGGCCGAGGGGCTGCTCGATGTCGTAGGGCCACTCCTCGAACCGGAGCACCGGGTCGGTCCGGTCGGTCCGGTGCAGGTTGAGCCAGCCGAACCCGATCCCCTCGACGCGCCGCTCCTCGAACCACCCGAGCCAGGCGTCGTAGCGGTCGACGTACTCGGGTATGCCGTGGAGCCCGGCGTCCTTGAGCCAGAGCTCGACGTACGCCGCGGGGTCGGCCACCTCGCGCTGGACCACCCACACGTCGCAGCCGGAGCCTGCCACCCACTCCCGCAGCCGCTCGTCCCAGGGCCGGTCGGTCTCGATGACCCAGTTCGCGAGCACCTGCGCCCAGCCGCCGGGACGCAGGTGCGCCGGCGCGCCGCTCACCACCCGGCGCACCACCTCGTCGCCGGGTAGGCCGGAGTCGCGGTAGACCAGCCGTTCGTCGGTGGCCGGGGAGATCACGAACGGCGGGTTGGTGACGACCAGGTCGAAGTGCTCATGTGCCACGGGGTCGTAGAGGCTGCCCTCGCCGACCTCGACCCGGTCGGCGACGCCGTTGAGCTCGGCGTTGAGACGGGTGAGCCACAGGGCTCGCTCGTTGACGTCCGTGGCGAGGACCTCCTGCGCGTGGGTCGCCAGGTGCAGCGCCTGGACCCCGCAGCCGGTGCCGAGGTCGAGCGCCCGCGCCACGGGCTCGCGCACCGTCAGCTGGGCCAGCGACGAGGACGCCGAGCTGATCCCCAGCACGTGGTCGGGCCCGACACGCAGGTTGCGCCCGTCCAGGCCGGGAGTGAGGTCGCTGAGGACCCACCAGTCGTGGTCCTCGTCGGCATACGGCCGTACGTCGACCAGCGCCCTGAGCTCGCCGCCGGAGCGCTGCACGATCCCGAGGTCCTCGAGCGGGCCGACCAGGCCGGGGAGCGCCGCCTCGACGGCCCGGAGGTCCACCGGCGCCTGGAGCAGCCACAGCCGCACCAGCGTGGCCAGCGGTGACCCGTCCCCGGTCGCCCGGAGGCCCGGGGTGGTCTCGGTGCGGGACAGCGCGGCATGCGCCGTAGCGCCGAGAAGGCCGGCCACACCGTCGTAGGTGTAACCGGCCGTCTCGAGCGCGGCACGCAGCCGCCGCATGGTGTCCGCGGTCAGTCCTTCTTGGTCGACGCCTCGAACGTGGAGTGCCACGTCTCGGGAGCCAC
>DATHVS010000079.1:0-8838 GCA_035461195.1 Nocardioidaceae bacterium
TCGGCCCTCAAGAGCATCAACGAGCACATCGCCACCGGCGACCAGGCGTGCAAGTACTGCCCCGTCTGCCAGGTGATCTCGGCCGTGCGCGAGGTCAGCCCTGAGGTCAAGCAGCACCTGACCACGGCTGCATCCTCCTTGCTTCAGGCTGCAGCCGCGGCCATGGCGACCGATGACTCCCGACGGTGTGATGACTCACCGGTGGAGAAGATCGACCTCTCCGACGAAGCCTGGGACGACTGACTGCTATCAGCGGACCAGGGTCCAACGGTCGAACGATGGAAGCGAAACTACGGTATTCGGATCGACCCGCATCTTCAGGCTCGCGCCACCTTTGACGACGAACGACGTGGCGATGTACTGAGCGTTGTTCAGATCTTGGCTACCACCACCGGTCACGGTGAATGGCGTGGCGTTGGGAGTCATGAACACGCCCACCATGTGCATGCCGCTGCCACCTGCCATGCTGTAGCTCGGATTGTTGCTCCCGCCGTAGCTCTCTGACCACAGAGCCAAGTCCTCGAGGTTGCCTCGCCAGGCCGCCGTCTGCTGAGCCTCGGGGATGGCGCCGGCGTGTTCGTTGGGCGCGGTCCAGTCCTGAGACGCACCACCAGCGATCGACACCTGCCCGGTCCCGGTCCCACCGGAGCACGGCGCAGCCGTAGGCGGCTGAACGAATCCCGCGGCCGGCAGACATGCATCGGGTCGGCCGCCCATCAAGACCACCGAGGTGTTGCACAGGCGCAGCATGCCACCTGTAGCGGTGATTTTGCCGGAGTCGATCACCAGCTTGGCGGCTTTCCCCAACCCCGCGTCGTCGCTGCAGGTTGTGGTGCCCAAGGCTCCGCCGCGTACGGCGAACGTGTTGCCGTTGGTGAGCCTGATCGCGTCCGCCGTGGCGCTCTTGATGTAGACGCGGGTGGCATTCGGCATGTTGGCGTTGCTGATGTTCCCACCGTTGAAGTAGATCGTGCCTGCATTGAGAGCCACGTTGCTGTTGTAGCCGGAGCAGTTGACGTAGAGCCTGTCGGCCGCGGTCAGGTTGAGTGCATTGACGGCGGTCCCGTTGCCTGAGCCACAAGCAGTGAGCGTCTTCCAAGTCGGGCTGGTGAACGATGACTGGTTGAACGCAGTTCCGTTGGCCTCTGCGACCGCATCACGCACGCCCTCCAGATAGCGCTTGTCCACAGGTTCGCGGGTGACAATGCTTCGCCCAGTTGGCTCCGATTTCGTGCCGACAGAGTCGCTGTCCTTGCCTGTGTAGCCGTATACCTTGTTCGGGTCGTCTCGAATGACGGAGAGCGGCTTGGCCAAGAACCCTGCCACGGACGTCAGGGACCCGGCCTTGCTTCCGTCTTGTGAAGAGTAGGCGACCACGCCGTCGGTCTTGTTTCCCTCGAAGACGTAGGCGTTGTTGGCGCAGACCGAGGCGTCGCTGTCCGCATGAATAGTGCCTGGTTGATCCGCTGAGCCGTAGACCTTGATCTCGCTCGTGCTGCCTCCTCCCGCGCTTCCGACAGTGAGAACACTGCAGTTCTTCCGATCCAACAGCAGCAGCGCCGGCGCCTGCTTCCCGTCGCCGAGGTTGACTCGCCCGACCGAGCGAATTCTTGTGTCCAGGTCCTCATTACCAGCGAACACGCCGAGCCCGCGTTCCGTCTGCTGCCTCACGATGACGCCAAGCTGGTCGCAGCCGTTCCAATCTTCCATGCCCACATCTGAGGTCAGAGTGGGGAGGTCGTCCTCGGGGAACCCGGAACCGTCGAAGGTGTACGGCGACTGGATGGTGACTTCATACCTCATCCCACCGAACTCGGTCGTACCTGTGTAGGTCCTCCACGTGCCAGGGTCCTCTGGATTGCAGACCGCGTTCGGGGGGGGCGTGCACGGCGGCGACGGGAGGCCGCTGAGTCGCGGGTTGTTGGTCCGGAGGAAGTCGAAGGCACCGCACACCGCGGCGGCCGGGTTCATCTGACCGGTTCCGCTGTCACCCGCCCGCAGTCCAGCGGTGACTGCGCTGTCTGCCGCGAGCTTGTTCGCCTGCCGCTCCACCCGGACGATGCCGAAATCGAGCACGAGGGCGCCGGCGAGCAGCAGGCCCACCATCGCGAGGGCGACCATGATGGCGATGGCCCCTCGTTCGTCTCCCCGCCGCAGAAGATGATTTCTTGTCAAGCGCATGACGGCACCTTGTCGGTTCTCTCGTACCTTGCCACGGAGCCACGGACGAGCTTTCTGGCCGTGCCGCTGAACAGCGGCGGGGCACTGATGGTGAAGTTCCTCGCCGCCACCACACGGACGAGGCAGACACCAGCGGGCGCTGGCGGCAGCTCGTACCGATCTTTGTCAGCGGCGGTGAGCCCTGGGCCTCCGGAGGGACAGGACTCCTTCGTCATCGACCCGTTCTGCCAGAACTCGACGCACACGGAGGTGCTCAGTCCTGGGTCGTCGAACTGGGTCGCACGGACACGTGAGATCACGTCAGTCGTCCATGAGGCATCAGCAGCATTCGCGGTGGCACCGAAGCGCGCCCCTTCGCGGACAGCGTTCGTGACTCCAAGCGCCTGGCTGTAGGAGACCCCTGTCGTGATGGTGCCGATCAGCAGCATCACGAGAACGGGCACCACCAACGCAAACTCGACCGCGACAGCAGCCCGCTCGGATCGACGGCAGAAACGCCGTCGACGCCACGCAAGAACGCCTGACATGTGGTGCCCCCTCAAGGTGTCTTTGTCAGGCTATTGACCCCAGAGTGGTCCATGGTGCCGATTGGGCGAGAATGGCCCAGACGGGTGGTGTCAGTGACGGTCAAGAAGTCGAGATCGTATAGCGCGTTTTCCGCCCTGCTATGCGAGCAGTGAGACCTGTTGACGGAAGTGTGCGAATCTCACCGAACTGAGACAGCAAGCACGAGCGCACCCGCTCTCGCGAGGTAGCCTGACGACGCCCGAAGTGCCCAAGATTGGGGTGTCGGTCACGGCAGCGGAGGAGACCAAGCCCAACAACGTGACCAGCGGCCGCGAGTTCGCTGCCGAAGTAGTTTCACGCACCTGGTTCGAGCAGTGCCCGGAACGCGAACACGCCAACAAGGGCCGCCGTCCGCGACCCCCTAGTCGCGCCGATTGCGATACTCCGGCACCAGCTCGACCGCGAGCTGCTCGAGGAACAGCCCGACGTCGGTGACGATGCCGCGCGCCTGGGAGGAGCCCCGATCGGCGAGCTTGGTCACCGTGGCGGGGTTGATGTCGACGCACACGAGCGGGACGGTCGCGGGGAGGATGTTCCCGGTGGCGACGGAGTGAAGCATGGTGGCGACCATGATGCAGAAGCCGACGTCCTCGAGCTGGGCCCGCATGGCGCGCTGGCCCTCGATGACGTCGGTGTAGACGTCCGGGAGGGGGCCGTCGTCGCGCACGGAGCCGACGAGGACGAAGTCCTTGCCCTCGGTGACGAGGGAGTGCATGATGCCGCCGGTCAGGACGCCCTGGTCGACGGCGTCCTTGATGGAGCCGGCCTTGCGGATGGTGTTGAGGGCGCGGATGTGGTGCTCGTGTCCGTGCTCGACGCCGCGGCCCATGGCGAGGTCGATGCCCAGCGACGTGCCGTAGAGGGCGGACTCGATGTCGTGGGTGGCCAGCGCGTTCCCGGCGAAGAGGACGTCGACGTACCCGGCCTTGACCAGGGCGACCATCGCGGGGGCAGCACCGGTGTGGACGACGCCGGGGCCGCCGACCCACAGGACCTTCTTGCCGTCGGCCTTGGCCTCGCGCATACCGTCGGCGACCTGGCGGACGAGGACGGCCTGGGGCTTCTCCGAGGAGACCACGGACTCCATGAAGCCGAAGCCCCCGGCGTCGGCGGGCGGCTCGGGGATGGCGACCTTGATACCGCTGGCGCCGCAGACCACCTTCATGCCGACCTTCACGTCCGCCATGGGGAGCGTGTAGACCCGCATGGCAGCCCCCTCGCCCTCGACAATGAGGCCGCAGTCCATCTCGGGGTTCTCCACCCGGAGCCAGCGTCCGCCGAGCCGGACCCGGGTCTCGAGGTTGGTGGTGGAGTAGAAGTGGTCGGGGAAGACCCCGTCGACCTCGACCTCCGACACCGAGGCCTCGCCTGGGTCGACCTGGTTGACGCCGCGGGTCTGGATGCGCATCAGCAGTCGCTCGAGCGCCTCCTCGTCCTCGGCGCGGACCGTGATCACGGCGTGGGAGGTGTCACCGGCGTCGTGGCCGACGTCGAACCGGTCGATGACGTAGTCGCCGTCGTACTCCCGGATGTCGTCGAGCACCCGCGACAGGATGCCGGTGTCCATCAGGTGGCCGGTGATCTCGACGGTCTCGCTGTGCACGCACGACTCCTTCGCCTTCGGTTGCCGAAGGCGATCCTTACACAACCGCCCCGTCGCCGCCCGAGCCGTCCCCGGGGCGCCTCTTGGGCATGGTCGCGACCAGGTAGACGAACCCGCCGGCGAAGCCGAACGCGAGCCCGAACATGATCCAGTCGGGCAGCCGCCACCCGAGTACGACGGCCACCAGCATCGCCAGAGGAGAGCCGAACAGGCCCGTCCAGGCGAGCCGCCGACGCGGGTCGGTCACGCGCACGGGCGGGGGCGTCGGAGGGATGAAGTGGCCTTCGTCCTCCCAGGTCGCCTCGGTCTGGACCGGGTCGTCCCAGGTGGGCCGGAACAGGCCCTTCAGCCGCTCCTCACTCGGCTTGTCCTCGTCGCCAGGAGCGGGCTCCTCCGGTGCCGGCGGCTCGGCGGGCGCAGCCCCGAGTGAGGGACGCTCGCCGTAGTTCTCGACGATCTCGCGCCAGGCGGCGTCCTCGTCGATGCGGCGGCCGGCCCCCGAGTCGCGTGACGAGTCCCCACCCTCGGGGGGCTCGTTCGGCTCGTCGGGGGTGTGTGCCATGTCCTCACTCGCCAGGGGTCACTTGGTGACGGTCACTCGCCGGATGAACTCGACGGACTCCTCGAAGATCAGCTCGGCGTCGTTGTCGAGCGTAGCCACGTGGTAGCTGTTTTCCAGGATGCGCTCTCGGACCTCGAGAGACGAGACCTTGCTGGCGATTATTCGCGAGGACGAGGGGTCGACGACGTGGTCCTCGGCGGAGCGGAAGTGGATGATCGGCTGGGTGACCTTGGCGAGGTCCTCACGGACCTTCTTCCAGCCGTTCACCATCTCACCGAGCGCCTTGAGCGGCACGCGGTCGTAGCCGTGCTCGTCGGCGCCGGGCTTCTTGATGTCGTTGCCGATGCCTGGCGTCGAGGGGATGACCCGCTTGAGGAGCGGCACGGCGAGAAGCTGCTTGTTGCTCGACGCCACAGCGGCATTCACGAGCATGACCCCCGAGACGTCACGGCCCAGGTCCGCGGCGAGCTTGAGGGCCAGCCCGCCGCCCATCGACAGGCCCCCGACCACGACGCGGTCGTGCTCGACCTTCAGCTTCTCGAAGCTGCGGACCAGCTCGTCATACCAGTCCTGCCACCCGGTCCGGTTCATCTCCTGCCAGCTGGTGCCGTGCCCGGGGAGGCGGGGCACGGCGACGCCGAACCCCTGCTCGGCCAGGTGACGGCCCCACGGGACCATCGACGCCGGCGAGCCGGTGAAGCCGTGGCTGAGGAGGACGCCGACCCGCTGACCGTGGGTGTCGTCGGGCTCGCCGGTGGCGAAGAACGGCTCGGCATGAGGTGCGTAGGACACGGGTACTCCAGGGTGCGTGCGGTGGGATCAGAGGTCGCCCGCGTCGTACCGGCGCGGACCACTCGTGGGCATCGTCGCACGCGGGGTGAAACGGGGCTAGGGTTTGCCCATCAACAGGGAGGTCCACGGGTGTTCTACTGGCTGCTCAAATGGGTGTTTCTCGGCCCACTGCTGCGCCTCGTCTTCCGGCCCCACGCTGAGGGAGCCGAGAACGTCCCCGCCGAGGGACCCGCGATTCTCGCGAGCAACCACCTGTCCTACGCGGACTGGTTGTTCATGCCGCTGACACTGGCGCGACGGGTCACGTTCGTCGCCAAGGCCGAGTACTTCAACGGCCGCGGCATCAAGGGCTGGCTCCAGAAGTCGTTCTTCTCCGGCTCCGGTCAGGTCCCCATCGACCGCTCCAGCGGCAGCGCCGCCGAGGGCGCGCTGGTGTCGGCCAAGCGCACCCTCTCCAAGGGGGAGCTCTTCGGGATCTACCCCGAGGGGACCCGCTCCCACGACGGCAAGCTCTACCGCGGCAAGACCGGCGTGGCCCGCCTCGCGCTCGAGACCGGCGTCCCCGTGATCCCCGTCGCCGTGATCGGCACCGACGTGGTGGCCCCTCCGGGCAAGAAGTTCGGATCGTTCACCCGACCGGTCGTGCGCTTCGGCAAGCCCCTGGACTTCTCCCGCTACGAGGGCCTGGAGAACGACCGCTACATCCTGCGGTCGATCACCGACGAGATCATGTACGAGATCATGCAGCTCTCCGGCCAGGAGTACGTCGACATGTACGCCACCAAGGCCAAGGCCCTCGACAAGGAGGCCTCGAAGAAGGGCGCAGCCGCCAAGGAGTTGGCCGCGGAGCCGGGGACCACCGGGCTCAAAGCCTCCTGAGGATGACCCGGCCGTTGGGGGACGGCGCGCGCACGGACGCGGCCACCGTGGCAGTCGAGACCACGATGTACCGTGCCCTCGCGGTGCTCCGCGTGGTCGTGCTCGCCAACGCCGTCGCGTGGAACGTCTACCGCTGGGACAGATTCGAGGACGCCGGCGACGCCGCGGTGATTCTCGTGCTCATGACAGTGTGGACGGCTGTCGCGGTCTGGGCCTACGACCAGCCGGCGCTCAGACGGGCCCCGCTTCTGCTCACCGACCTCGCCGTCACGGCGGCGACTCTCCTCGCCTCGCCGCTCGCGATGGGCGAGAACCTCGAGTCCACGGTTCCCGGGTTCTGGGTTATGGGCGCGGTGCTCGCGTGGGGCATCCGCTGGCACTGGGTCGGCGGCTTGCTCGCCTCCACCGCCGTCTCGCTGGCCGACCTCGCGATCCGGCCCGAGCTGGACTCGACCAACCTCGGCAACCTGTTCCTGCTGATGATCGGCGGCCCGGTCCTCGGCTACACCTCGGGGCTGCTCAAGGAGATGGCCGCGGCTCGTGACCGCGCCGAGCGGGAGGCGGCCGCCGCCGCCGAACGCGCCCGCCTCGCCCGCGTGGTCCACGACGGCGTCCTCCAGGTGCTCGCGCTCGTGCAGCGCAGGGGCCGGGAGATCGGTGGTGACGCGGCCGAGCTTGGCAGGCTGGCGGGGGAGCAGGAGGCCGCTCTGCGGGCCCTGGTCCAGGGCGGGGGCTCGAACCCGGCGTACTCCTCCTCGGTGGAGCTTCAGTCGGCGCTCGGGACGGTCGACCTGGCCGAGACGCTCCGGGGGCTCGGCAGTGCGCACGTCACCGTGTCGGTCCCCGGCACCCCGGTCGAGGTCGACGCTCCGGACGCCGACGAGATCCTCGCCGCGGTCCGCGCCTGCCTCGACAACGTCGCCCACCACGTCGGCGCCGAGGCTCCGGCCTGGGTGCTGCTCGAGGAGCTCGGCCACCAGCTGGTCGTGACCGTGCGCGACGAGGGTCCCGGCATCCCTTCCGGGCGGCTCGACGAAGCAGAGGGGCAAGGCCGGCTCGGTGTCGCCCAGTCGATCCGGGGCCGCGCCGCGGACCTCGGCGGCACCGCCACCGTGGTGACCGCACCCGGCCAGGGCACCGAGTGGGAGCTCACCTTCCCGCGATGAACGAAGCCGCGGGCCGCAGCGGACGAGCGGGCTCCGGCGGTACCTTGCGAGGCATGGGCAGCACACACAACGAGACGTCCGTGACCATCGACGCACCGCCTGAGGAGGTTTGGCCGGTCCTGATGGAGGTCGAGTCCTGGCCCCAGTACACAGAGTCGATGACGAAGGTCGAGAAGCTCGAGGACGGCCCGCTTCGGCAGGGGATGCGGGTGCGCATCCACCAGCCGAAGCTGCCGGCCGCGACGTGGACCGTGACCGAGCTCGTCGCCCAGGAGCGCTTCGTCTGGCAGGCCCGCGGCCCGGGGTTCCGGACTGCAGGCCTTCACGAGATTTCCCCGCTGGACGGAGGCAGGACCCGGCTGCGACTCGTCCTCGAGCAGTCGGGACCCCTCGGGGGTGTCGTGGGCCGGATGGGCAGCAAGCTGACCGACCGCTACATCGCGATGGAGGCCGCGGGCATCAAGCGCCGCGCCGAGGAGGCCGCATGACGATCCACTCCGAGCATCCGTTCGCCGAGCCCGAGTCCGAGCGTGACCCGGTGCGTCGACTGCGCGGCCGCCTGGGCGGGACGGTCACCCTCTGGACGACGGGGGAGGGGCGCGGCCGGGCGGGGCTGACGGTGTCGTCGCTGATGGTCGCCAACGGCGACCCGGCACATGTGCTGGCCCTGGTCGACCCGGACTCGGACTTCGCGGACGCCGTCGAGGACACCGGGACAGCCGTCGTACAGCTTCTGGAGTGGCCGCACCGCGACCTTGCGGAGGCGTTCGCGGGACTGGCTCCCGCACCGGGCGGGCCGTTCCGGATGGGCACCTGGACCGACACCGAGTGGGGCCCGAGGCTCGAGGGCGCCAGCGCCTGGGCCGGGGTCCGGATCACCAGCCAGCAGCGCGAGGTGGGCTGGTCGCTGTTCCTCGACACGACGGTGGAGCATGTCGAGGTCGGTGAGGAGCGGGAGCCACTCGTGCACCGGCGTGGGCGCTACCTGCGCGCGGAGAGGCCTCGGTAGCCTGCGGCCACGGCAACCGTGGGAGGCGACGTGGAGAGCAGCGCGATCCGGGTGATGGTCGTCGACGACCATCCGATGT
>DATHVS010000080.1:0-3917 GCA_035461195.1 Nocardioidaceae bacterium
TCGGCGAGGCCGGCGACGACGAGTCCGTAGTTGTTGACGAAGTGGTCGATCGTGTCGAGGTAGAACAGGCCGCCGCGGGTGACGTACAGCAGGCTGATCAACGCGGCGACGCCGACGATGTAGTTGACCGCGGTGGTGCGGGCGAGGTCGAACTTCTCGCGGATCGCGGCGATCACGGCCTCGAGGATCGACACCATCGAGGTCACGCCGGCGAAGAACAGGGTGCCGAAGAACAGGACGCCGAAGAGTGCGTTGAGGGCCGGCAGCTCACTGATGATCTGCGGGAAGACCATGACGGCCAGACCCACACCGCCACCGCCGGCCACCTCGTCGACCGGCGCGCCCAGGGTGAGGGCGAGGAAGCCGAGCGCGGCGAAGACACCGATGGCTGCGAGGAACTCGAAGCCAGCGTTGGACAGACCGACGATGAGGCCGCTGTTGGACAGGTCGGTCTTGCGCGGCAGGTAGCTCGAGTAGGCGATCATGATCGAGAACGCGATGCTCAGCGAGAAGAACACCTGCCCGTAGGCCGCGACCCAGACGGACGGGTCGGTGAGGGCCCCGAAGTCCGGCGTGAGCAGCACGTCGAGGCCGTCGAACGCACCGTCGAGCGTGACCGCGCGGATCACGATCAGCAGCAGCATGACGATGAGGGCGGGCATCAGGATGCGCGAGGCCAGCTCGATGCCGCTGCGCACGCCGCGGACCAGCAGGAAGTAGATGAGGGCCCAGGCGATCGCAAGCGGGAGCAGGAGCTTCCACTGGATCCCACCGACCTCCCAGAAGCCTGAGGGGTCCGCGCCGCCCGACGTCGCGAGGTACTCGGTGATGAAGAAGCCGACGGTGTCGTCGCCCCACTGCTCACCGAAGGAGTAGTAGAAGTAGCTCAGGCACCAGGCCAGGATCACGATGTAGTACGTGGCGATGACGAACGAGACCGCCGCCATCCACCAGCCCAGCCACTCCCACTTCTCCTTCATCAGGTGGAAGGTCGCCGGGGCACCCTGGCGGTAGCGGTGACCGAGGGAGTACTCCAGGATCAGGATCGGCAGACCCGCGGTCGCGAGGGCGACGAAGTACGGGATGAGGAAGGCACCGCCACCGTTCTCGTACACCTGGTAGGGGTAGCGCCAGATGTTTCCGAGGCCGATGGCCGAACCCATCGCGGCAAGAATGAAGCCAAGTTTCGTGCCCCACTGGTCACGGGCAGCAGGTTCGCCGATGTGGCTCATCGGACCCTCCGGAGGTCGACGTGCACTGGGTTATTGTCGCAGGTTAGCGAACTCCGGGCCCGGCGTCGATGGTGTCGGCCTCAGGAGCCCTCGGCGAGTGCCCGGGACCGGTCCCGGGCCGCCTCGAGAGCGGTCAGGAACGCCGCCCGCACCTTGTGGTCCTCCAGCTCGCGCACCGCCGCGGCCGTCGTACCGGCGGGCGAGGTGACCTGTTCCCGCAGCACCGTGGGGTGCTCACCGGTCTCGCGGAGCAGCTTGGCGGAGCCGACGAGGGTCTGGACGACCAGCTCGTAGGCGGTCGAGCGCGGGAGCCCGAGGTGCACGCCGGCCTCGATCATCGACTCCACGACGAAGAAGATGTACGCCGGCCCGGACCCGGAGATCGCGGTGACGGCGTCCTGCTGCCTCTCGGGGACCCGGACCACGCGCCCGGTCGAGGCCATCAGCGCCTCCGCCTCGACGAGGTGCTGCTCGTCGCAGTGGGACCCGCGGGAGATCGCCGCCATGCCCTCGTCGACGAGCGCGGGGGTGTTGGGCATGACCCGGACGACCGCGACCCCCTGTGGAAGGTGGGACTCCAGGAAGGCGGTCGTGATGCCGGCGGCGAGCGAGACGACGAGCTGTCCGGGACGCACCGTCGGTGAGATCTCCTTCAGGAGGTCGGCCATGTCCTGGGGCTTGACGACGAGCGCGAGGGTGTCGGCCTTCTGAGCAGCCTCGACGTTGCCCACGACGGTCACGCCGTAGCGCTCCTCGAGCTCCTGGGCGCGCTCGGACCGCTTCTCACCGACCATCAGGTCGTCGACGGGACGGCCCGCGCGGATGAGCCCGGACAGGAGGGTCTCCCCCATGACTCCGGCACCGATGATCGCCAGCTGGGGCATCCGCGGACCTCCTTACTTCTTCGAGAGCAACGACCGCAGGAAGAATCGCAGGTTCGAGGGACGCTCGGCCATGCGTCTCATGAGGTAGCCGTACCACTCGTTGCCGTAGGGAACGTAGACGCGGACCTTCTCGCCGGCCTCGGTGAGCCGCTGCTGCTCGTCGGGACGGATGCCGTAGAGCATCTGGAACTCGTAGGAGCCCTGGGTGCGCTCGTAGCGGGTGGCCAGCGCCCCCGCGATGTCGATCAGGCGGGGGTCGTGGCTGGCGATCATCGGGTAGCCCTGACCGTTCATGAGGATCTTCAGGCAGCGCACGTAGGACCGGTCCACCTCGGCCTTGTCCTGGAACGCCACCGACTCGGGCTCCTTGTAGGCGCCCTTGCACAGCCGGACCCGCGAGCCCTCGTAGGCGAGGTCTCGACAGTCGGCCTGGGTCCGACGGAGGTAGGCCTGGAGCACCGCCCCCGTCTCGGGGAAGTCCTTGCGCAGCTCACGAAGGATGCCGAGCGTGGAGTCCGTGGTGGTGTGGTCCTCCATGTCCAGGGTCACCGTGGTGCCGGCGTTGCGGGCGGCGTGGCAGATCGTGCGGGCGTTCTCGAGAGCGATCTTCTCGCCCTCGCCGGGGAGCGCCTGCCCGATCGCCGAGAGCTTCACCGAGACCTCCGCGTTGCGGGAGAGGTTCTGGGCGCTGAGCGCCGTGAGGAGGTCGAGGTACGCGGCGACGATGTGGTCGGCCTGCTCGCGGTCCAGGGTGTCCTCGCCGAGGAAGTCCAAGGTCACGTGGAGGCCGTCGCGGATCAGCGTCCGGGTCGCCTCGACGGCCGCGTCCGTGGTCTCACCGGGGACGTAGCGGTTCACGATGCCGCCGGAGACCGGCATGGTGGTGACCAGGTTCTTGACTGTCGTGCTGCGTGCGAGCAACAGCAACGGCTGCCGTAACACTCGTTGACCTCCCGTCGTCGCCGTCTCCGCGTCGTTGCGGTCGGGCAGTCCCAGGCTACGCGGTACGGCGCCGCAACGTCGCGGCCCCCAGGAAGAGGCACCCGGCCACGAACGCCGCGATGACCGCCAGGTCGGGCCAGACCTGTGGGTCCACGCCGGCGAACGCGTCCGAGGAGATGGTTGCCACCGCGGCCATGGCGTCGACGGCGTAGGACAGGGGCAGGACGTCGGAGATCTCCCGCAGGACGGTGGGGAGGTCCTCGCGCGGCACGAACAGCCCGCAGAGCAGGACCTGAGGCGTCACCACCGCGGGCATGAACTGCACCGCCTGGAACTCCGTGCGGGCGAAGGCCGAGACGAACAGGCCGAGCGAGGAGCCGAGCACGGCGTCGACGACCGCCACCACGACGAGCATCCAGACCGGCCCGGCGATGTCGAGGTCGAGCAGGTAGACGCTCGTGGTCACCGCGATCGTCGACTGGAGCGCGGCCATCAGGCCGAAGGCGAGTGCGTAGCCCCCGAGAAGGTCGATCTTCCCGGTCGGCATCGCCAGCAGCCGCTCCAGGGTGCCCGACGAACGTTCCCGAAGCGTGGTCACCGAGGTCACCAGGAACATCACGAAGAACGGGAAGATCACCAGCAGGGCGGGGGCGAACCGGTCGAAGGAGGCCGCGGCGCTGTCCTCGAACATCCACCACAGCAGGGCCATGAACAGCGAAGGCATGAACAGCAGCAGGCCCAGGGTGCGGTGGTCGTGCTTCAGCTGGGTCAGCACGCGCCGGGCGACGGCCGCGGTGATCCGCAGGCTCATCCGGCTGCGCCCTTCGCGGCCGTGTCGACGAGTGCGAGGAAGGCGTGC
>DATHVS010000081.1:0-10724 GCA_035461195.1 Nocardioidaceae bacterium
CACGAGTCGGAGTTCATGGAGGCCAGCGAGGAGGGCGTGCTCTTCAAGTGGCTGACCACCATCAAGCAGGTCGACGAGGGCAGCCTCCTGATCGAGAAGATGGAGCTCGACGAGTCCGGCTACCCCCAGCCCACCGGTGAGCTCGAGGAGCTCGAGGCCGACTCGCTCGTCCTCGCGCTCGGTCAGGAGACCGACCTGTCCCTGCTCGACGGTGTTCCCGGTCTGGTCGTGGACGGCGGGGTCGTGTCGGTCGGGCCGGACATGATGACCGGGTGCCCCGGCGTCTTCGCCGGCGGCGACATGGTGCCCTTCGAGCGGTCGGTCACCGTCGCGGTCGGCCATGGCAAGCGCGCCGCCCGCAACATCGACTCGTGGCTGTCGGGGGCGGCGCCGGAGCCCGTCGTACGTCCGGCACTCGCGACGTACGACACGCTCAACACCTGGTACTACGCAGATGCGCCGCGGACCCGACGGCCCGTGCTGGAGCGAGCCCGCCGCGAGTCGACCTTCGACGAGGTGGTGCAGGGTCTCGACGAGGACAACGCGCTCTACGAGGCGCGGCGGTGCATGTCGTGCGGCAACTGCTTCGGCTGCGACAACTGCTACGGCGTCTGTCCCGACAACGCGGTGATCAAGCTCGGACAGCCCGGGGAGAAGTACCTGATCGACCTCGACTACTGCAAGGGCTGCGGGATCTGCGTCGCCGAGTGCCCCTCAGGTGCGATCCAGATGTTCCCCGAGGAGATCTAGCTTCTGGGGGTGCGAGAGACTGCTTCCTGCTCAGTGAGAGAAGGAGGCGCATGCTCACCGGTCTGATCGCCCTGCTGCTGTGCCAGCTCGTCGGCGAGGTCGTCGTACGCATGCTCGACCTGCCGCTGCCCGGGCCGATCCTCGGCATGGTGCTCATGCTCGTCGTGCTCCAGGTGCGCAGGCCACGCAAGGACTCGGGGCTGGTCCGCGTGCCGCTCGCGCTCTTGCGCTACCTGCCACTGCTCTACGTTCCCGCCGGGGTCGGCGTGGTCGCCCATCTGTCCCGGCTTCGGTCCGACGCGCTCCCGATCGCCGGTGGCCTCGTCGTCTCGTGGCTCGTCGGCCTGCTCGTGACCGCCGGGGTGGCGGCCCTCGTGCTGCGGCTGACCGGCAGCCGGCCGGTGGTCCGGTGAGCCTGCACCTCGAGGAGGCGTGGGACTGGCTTCTCGCGTCGCCCCTGTTCGGGATCACCCTCACGCTGGTCGCCTACAAGACGGCACGGGTGCTGTGGGAGCGGACCGGCCGGCACCCCTTGCTCAACCCCGTGCTCGTCGCGATCGTCCTCGCCGGCGGGACGCTGCTGCTGCTCGGCGTCGACTACGAGGACTACATGGCGGGCGGGCGCTACATCGCCCTGCTCCTCGGCCCCGCGACGGTGGCACTCGCGCTGCCGCTGCACTACGAGGCGCGGCTGGTGCGCAAGGCGGCGGGACCGATCCTCGCGGGGCTCCTCGCCGGGTCGGCCGTCTCGATCGTGGTGGCCTACTGGGTCACGAGCGGCCTCGGTGGGGACGAGGCGCTCGCGCTGTCGATGGCCCCGAAGTCCGCCACCACACCGGTGTCGATCTCGCTCGCCGAGTCTGTCGGCGGGATCCCCGCGCTGACCGCCGTGTTCACGATCATCGCCGGTGTCCTCGGCGCGGTCGCCGGACCCGCGGTGCTGTCGCTGCTGCGGTTCCGGGACCTCCGCGTCCGTGGGCTCGCGATCGGTGCCGCATCCCACGGCATCGGCACCTCGCGTGCGCTGGAGGACCACCCGACCGAGGGCGCTTTCTCGGGGCTCGCCATGGGTCTCAACGCGCTCGCCACCGCGATGCTGCTGCCGCTCTTCCTGTTGCTCCTGCGGTGATCCACGCGCTTCGTGGTGGTTTGCCCGGATGACCCGTCGTCCCGGGACCTTGGCCCCTGGGTCGGCAACGCGGTCCGCGGGATCGTTGTCTTGTAACGGCGGCGGTTCCCAGGTCGCCACAACCTGACCGCCGAGACACACGAGGCCCGGACCGATCGAGGTCCGGGCCTCGTCGTCGCCCCTCATGCCTGGCGTCCCAGGAAGGCCAGCAGCTGTTCGCTCGCCGAGCCCCCGGGAGGCGGGTCGAGGGGAGGGGCGAACCTGCCGGGCCGGTCGGCGTCGGTGATCAGGGGCGGCGCGATGCGAAGCAGGTCGGTGGCCAGGCCCCCGGGCAGGGGGCGACTCACGCCGCAGGCGGTGGCCAGGTCCCAGCCGTGCACCGCGACCTCCAGCGCCCCGGCGCTCGTGAGGACCGGCGCCGTCACCGGGCGGCCGTCGACGGCGACGTCGCCCCGTTGGCTGTCCCGCACCGACCAGTCGGCCAGCAGCCGGCAGGCACGTGCCCGGATGGTCCCCACGAGGTCGGCCGGTTCCTCCGTGGTCACGTCGACCCACACCCGGCGTACCGCCCCTGCCTCGTGCAGCGACTCCAGCGAGTCCGCCATGTGCAGGAGCAGCGCCTGGAGGTCCCAGTCCCGGCACGGTGTCGGCTCCCGCATCAGCGCAGGCGTGACCAGGCCGAGGCAGCCCCGCGTGTAGGCGATGGCGCGCTCCAGCAGCTCGACGCCGCTCCAGGGCGACGTCCGCGCGGTCATCCCGGGTACACCTCCGGCAGGCCGAAGGCGTCGAAGAGCTCGGTGTCGAAGAAGCAGCCGACGTGGGAGACGCCCTCGTCGGTCACCGTGAGCACCTGGAGCTGGAACGCACGGTGCACGCCGTCGGCGTCGCGCATGTAGAGCGCGAACGCCGGCTGGCCGTTCGCGTCCGCGCGCACCATCCGCATGTCCGCCGGTCCGCTGGCAGGGCACTGGGTCGAGATGAGTGCACCGATCGCCTCGGCTCCTTGGTACCAACCCGTGAAGGGCGGCATCTCCCACACGGCGTCGTCGGTGAACATGCTGACGATCGCTTCGACGTCGTAGTTCTCGAAGGCCGCGACGTACCTGTCGAGAAGCTCGCGGCGCTCGGGCTCGGCGGGCTCGACCACGTCGTCGCGAGTGAGGCCGACCTGGTCGAGCTGTGCCCTCGCGCGCTGGAGCATGCTGTTGACCGCTGCCGTGCTCGTGCCCAGCAGCTCCGCGACCTCGGCCGCCTTCCAGGCGAGGACCTCCCGGAACACGAGCACGACGCGCTGTCGGGGAGGGAGGTTCTGCAGAGCCGCCACGAACGCCAGCCGAATGCTCTCCCGCGACGTCACCACGGCGGCCGGGTCATCGGGGAGGTCGGAGACGAGTACGTCGGGCACCGGCTCCAGCCAGGGAACCTCCGGCTGCTGCACCAGCGTGCCGTAGGGGTCCGAGGACTCCTGGCCCAGGCCGGTCGGCAGCGGACGCCGCCCCCGGCTCTCCAGGGCGGTGAGGCAGGCGTTCGTCGCGATCCGGTAGAGCCAGTTGCGCATGGAGGAGCGCCCCTCGAACGTGTCCTGCGACCGCCACGCCCGCAGGTAGGTCTCCTGGACCAGGTCCTCGGCGTCGTGGACCGAGCCCATCATCCGGTAGCAGTGCGCGATCAGCTCGGGTCGGTAACGCTCGAGGCCCGCGAGGTCAGCGGACTCGGGCACGTCGGTGGGTCGGCGCTCGGGCCGAACGGTGGGCTTGTCGACGGTCGCCATCAGACCGCCTGCTGCTCGAGGGCGGCGGGGTCCATGTAGAGGACCTCCCACAGGTGGCCGTCGGGGTCGTGGAAGCTGCGTCCGTACATGAAGCCCTCCTCCTGAAGCGGGTTGGCGGCCGAGCCGCCGGTGGTCAGGGCCCGGTCGGCCATCTGGTCGACCTCCTCCCGGCTCTCGGCCGACAGAGCCAGGATCGCCCCGGTCTGCCTCGAGGCGTCGGCCACTTCCTTGGCGGTGAAGGTCGAGAAGTACTTCTGGGTCAGCAGCATCACGCACGCGTCGTCGCTGATGACCATGCAGGCGGCGTTCTCGTCGGTGAACTGCGGGTTGAAGGTGAAGCCCAGACCTGCCCAGAAGTCGACGGATCGCTGGAGGTCGGTGACGGGGAGGTTCACGAAGATCATCCGGCTCATGGGTTGTGCTCCTGGTTGTCGGATCGAAGGTGCTCGGAGGGTGGACCTCGCTTCCCGCCGGAACTCATCGGTCGACGAGTGCGCGTCGGCGTACACCTCCTACGTCTACACCCGCGACGGCATACTCGGGAACAGGGATTCCGCGTTGAGGAGGTAGCGCATGTCAGTGGCGAACGAGCTGCTCGTCGACGCGTTCGGGCGCGTCCAGGAGCTGGTCCACGGTGCGGTCGAGGGGCTGACCAGGGAGCAGCTCACCTATCGGATCGATCCCGAGGCGAACACCATCGCGTGGCTGGTCTGGCACCTGACCCGGATCCAGGACGACCACGTCTGTGGCCTGGCCGAGCGCGAGCAGGCGTGGCACGCGGAGGGGTGGATGGAGCAGTTCGGACTGCCCTTCGGGCCGAGGGACCACGGCTACGGACACCGTCAGGAGGACGTGGCCGCGGTCGACGTACCGGGGGAGCTGCTGCTCGGCTACCACGACGCTGTCCACCAGCACACGGTCGCCTACGTCGCCGGCCTGACCGAGCCGGAGTACGCCGAGATCGTCGACCGGTCATGGAACCCGCCGGTGAGCAGGGCAGTGCGGCTCGTGAGTGTCGTGGGGGACGACATGCAGCACGTCGGGCAGGCCGCCTTCATCCGAGGCGTCGTCGAGAGGCTCAACGGCTCCGGCCCGCGCACCTGATGCACGTCCTGGCGGTGGGCCGTGCCTCGAGACGCGCGGACGCCACCGGCTCCCCGCAGCTCTCGCAGGTGCCGTAGGTACCCCGGTCGACTCGTGTCTCGGCGGCGTCGAGCTCGGCGAGTGCTCGCGGGCCTGCTCGATCAGCGCAGCGACCTGCGACCGCTCGAACGCGATCGTCGCCCCTTCCGGATCGTGCTCGTCGTCGGCGTTGGACGACTCCGATGCGGCGACCATGTCGCTGAACGCCCCGGTGAGGTCGGCGAGGCGACGCTCGGTGCTCTCGCGCTCGGAGAGCAGACGGGCGGTCGCTTCGGAGTGGCTGTGCGGGTCGGCCATCACGCCCGGTCCAACAAGCCGCTTCGGCGGCGTGTTCCTGCCCCACCCGTCCGGGGAGCGACAACGTGCCAGGGCGGAGGTGGGCGTGGGCATCGCTCATCCCTTGGGAGCCGCGGAACAGCCGGTGGAGGACGGGTGGGGCCGCGAAGGGCTGTGGGAGGTTCAGCTCGACCCTGCTGAGATCCGTGATGCCGTGATGTGCCTCCGACACGAGCGGTCGGCTGCCCTCGAGTACCGGATGCTCCAACGGGAGGCCGAGCAGGAGAAGGCGGACTACCGGGCTTCCTACCCCGATGCGAGTGAGGAGGAGATCCACCGCTGGGTGCACGACGACGACCCGCAGGCACCGGCGTCGCCGCCCGTCCACAGACGGGGCGACACCGCGGCGGCGGAGGTGGCACGGGAAGGGGCCGGCAGGGGCCCCGGGTCCTGGGGGCCGGGGGCTACGGCGAGATCGCCTGACGCGAGCAGGCACTCGCGACGTCAGGTCACCGGAAGTGGACCGACAGCACGCCGCGCGCCGAGTTCGCGATGACCTCGGCCACGCGCTGCTTGTGGGGGTCGTGTGAGCCTTCGAGAACGACGTGGCCGTCCTCGACCTCGACGTGGTACTCCAGCTCGGCGCTGCGGAGGAGCTCGTCGATCTCCGCGCGGACGGAGTCGTCGCTGCGAGCCAGGAGATGGACGACGTCGCTACGGCTGACCACGCCGACGACGCGGCCACGCTCGACGACGGGGAGGCTCTTGACCGCGGTCCCGGTCATGAGGTCGACGGCCTCGCTCAGATCGCTCTCGGGAGTGACGGTCATCGACAGCGTCGTCATCACGTCCTCGACGTTGCGGGGCACGTGGCCGTGAGTGTGCTCCTGGGGGATGAGGTGGGTCCGGTCGTCGTGCCGCACCGCGTCGTGCAGCAGGTCGGCCTCGCTGACGATGCCGAGCAGACGACTGTCGGGGCCGACCACGGGGAGGGCAGTGACCCGGTGCTGGTCGAGGATCCTCAGCCCTTCCTTCACCGAGGTCTGCGGCGTCACGGTGATCGCCGGTGAGGTCATCACGTCTCGGACGAGCATTTCCCGCCACCTCCTGTCCAGGTTGTCCGCGTGCCGTCATCGTCGCCCGCGCGCCACCTGTCCAGACAGGGCCGAACGTCCCCCGGCCGGGGTGACGGCCGGCACTCGCCATCGCCGAAGGTCCGCGCGACGCTGAGTACGAGGGAACAGGAGGGCTTCGACATGGTCAAGCAGACGAGCCTGCCCGTGGTGGTCGGTGTCGACGGCAGTGAGCAGGGCGACCGAGCCCTACGCTACGCCGTCGCGGAGGCACGCCGCCGCGACTGCGGCATCGTGCTCGTCCACGCGGTGCACGAGACGGCCCCCATGGCAGCGATGCTTCCGTTGTACAGCGTCGAGGCGTTCGCCGAGGTCGGCAGAAGGCTGGTCGACGAGGCTGCCGCCGTGGTCCGCGAGATCGACGCCGGCATCGAGGTCACCAGCTCGGTCAAGGGCGGCGGCCGGGTCGGGGTCCTCGTCGACGCGGCCGAGCATGCCTCTGTCGTCGTGCTCGGGCACCGCAGCCGTTCCCTGGCCGGTCGGGTCCTGACGCACTCGACGACGAGCGGGGTGGCCGCCCGGTCGCACTGCCCTGTCGTGAGCGTGCCGGACGGCTACGTCGCCGGCGAGGAGAGGGGCCGGGTCGTGGTCGGCATCGACCAGTCCGAGGCCTCTCACGACGCCCTGGACGTCGCGTTCGGCGAGGCGCGCCGGCGCAAGGCCACGATGGTGGCGCTGCACGCCTGGCGGCTGCCGACGGCCTACGACGACATCGACTACTCGCGTGTGGCGGTCGACGAGTGGATGTCCACGGCCGGCGCGGAGATCGACAGGACCCTCGCGCCGTTCCGGGAGGTGTACCCCGACGTGGAGGTCGAGGTGGACCTTCGTCACGAGTACGCCGGCCCGGCGCTGCTCGACGCGACCGAGGCCGCCGACCTGATCGTGGTCGGCCGACGAGGTCACGGCGCTCCGCTGGGCATCTACCTCGGCTCGCTCGCGCGCCTGCTGATCCGTGAGGCCAGGTGCCCGGTCGAGGTCACGCCCCAGCACCCCCGGCACGCTCCCGCGGCGGAGGAGCGCCTCCTGGCCGAGGAGGAGGTGTCGCCTCAGGCATGAGGTGACCCGGCGCGTCCGCTCGGCGGGCGGTTCCGGGGTGCTCAACGCCCTTCTTCTGGTGGCGGTTCTCCTCGTCCCTTCGGCCCTCGTCGTACCGGCTGCACGACCATCGGGGCGCTCGTCGCCTGCTGCCCGCTCATCAGGGGCCGGAGCCACTGGGCCCGGGCGTCGGCGTCGACGAGCAGGGCCTTGGCGAACAGGGTGAGCGGGACGGCGAGGAGGGCGCCGACCGCTCCGAGGGTGTAGGCCCAGAAGACCAGCGAGATCATGGTCAGGGTCGCCGACAGCCCGACCGTGTCCCCCACGATCTTGGGCTGGATGATGCTCTGGATGACCACGTTGAGCACGCTGTAGACGACCAGCACGGAGATCATCAGGCGCGGTCCACCCTCGAGCAGGCCGATGATCGCGGGTGGGACCACGCCGATCACGAAGCCGATGTTCGGGATGTAGTTGGTGATGAACGACAGCAGTCCCCACAGGACCGCGACCGGCACCCCCAGCCACATCAGCGCGACGGTGTCGAGGACCGCGACGATCAGACCGAAGACGGTGGAGACCACGATGTAGCGCCGGGTCGCGACCCCGAACCCCGTGAGCGCGCTGGTGAACGGCTCGTGCGACGCGGGCAGCAGGCGCAGCTTGGCCGAGAACCTCGCTGCGTCGGCGACCATGAACAGCACCAGGGTGATCACCAGGAACAGGCTGGAGAGTACGCCGAGGAGGCCACTGACCAGGTTGCCGGCGAGCTCGACCAAGCGACCGAGGTCGAAGCCGCCCACGATCTCCTGGATCTGCTCCTCGCCGACACCGAGGCGGCCGAGCCAGTCCACGACCGAGTCCCTCATCCGGTCGACCTCGGCTTCGTAGGACGGAAGTAGCGTGGCGAACCGAGCGACGGAGACGGTCAGGGCGACGGTGAGCCCGATGAGGCCGGCATAGATGAGGAGGAGCGCGACGACGGCCCCCGCCCAGCCCGGTATCCCGCGCCGCTCGGCAGCCAGGCGCACCGGCTGGGTGGCGATGGTCAGCACGAAGGCGAGGAAGACCGGCCCGATGATCCCGGCGAGGCCGCGCAGCCCCGCGACGACGAGGAGAGCCGCGGCGAGTCCGACCAGGACGACGACCATGCGGGGCAGGCCCTGGCCGGTGGGGGCGCCCGCCCCCGCGGAGCTCATCCGCAACCTCAGGCGCTTCGCCGCACAAGCAGGTCTGTCGCCCCCGCTGTCGTGGCGAGATCGGGGTAGTCGTCCTCGTCGAGGCGAACCCCGCTGTCGCTGACCAGCAGCTCGACGTAGCTCAGGAAGTCGAGCGAGTCGAGCTCGAAGCTGCGACGCAGGTCCGCCTCGGAGGGGAGCGCCTCGACGTCGGCGTCCGGCACGATCCGGCGTACTGCCCGGGCGACCATGGCCCGGGCCTCCTCAGGGGTGATGCTCATAGGTCCTCCGGGTGCTGCAGGAGACGCTCGAGTGTGTTGAGGAAGCGGGCGCCGCTCGCTCCGTCGGTGGCGCGATGATCCCCGGACAGCGTAAGGCGCACCGTCGGTCGGACGCCGATCATTGCGTCGACTGCCCAGGGCCGCTCGATGACGCGACCCACGCCGAGAAGTGCCACCTGGGGCGGGTAGATCACCCCGATGACCTCCTCGACCCCCTGGTCGCCGAGGTCGGTGACGGTCAGGGTGGGGTCGGCGAGCTCCGTGCGACGCAGCCGACGGGCGCGGGCTCTGCTGACGAGGTCGCGCAGGGCGGCCATCACGGCGGGCAGGTCGAGGTCGGCGGTGTGATGGATCGCGGGTGCGACCAGGGCGCCTCCGCGGACGTGCACGGCGACACCGAGGTGCACGTCGTCTCCGGGAACGAACCCGTCGTCGACCCAGAACCCGTTCAGCTCGGGGTGCTCTCGCGCCGCCAGCGCCGTGGCCTTGAGGATCGCCGCCGCCGGCACGATGCGCCCGCTCACGGGCCGATCTCGGTTGGTCCGGCGCAGCCACTCGGTGAGGACGGACAGGTCTGCGGTCGTCGCGACGTAGTAGTGGGGGATCTCGCGCTTGGCCCGCGACATCAGAGCCGCGATGGTCGCCCGCGAGGCGCCTGCCTGCGCCTTGCGCTCAGGCGCAGCGGGCTTGTGCTCCGGCGCTGCGGGCTCCGCCTTGTGCGTAGGGGTGGGCTCCTTCGCCGCCGCGGCGCGCACCTGCTCGGCGCGCACCACGCCGTCCGGCCCGGTGCCGGGGATCTCGGCGAGGTCCACCCCGAGCTCGTGTGCGAGCCGTCGCGCGTAGGGGGAGACCCGCATCCTCGCGGGCGCGGCGGTCGGTTTCACGGTCCGCCGCCCGGTCTTCGCCACGGCTGCCGCCCGGTCGACGTCGCCGCGGGTGACCTCGCCGTGGGGGCCGCTCCCGATGACCTTCGTCAGGTCCACGCCGAGCTCGGCGGCGTGGTGCCGCAACGGCGGGGCGCCGAGCTGGGCCGGTGGTTGTGGCGCCCTCGGGGGCGGGATCGCCGTCGTGGCCGCTGCCCCCGGGGGCGCGAGCCTCGCGAGCGGGGTACCGACGGCGACACGGGTGCCGGGCTCGACGAGGAACGACTCGACGACACCGTCGGTGAAGGACTCCACCTCGATGGCTGCCTTGTCGGTGTCGACGACCGCGATGGGGTCACCTCGGTGAACGGTGTCGCCCGGCGAGACCAGCCACTCCACCAGCGTTCCGGAGTCCATGTCCGCGCCGAGGGAGGGCATCGTGAACTCGGCCACTCACGCCACCACCCTCCGGGCGGCCTCGACGATGCCCGCGACCTGAGGCAGCGCGGCCTCCTCCAGGTGGCGGGCGTAGGGCATCGGCACCTCGGCCGAGCAGACCCGGCCGACCGGCGCGTCGAGGTCGTAGAAGGCGCGCTCGGTGATGCGGGCGCTGATCTCGGCCGAGATGCTCCCCGATCGCCAGCCCTCGTCGACCACGCCCGCCCGGTGGGTGCGGGCCACCGAGCCGAGGATCGCGTCGTCGTCGAGGGGTCGCAGGGTCCGCAGGTCGATGACCTCCGCGTCGATGCCCCGCCCGGCGAGCTCCTCAGCGGCGGCGAGCACCGTGGGGAGCGTGCCCCCGTAGGTGATCAGGCTCACGTCGGTCCCCTGGCGGCGGACGGCGGCGCGGTCGAGGTCGACGGGACCAAGGTCGTCGGTGAGCTCACCCTTCGCCCCGTAGAGGGCGCCGTGCTCGAAGAGCAGCACGGGGTCGGGGTCGTCGAGTGCGGTCTGCAGCATCCAGCGGGCGTCGTCCACCGTCGCCGGCACGACGATGCGGAGACCGGGGATGTGGGCGTACCAGCCCTCGAGGCTGTGGGAGTGCTGGGCGGCGAGCTGGCGGCCGGCGCCCGTCGTCATGCGGATCACGATCGGCACGTTGCACTGGCCGCCGCTCATGTGCAGGAGCGTGGCCGCGTTGTTCATGATCTGGTCGAGGGCG
>DATHVS010000082.1:0-2438 GCA_035461195.1 Nocardioidaceae bacterium
CCGCAGGACGGTGGTCTCGTCGAACGGACGACCGGCGATCTGGAAGCCGATCGGCAAGCCCGCGCCGGTCGTCCCGCACGGCACGGAGATGGCCGGGACACGGGCCATGTTGTACGGCGCCGTGTTGGCGATCGCCACCGCCGGATGACCTTCTCGGCCTCGTCATGAGCACGTTCGAGAGGCCGTCGAGGTGACGGCGAGGTGGTGGCCGAGCTCGCCGGCGTCCTCAGGACACGCCGGACCACGACGCCCGCGGTCTCGGTCGCTATCCGGCCAGGTCGAAGACCCAGGTGTCGATCTTGGGGTCGAGGTCGGAGCCTTCCCACCCACCGACCACGACCAGCTGGCCCGCGGATGTCGCGACCGTGGTCGCTCCCATGCGGCTGTCGAACGGCGCCTCGGCCGCGTCCAGCCACGCATCGGGGCCGACACGCACCCTCAGCTCATAAGGGATCGAGCCGAAGTTGCCGTTGGCGAGCGTGGCAACGATCAGCCCGCCGAGATCAATGATCCCGCCGAGCGGGGCCTGCTCCCATCCGGCCGGCCCGTAGAACCAGCGGGGCTCGGGCTCACCGCTCCCCGACTTCGAGTCGGCGACCAGCGGCGTCATCTCGCCCTCGACGAAGCTCCAGGTCGACAACGGGTTGCCGAGACCGCCGTCAGGCGGCGGAGGGAGGCTCTCCCATGTCTGGCTGGCGGGGTCGTAGGCGGCCATATCGCCGAGGTACTCGGCGGCGTCGCTCAGCCGGTCCAGACCTCCGCCGGCGACAAAACGGCCAGCAGACCACGCGGTGGTGGCGTGGACGCGGCCGGGGAGCGGGCCCTCGGGGATGCGCTCCCACGTGTCAGTCGCAACGGCGTAGATGGCGCCGTCGCTCAGCGTCGATGTGCCGTCGCTGCCACCCCACACGGCCAGGTGAGATCCGTCGAAGGCCGCTCCGATGTAATCGCGCAGGCCGAACGGCGGTGGTGTGCCCGTCGTCCAGTCGTCGTCGCCGACCCTCCAGCGCAGCGTGATCGGTGCGTCGACGCTCCAGTCGAGCCCGCTGTCGCCGGCCCATCCCGTCGCACCAGGTCGGGTGCGTACCAGGACCAGCGTCTCGCCGTCCCACGCCATCGCGTCGTACACAAGCGCGAAATCGGTCAACTTTGGGGCGTCGATCCATCGGCCCTGCGCGACGTCGTACACCGCAGCGTGCAGACCTCCGTCGACCGATCCGGTGGCCACGGCGAGCCGGTCGTCAACCAGCTGCGCCGACGTCATGAATGCCCCACCAATCGTCGGTGGCGGTACGGGTGCCGTGGGAATCGGCTCCCAGCGCCCGGTCTCGGGGTCGATGATGCCCCCGTCGGCGAACCCGGTCGGGATCTCCTCCACGCCGTCCGGGGTGTCGCCCTCGTCGGCGTTCCCGCCCCACACGACGATCCGACCATCGCTGAGGGCTCCCCCGAACGAGTCGACGCGAGGCGAGAAGGGCGGGTCGTCGGCGCGTGACCACGTGCCCACCGGCTCGGTGAGGGGCTCGCCGTTGGGGCCGACCGCCGGCATGGTGACGTCAGGGCGGTCTTGGCCCGAGCTGAGGATGGTGCCGGTCGCGGCGACGACCGCGGCCACGGTTACCACGGCAATGGACGCCAACAGCCCGCGCTGGCGGGCACGGCGGCGCCGGTTGCGGTGGGCCAACGAGCGGATGTCAGGAGCGGGGAGGTCGTCAGGTGTGGTGCGCTCGAGGAGCGATGTGATGTCAGACACGGGGGGTCTCCCAGGGCTCGCGGACGTCGACGGTGGTGCGAAGCACGGCGACGGCCTTGTAGGTGAGCGACTTGACCGTGCCCTCCGCGCAGCCGAGCGCCTCGGCGGTCTCGGCGACGGACAGGCCGCCGTAGTAGCGAAGGACAAGCGCGGCGCGCTCCCGGGGCGGCAGCGCTGCGACGGCGCTCCGAATGGCCACGACGTCGGAGGGCTCGGGGCTCGGCACGTTCAGTGGAGCCCGGCGGAGCCGGCTGTGGGCGCGTTGCTCGGCGAAGCGGCGGCGCCACCACGACCGGGCCAGGTTGAGCCCCACGCTCGACAGCCAGGCGTGCGGCGAGGCCATGTCCCGCACTCGGGGCCAGTGCTGGTGAAGGCGCAGGAGGGTCTCCTGGGCGAGGTCCTCACCCACAGCACGGTCGCCGGTGTACAGGGCGAGCAGACCAACAAGGCGTGCGTGCTCCCGCTCGCACAGCTCTGCCAACCCCGGATCGATCTCATCGGTGCCCACTGCCGCTCCCTAACTGGCGCGCTGGACACCTACTGAATCGCACAACGATGGCCGGAGGTTCACCCGACCGGTTGAGGACGAGCACGCGATCAGCGCAGAAGTCCGCCTTGTCGACGCAGCTCCGTTTGCGCACCCACCCGGGATCTCGGACGTAGCAGCTGCCCTGCCCACAAAGTG
>DATHVS010000083.1:0-15011 GCA_035461195.1 Nocardioidaceae bacterium
GCGATCCGCTGCAGCACCACACCGAAGACACCGTCTCGCGCCACCACGGCGCGCACGATCCTGGAGAAACGCGATGTACGACATGTATCCCGAGTGGGGCCCGGCCCGTCACGACTACAACTCCGCAGCCAACGAGGCGGCTCTGCAGGCCGCTCTCGACCTGCGGGACAACGGCGGCCAGCGCCCCGACGACAACTAGAGTCGCCGCATGACGCAGTCCCTGAAGCTCGCCGTGGTTCCCGGCGACGGCATCGGCCCCGAGGTCACCGCCGAGGCACTCAAGGTGCTCGACGCGGTGACCCCGGGCGATGTGAAGTTCGAGCCCACCCGCTACGACCTCGGCGCCGAGCGGTACCTCGCCACCGGCGAGGTGCTCCCCGACGCGGTGCTCGCCGAGATCAAGGAGCACGACGCGATCCTGCTCGGTGCGGTGGGCGGGAAGCCCGGCGACCCGAACCTCCCGCCGGGCATCCTCGAGCGGGGCCTGCTTCTGCGTCTGCGGTTCGCGCTTGACCACTACGTCAACCTCCGCCCCTCACGGATCTTCCCGGGGGCCGTCTCCCCGCTCGCCGACCCCGGTGAGGTCGACTTCGTCGTGGTCCGTGAGGGCACCGAGGGGCCCTACGTCGGCAAAGGCGGCGCCCTGCGCGTCGGCACTCCCGCCGAGATCGCCACCGAGGTCAGCGTCAACACCGCCTTCGGCGTCGAGCGGGTCGTCCGCGACGCCTTCGCCCGTGCCGCCAAGCGCCCGCGCAAGAAGCTGACGCTGGTCCACAAGACCAACGTGCTCGTCCACGCCGGAGCGGTGTGGTCACGGCTCGTCGACGAGGTGGGCACGGAGTTCCCCGAGGTCACGGTGGACTACCTGCACATCGACGCGGCCACCATCTTCATGGTCACCGACCCGTCGCGCTTCGACGTGATCGTGACCGACAACCTCTTCGGCGACATCATCACCGACCTCGCCGCGGCGATCACCGGCGGCATCGGCCTCGCCGCGAGCGGCAACGTCAACCCCGACCGGACCACGCCGAGCATGTTCGAGCCGGTGCACGGCTCTGCTCCCGACATCGCCGGTCAGCAGAAGGCCGACCCCACGGCGGCAATCTTGTCGGTCGCCCTCATGCTCGAGCACCTCGGCCTCGAGGCGGCGGCCCGGACGGTCGAGGACGCTGTCGTGGCGGACCTCGCCGAGCGGACCGGGGTGCCCCGGCGTACCTCCGAGGTCGGGGACGCGGTCGCGGCGCGAGTATCGGCCTGACCGACCCCGAGGCCGGCCTGGTCCGGGCGCCGCAGCGCCCCGGACCGGGCACGTGACCGCCCTCACCTCCGCGATCCGAGTCAGGTAACTTTCACCCATGGACAGCGCATCCTCCGAAGGCTCCCTCAAGATCAAGTTCTCCCCGGCGTCTCGCCGCGTCGACCGCAGCCGGCTGGCGGAGATCCATGCGAACCCGGGCTTCGGCGTCCACTTCACCGACCACATGTTCGTTGCCGAGTGGACCCCCCAACGTGGGTGGCACGACGCGCGCATCACGGAGTACGCCCCGATCTCGCTGGACCCGGCCACCGCTGTCCTGCACTACGCCCAGGAGATCTTCGAGGGCATGAAGGCCTACCGTCACGACGACGGCTCGATCTGGACCTTCCGGCCGGAGCAGAACGGTGCGCGCATGGCCCGCTCCGCGCGCCGCCTGGCGCTTCCCGAGCTCCCCGTGGAGGACTTCGTCACCTCGGTCGACGAGCTCGTCAAGGTCGAGCAGGAGTGGGTCCCGGACCCGGAGGGGGAGAAGAGCCTCTACGTCCGGCCCTTCATGTTCGCCTCGGAGAAGTTCCTCGGGGTGCGGCCCTCGCGCCACGTCACCTACATGGTCATCGCCTCCCCGGCCGGATCCTACTTCCCCGGCGGCCTGAAGCCGGTGAGCATCTGGCTCAGCGAGGACTACTCGCGGGCGGCCGTCGGCGGGATGGGCGCCGCGAAGACCGGTGGCAACTACGCTGCCTCCCTCGTCGCACAGCAGGAGGCGACCGAGCACGGCTGCGACCAGGTGGTCTTCCTCGACGCCGTGGAGCGCACGTGGGTGGAGGAGCTCGGCGGCATGAACCTCTACTTCGTCCACGACGACGGCACGATCGTCACCCCGGAGCTCTCCGGCACGATCCTCGAGGGCATCACTCGGTCCTCGATCATCGAGCTGTGCCGTCAGCAGGGTTGGAAGGTCGAGGAGCGCAAGGTCTCGGTCGGCGAGTGGCGTGAGGGCGTCGGCTCCGGCCGCATCAGGGAGGTCTTCGCCTGCGGTACGGCGGCCGTGGTGACTCCCGTGGGCAGGCTCAAGTGGCGGGGCGGCGAGGTCGGCGGCGGCGAGGACATCGGTCCCGTCACCCAGCAGGTGCGCCAGGCCCTCGTCGACATCCAGTACGGCCGGGCCGAGGACACCTTCGGCTGGATGCACCGCGTCGTCTGAGCGATCGGCTCACCCGCGCAGCCGTGCCTCCACGACCCGGGCTGCCTCGCTGATCGGCGAGGGGAGCTCGAGCACCCCCGGGACGAGGTCCCGGGCCTGAGCGCCGCCGACCGCCACCACGACGCCCGGTGCCTTGCGGAGCAGTGCCTCGGCGGTCTCGGCGGCGAGGGGACGGTCCTCGGGAGTGGGGACGCCCAGGACGGCCATGCTGGTGGGGAAGACGGACACCGCACGACGCCAGCTGTCCACGGGGAGGTCGGCCCCGACGTAGACCACGGCCAGCCCCCTGCGCCGGGCGGCGGTGGCGAAGGCGAGGGCGCCGAGCTCGTGGTGGCAGCCACCCGGCAGCCCGACCACGACGCGCGGGCCTCGGGTCACGCTCGCCGCGGCGGCGAAGGACAAGGACAACCTGCGCATGACGGCATAGCTGGCAGCGTGCTCGCCGGCGACGTCCACCCTGCCGCTCGCCCAGGCGTCACCCAGGGCGCGCAGGGCGGGCATCAACCAGTTGTCGGTGACCGTCTCGAAGGGGCCGAGCGCGTGCGCGCGGTCGAGCACCGACTCGATCGCCACCTGGTCGACGGAGGAGGCCGCGTCGAGGAGCTCCTCGACCAGCGCCTTCCCCTCGTCGACGAGGGGCAGCTCCGGCGTGCCGGGCGGAGGCGCGCTCCGGGCCTCGGCGCCGTCTCGTCCGGCCCTGATGTGCGCGGCGGCCGCTGCAGGGGTCCATCCGTCGTCCACGAGCCGCCTCATGGTGGAGAGAGCGGAGATCGCCTGCTCGTCGTAGAGCCGGTAGCCGCTCTCGGTGCGCCGGGGTGTGACGATGTCGTAGCGGCGCTCCCACGCGCGCAGCGACGCCACGGGGATGCCGGTGCGTGCGGACGCCTCCTTGATGGTGAACATGACCAGACCAGCGTAGGGGCTCCGAAGCGAGTTGTACAAACCATTGACAAACATTTGACAATGATGGGACGTGCGTGTCACTCTGCTTGTGGGGCCGAGGCAGACACCAAGGTCCGGGGGTTACGCACCCACGCCGCTCGCCGCTCCGCCGGTCCTCCCTGAAACGCCGGCGGGGCGGCGAAGCCCGTTCCAGGGCACCCTCCCGACCTGACCGAGGCCTTCCACCGCCTCGGTTACCTTGGTGAGGTGACCAGCCGTCCCGACGCCACGTCGCCGCCCACCGGGCTGCATGTCGGTGCCTACCGACTTCTCGCAAGGATCGGCGAGGGCGGTATGGGCGTGGTGCACCTGGCCCAGGCGCCCGACGGCCGCCGACTCGCGCTGAAGGTGCTCCGTCCGCACATCGTCGGCGACGACGAGGCCCGCCGGCGGCTCGCCCGAGAGGTCGCCTCGCTCCGCCGTGTTCGCAGTCCCCGCATCGCCGAGATCATCGACGCCGATCCCTGGGGCCCCACGCCGTACGTTGCCACCCGCTACGTCCCCGGCCTGTCCCTTCACGAGCACGTCCGCCAGGAGGGTCCGCTCGCGGGGGAGGACCTGCGACACTTCGCCGCCGGCCTGGCAGAGGCGGTGCTCGGAGTGCACTCAGTCGGCGTGCTGCACCGCGACATCAAGCCTTCCAACGTGCTGCTCGAGGGCCGTTCGCCCGTGCTGATCGACTTCGGGCTCGCCCGGCTCGCCGACGACCCGCGTCTCACCGTCACCGGGTGGCTCCTCGGGACGCCCGGCTACCTCGCCCCCGAGATCCTCTTCGGCGAGGACGCCACCACCGCCTCGGACCTGCACTCCTGGGCCGCGACGGTTGCCTTCGCGGCCACCGGGCGGCCGCCGTTCGGCCGCGGACCGGCGATGGCGATCATGGACCGGGTCAGGCGCGGTGAGCACGACCTGACCGGAGTCCCGTCCGAGCTCATGCCCGTGCTCCTCGCCGCGCTGGCCACGGACCCCGCCGCTCGGCCGAGCCTCCCTGCCCTGCTCGCCGACCTGCGCCCCCAGCCCGGCCCTCGGGTGTCCCCGGCTGACGAGGCGACGATGCCGTTCGCGCTCGCCACCCCGGGTGTCGACGACGACCCGACAGATGTGCTCGGCACCCGCAACGCCGAGTCGCCCGACGAGGCGCCGACCGTCGCCGAGACGGCTGGCGACGTAGTCGGCCGGACGACCCCGCTCACGGTCGTGCAGCCGGCCGTGCGCCCGGCCCCTGCGTCAGGCCCGCCCCCGTCCCCTGCCCCCGCGCCTCCAGCCGAGTCCCCGCCACCCGTGTCCTGGCGTCCTCCGCCCGGCGGGACAGCCCGGATGCAGCGTGGTCTGCTCCTCGGGGGGCTGTTCGCGCTCGTCGCCCTCGGCCTGGCGGCTGGGCCGTACCTCGGCCTTGCGGCTGTGGGCATCGCGACGCTGTCCCTGCGCACCTGGTCGTGGACCGCCGAGGCGGCGCGCGAGCGCACCTGGCGCCGGGGCAGCCGGTGGTACGACGCCCCGCTGGCGGCCCTGACCTCTCCGTGGTACCTCCTCGTGGCCACCGGCGGCACCCTCATGCTCCTCGTGTGGTCGGTGGTCCTCGCGCTCCTCGTGGGGCTCGCCCTGCTGCTCTTCCGGCTGCCGCTCGAGGGGAGCCTGCTGATCATGGGAGCGGTACTGGCGTTCTCCCTGTGGTGGGGACCGGGCGGCAAGCGGGTGCGCCTGCCCACCCGGTCGCTGGTGCTGGTGGCCACCCGGTCGACCGCCGTGGGCTGGGTGAGTCTGGCGGTGCTCCTCGTGGGGGTCGGGCTGTGTGCCTACGCCCTGCTCGGCTCCGGCACCAGCTGGGACCCCGCCCCCGGCCCGCCCTGGCGCCAGGGCACGCTGCTCGGCGACCTGCTTCGTCTGGTGTGACGCGGCGTCGACCGAATTCCGAGACCCGGTTCCGTCAGGTGGACACGTCTGGCAGACTCGAGGGGTGACCTGGAACCAGATCATTATCAGCTAGCGCACCGAGCCCCACCCGGTGCGCTGACCTCTCGTGAACACGGGAGGTTTTTTTGTTGCCGGGCACGAGCCAACACCACCCCCGAGTCGAGGTTTCCACGATGAGTACTGCCGGAAGCACCGGTGACTTCCACGTCTACGACACGACGCTGCGCGACGGCGCCCAGCAGGAGGGGCTGAACCTCTCGGTCGCCGACAAGCTGACCATCGCGCGCCAGCTCGACGGCCTGGGGGTGGGCTACATCGAGGGCGGCTGGCCCGGGGCCAACCCGAAGGACACCGAGTTCTTCCGGCGTGCCCGCGAGGAGCTGAGGCTCGAGCACGCCCAGCTCGCGGCCTTCGGGGCGACCCGGCGGGCCGGGATGAAGGCCGCCGACGACCCGCTCGTCGCGGCCCTGCGTGAGAGTGGGGCGGGCGTCGTGACGCTGGTCGCCAAGGCGCACGACCGTCATGTCGAGCTCGCGCTGCGCACCACGCTCGAGGAGAACCTCGCCATGGTCCGCGACACCGTGGAGCACCTGCGGGCGGAGGGCCAGCGGGTCTTCCTCGACGCCGAGCACTTCTTCGACGGCTATCGAGACAACCGCGACTACGCCCTCGAGGTGCTGCGCGTGGCCGCTGAGGCGGGGGCCGACGTTGCAGCACTGTGTGACACCAACGGCGGAATGCTGCCGCCCTGGGTCGCCGACGTGGTCGACGACGTGATCGAGTCCACCGGGGTCCGGGTGGGGATCCACTGCCACAACGACACCGGCTGCGCCGTTGCCAACACCCTCGCCGCGGTGGACGCCGGTGCCACGCACGTCCAGGGCACCCTCAACGGATACGGCGAGCGCACGGGCAACGCCGACCTGGTCTCCGTCGTGGCGAACCTCGAGCTCAAGCTGGACCGAAGGGTGCTTCCTCCGGGGCTGCTCCGTGAGGCCACGCGGATCGCACACGCGGTCGCCGAGGTAACCAACGTCCCACCGGCCTCGCGCCAGCCCTACGTCGGTGTCAGCGCGTTCGCCCACAAGGCCGGCCTGCACGCCAGCGCGATCAAGGTCGACCCGAACCTCTACCAGCACATGGACCCCATGCTCGTCGGCAACGACATGCGGCTGCTCGTCTCTGACATGGCCGGCCGCGCGAGCATCGAGCTCAAGGGCCGCGAGCTCGGGTTCGACCTGAGCGAGGACAAGGACCTCGTCACCCGCGTCACCAACCGGGTCAAGGACCTCGAGTCACGCGGCTACACGTTCGAGGCCGCCGACGCCTCGTTCGAGCTGCTCCTGCTCGAGGAGGCCGAGGGCACGCGGCCGTCGTACGTCGACGTCGAGTCCTGGCGCGTCATCACCGACTCGACGCCCGGGGACGAGGCGGTCTCGGAGGCGACCATCAAGCTGCGCGCCGGGGGCGCCCGGATCATCACCACCGCCGAGGGCAACGGGCCGGTCAACGCTCTCGACCAGGCGCTGCGGGAGGCGATCGGGCAGGCCTACCCGGAGGTCGCGAAGTTCGAGCTGATCGACTACAAGGTGCGCATCCTCGACCAGGGGCACGGCACCGACGCGGTCACCCGGGTCCTGATCGAGACCAGCGACGGGGAGAGCTCGTGGGTCACCGTCGGTGTCGGGCACAACGTCATCGAGGCGTCGTGGGGCGCCCTGCTCGACGCAGTGACCTTCGGCCTGCGCCGCCACGGTGAGCACCCGCAGTAGTCCTCGACGGGTCCACGCTGCGGGCGTTCGCTGGGCCGCGACGGGTGATCTGTGCCACGGTAGGCCCACGACGGGGGCCTGAGGGGTGTGAGACCGAGAGGTAGGTCGATGGGCGACATCAAGCAGCACAAGATCCTGCTGACCGAGGACGAGATGCCGACGCGTTGGTACAACGTCCTCCACGACCTCCCGACGCCGCCACCACCGGTACTTCACCCGGGCACCGGGCAGCCGGTCGGGCCCGAGGACCTCTCGCCGCTCTTCCCGATGGACCTCATCATGCAGGAGGTCTCGACCGAGCCGTACGTCGAGATCCCCGACGAGGTCCTCGACGTCTACCGGCTCTGGCGGCCCAGCCCGCTGTACCGCGCGCACCGGCTGGAGAAGGCGCTCGGGACGCCGGCGCGGATCTACTACAAGTACGAAGGCGTCTCACCCGCGGGATCCCACAAGCCCAACACCGCCGTGCCCCAGGCCTTCTACAACGCCAAGGCCGGGATCAAGAAGCTCACCACCGAGACAGGGGCGGGACAGTGGGGCACGGCGCTGGCCTTCGCCTGCGCCCAGTACGACCTCGAGTGCGAGATCTGGCAGGTGCGGGCCTCGTACGACCAGAAGCCGTACCGCCGCATGATGATCGAGACCTTCGGCGGTACGGTCCACCCGAGCCCGTCGGAGCTCACCGAGGCGGGGCGGAAGATCCTGGCCGAGCACCCCGACTCCACCGGCTCGCTGGGCATCGCGATCAGCGAAGCGGTGGAGGTGGCCGCCCAGGACCCAGCGACCAGCTACGCGCTGGGCAGCGTCTTGAACCACGTGCTGCTGCACCAGACCATCATCGGTGAGGAGGCGCTGCTCCAGCTGGCGAAGATCGGCGAGAGAGCCGACCTGCTCGTCGGGTGCACCGGCGGCGGCTCCAACTTCGGCGGGCTGATGTTCCCGTTCCTCCGGGAGAAGTGGGCCGGCCGGATGTCTCCGACCGTCCGCGCCGTGGAGCCGGCGGGCTGCCCGTCGCTGACCCAGGGCACCTACGCCTACGACTTCGGCGACACCGCGGGTCTGACGCCGTTGATGAAGATGCACACCCTCGGGCACGACTTCATCCCCGACCCGATCCACGCCGGCGGGTTGCGCTACCACGGCATGAGCCCGCTGATCAGCCACCTCTACGAGGAGGGCGAGATCGAGGCCGCCGCCAAGCCGCAGACCGAGTGCTTCGCCGCGGGTGTGCTCTTCGCGCGTACCGAGGGGATCGTCCCTGCGCCCGAGCCCACCCACGCTCTGGCCGCGGCGGTGGAGGAGGCGGTCCGCTGCAAGGAGACGGGCGAGGAGACGGTCATCCTCACCGCGCTGTGCGGCCACGGCCACCTCGACCTGCCTGCCTACGACGCCTACTTGTCGGGCAACGTCGTCGACCACGGCTGGGAGGACGCCGACCTGCAGGAGGCGGTCGCGGAGGCACTGTCGAAGCTCCCGGCGACCCACTGACCGTCACCCCTTGCAACGCGGGGTTATGGACGCTCCACACGCGGCATGCCTCTGGGGAACCGTCCACAGCGCGTGGGAAGTCGGTACGACGCCCGCTCGGATCGACACGCTAGGTTCAAGGCATGGGTGAGCTCCACGACCTGACCGCGCTCGATCAGGCGACCGCTATCCGCGCCCGGGAGGTCTCGTCCGGTGAGCTCGTCGACCACTACCTCGCGCGTGTCGAGCGCCTCTCGGACGAGGTGGGAGCATTCGTGACGGTCGCCGCCGAGCAGGCACGGGAGCGGGCCGCCCGTGCGGACAAGCGGATCGCGGCAGGCGACGACGAGCCCCTCCCACCGTTGTTCGGGGTCCCCACGGCGATCAAGGACCTCAACCAGACCGCCGGCCTGCGGACCACCTTCGGCTCCGCCGCCCTCACCGGCTTCGTGCCCGAGGTCTCCGACGAGGTCGTGCTGCGCATCGAGGACGCCGGGATGGTCAGCCTCGGCAAGACCAGCACCCCCGAGTTCGGGTCCCCCTGCTACACCGAGCCCGAGGTCGCCACGCCCTCGCGCACCCCCTTCGACCTCGAACGGATGGCCGGCGGGTCGAGCGGGGGGTCCGCCGCAGCGGTCGCCGCGGGCCTCGTCCCGCTCGCTCAGGGCTCCGACGGGGGAGGCTCCATCCGGATCCCGGCCAGCTGCTGCGGGCTGTTCGGCCTCAAGCCCACCCGTGGACGGATCAGCGCCGGCCCCGTGTACGGCGACCCGGTCGGTCTCGGCACCAGCGGCTCCCTCGCCCGGACCGTCCGCGACGCCGCGGCACTGCTCGACGCGATGGCCGGCCCCGCCGTCGGCGACCCGTTCTGGGCGCCGCCCCTGCCCGAGGGTCGGACCTTCCTCGAGGCGTGCGGCCAGGACCCTGGCAGGCTCCGGATCGCCCGGTTCAGCATGCCCGTCATCGCCTCCGCCCAGGTCCATCCCGAGTGCCTGCGCGCCTATGACGACGCCACCCGGCTCCTCGCGGACCTCGGTCACGACGTCGAGGAGATCGACGTACCCCTGCCGCCGGAAGCGGTCCCGACCTTCGAGACCTGCTGGTCGGTGCTGACCACGCTCTCGCCGGTGCCCGAGGGGGCCGAGGACCTGCTGAGACCGCTGACCCGGTGGCTGCGCGGCCGGGGCCGCGGTGTGAGCGCTCCGGAGTTCGGCCTCGCGGTGGGCGAGCTGCGGCGGGTGGCTGCGGGGGCGCTGAGGGCGTTGGCGCCGTACGACGCGGTGCTGACCCCGACCCTGGCGCAGCCGCCTCTGCGCGTGGGTGAGATCCGTGACGACGCTGACCCGGCACGTGACTTCGAGAACCAGAAGGCGTTCACGCCGTTCACCTCGGCGTGGAACCTGACCGGGATGCCCGCGGCGTCGCTGCCGCTGCACATGACGCCCGAGAGGCTCCCCGTGGGGGTGATGCTGGCGGCCCGGCCGGCCCAGGAGCAGCTGCTGCTCTCGCTGTGCGCCCAGGTCGAGGAGGCCGCGCCCTGGCACGATCGGCGCCCTGCCTGCTGGTGATCTCTCAGCACGCCGCGAGGAGCCGCTCGACCTCGTCGACCAGCCGCTGCCTCAGGGGGTGGCCCCGCTCGGCGAAGGCACGCTGCGCGGCGACGTAGTCCTGCTTGCCCTCCGGTGTCTCGACGCGGACGGGGGAGTGGCCGAGGGCGGAGAGGTCGTACGGCGAGGCCCGCATGTCGAGCACGCGGATGTCGTGGGCGAGCTCGAAGCAGTCGGCCACCAGCTCCGACGGGACCATCGGCGAGAGCCGGAAGGCGTGCTTGTAGAGGTCCATACCCGCGTGGAGGCATCCGGGCTGCTCGAAGTCCACGCGGTCGGCACGGCCCGGGCTCAGCGTGTTCAGCGGGCGCGCCTCGTCGGTGAAGAACCGGAACGCGTCGAAGTGCGAGCAGGCGATCCGATGGCCTTCCACGACCTCGTCGGTGCCCTCGGGCCCGAGCCGCAGAGGCCAGGCGGAGTGGCGTACGTCGGAGGGGGCGAGCCGGTAGACCATCGCCCACTCGTGCATCCCGAAGCAGCCGAGCTGGGGCTGCCGCGATGCCGTGGCGGTCAGGAGGTTGTGGAGCGCCCGGAGCAGACGCTCCTGTGACCGGACGTGCTCCCGCGAGACGGTCATGCCGCCGGAGGTCTCGACGTATCCCTTGAGACCGACGTACTCGTCGGCGTCCTCGAGCACCACGCCGCAGCCGGGGTGCCACCGTCGAAACGCCGCCGGACGCTGGGAGTAGTAGGTGAACAGGAAGTCCTCGACGGGGTGGGCCTCCCGCCTGCGCCGGCGCTCGAGATGGGGCTGCACCCAGACGTCGACCCGGGACTCGTGAGCGGCGCGACGGGCCCGCCACGCGTCTGTGTCGAGCACCTCGCACACCCGTACCGTCTCGTCGTCCACAGGTCCGAGGGTAGACAGCGGTCGCGCGGGGTCCCGCAGGTAGGCTCGACCCGTGCGTATCGCAAGGTTCACGACCGGAGAAGACCCCGTCTACGGCATCGTCCACGGTGAGGTCGACGAGCTCGGCATCCCCGCGGACGACGCAACCGTCGTTGCGCTCGCCGGCGACCCCCTGTACGTCGGGATCCACCCCACCGACGAGGTGCACCAGCTCTCCGACGTCCGCCTGCTCGCGCCGGTGATCCCGCGGAGCAAGGTGGTGGGCATCGGCCGCAACTACGCCGCCCACGCTGCCGAGATGGGCAGCGACCTGCCGAGCGAGCCGCTGATGTTCCTCAAGCCGAACACCTCCGTCGTCGGCCCGGACGACCCGATCTTCTACCCGCAGCAGACCCAGGACCTCCACTACGAGGGCGAGCTGGCCGTCGTCATCGGCCGGATCTGCCGCCACGTGGCGCCCGAGAGGGTGGCCGACGTCGTCTACGGCTACACCGTCGGCAACGACGTCACGGCGCGGGACCTGCAGAAGAGTGACGTGCAGTTCACCCGGGCCAAGGGGTTCGACTCCTTCTGCCCCCTCGGTCCCTGGATCGAGACCGAGCTCGACACCTCCGCCCTTCGCGTGCAGACGCACCTCAACGGCGACCTCAAGCAGGACGGGTCGACCAAGGACATGATCTTCGACGTGGCGACCCTCGTGTCCCACGTCTCCTCCGTGATGACGCTGCTGCCCGGCGACGTGATCCTCACCGGCACCCCCGAGGGTGTCGGTCCGATGAACCCCGGTGACGAGGTCGACGTGACGATCGAAGGAGTCGGGACCCTGACCAACAAGGTGGTTGCCCGTGACTGACGCGCCCGCGTCGCCCGTCCGTGTCCGTTTCTGCCCGTCGCCGACCGGCACGCCCCACGTGGGCCTGGCCAGGACCGCGCTGTTCAACTGGGCGTTCGCCCGCCACCACGGCGGCACGTTCGTCTTCCGCATCGAGGACACCGACCCCTCTCGCGACACCCAGGAGTCCTACGACACCTTGCTCGAGGTGATGCGCTGGCTCGGTCTCGACTGGGACGAGGGTCCGGAGGTCGGAGGACCCTACGGTCCCTACCGCCAGTCCGAGCGGTACGACGTCTACCGCGACGTCACGGCCAGGCTGCTCGACGCGGGTCGCGCCTACCGCTGCTACTGCACCACCGAGGAGCTCGACGAGCGCAACGAACGTGCTCGTGCCGAGGGCCGGGCTCCGGGGTACGACGGCCACTGCCGCGAGCTGGGCAACGAGCAGGTGACGGGCTACGAGGCGGAGGGCCGCAAGCCCGTGGTGAGGTTCCGGATGCCCGACCGGCCGATCACCTTCGACGACCTCATCCGGGGCGAGATCACCTTCCAGCCCGAGAACGTCCCGGACTTCGTGCTCGTCCGTGGCAACGGCCACCCCCTCTACACCCTGGTCAACCCGGTCGACGACGCGTTGATGGAGATCACCCACGTCCTCCGCGGCGAGGATCTGCTCTCCTCGACCCCGCGTCAGGTGGCCTTCTACGATGCCCTCGCCGAGATCGGGGTCGGCAACGGCACGCTGCCGAAGTTCGGTCACCTGCCGTACGTCATGGGTCAGGGCAACCGCAAGCTCTCCAAGCGCGACCCGGAGTCGAACCTGCTGGGCTACCGCGACCGCGGCTTCCTGCCCGAGGGCCTGCTGAACTACCTCGCCCTGCTCGGTTGGGCGATCGCCGAGGACCGCGACATCTTCTCGATGGAGGAGATGGTCGCAGCCTTCGACATCAAGCGGGTCAACCCGAACCCGGCGCGGTTCGACCTCAAGAAGTGCGAGGCCATCAACGCCACGCACCTGCGGGCGCTCGACCCGGAGGAGCTCACGCAGCAGATGGTGCCCTACCTTCAGGCAGCGGACCTTCTCGGCGAGCACCCGGGTGACGAGGCGCTCGCGACGCTCGCGGCGGCCGCCCCGCTCGTCCACGAGCGCATGACCACCCTGGCGGAGTCGGTGGAGATGCTCGGCTTCCTCTTCGTCGACGAGTCGCGGTTCGAGCGCGACCCCTCCGACACGGAGAAGATGCTCAACGACGACGGCCGCGCCGTCGTGAAGGCCGCACACGAGGCGCTCGCCGCCCTGGAGTCCTGGGACACCGAGTCGATCGACACCGCGCTCCGCAAGGCGCTCGTGGAGGAGCTCGGCCTCAAGCCGCGCAACGCCTTCGGCCCGGTGCGCGTCGCGGTCACGGGTCGTCGGGTGTCGCCACCGCTGTTCGAGTCGCTCGAGCTGCTGGGACGCGAGCGGTCCCTGGCCCGGCTGCAGAGCGCGCAGGAAGCCTGATCGGGTGCGACTGGGGGATGAGACCGTGAGTGAGCAGACATCGGGCGAGGAGTCCCGGCAGCCCGACGGACTCGGGCCCACAGGTGGCCCCGGGCCGGACGGTCCGCCTCCCATTCCGCAGGAGCAGCCCACGCAGGGCAGCGCCCCGCCGCCCGGTGGGCCACCCCCGGCCTGGGGACCGCCCATGCCATGGGGTCCTCCCGGCACACCCCCTCCGGGGCCCTGCCCGCCCCCTCAGTGGGGTCCCCCCGGTGGTCCGCCGCCGTGGAACCCTGCGTGGGGCCCCCCGCCCTGGGCGGTCCCGCCCCCGCCGTACGTCGGACCTCCCGCGCCGCCGGCGAAGCCACCGCTGCCGCGCTTCCCGCACCCGGAGCCCCGGGAGTACCACGAGATGCTCCGCACCTGGAACTACGCCTGGTGGAAGCCGGTCGTCGGCATGGTCCTGGTGGTCGTCGGCATGGTGGTGGTCGCGCCGCTGCTGCTGATGCCGATCCTCATCGGCGGGGTGATGTTCGAGGACGGTGCGTTCTGGGAGAACTTCGAGCGTGCCGCAACCCTCCAGGAGGTCGGGCCGGCCGCGCTGCTCTACCTCAACCTCGCACTCGGTGCGAGCATCCTCGTGTGCTGGGGTGTCATCCGCGTCGTCCACAGGATGCGGCCACGTTGGCTCACCTCGGTCGTGCCGAAGATGCGCTGGAAGCTCTTCTTCATCTTCGTCGGCATCTCCGTTGTCGCGCTCGTCGCGCAGATCGTCGTGAGCATGCTCATGCCCGGAGACCAGGAGGCCGACCTCTCCGGCCAGATGAACCCGATCACGACCACGACGGTACTGATCGGCTTCATCGTGCTGCTCACGACGCCGTTCCAGGCAGCGGGCGAGGAGTACGTCTTCCGCGGCTACCTGATGCAGGCGATCGGCTCGTTGAGCCGCAGCAGGTGGCTGGCGCTCCTCGTCACGGCGACGCTGTTCGCCTTGGCCCACGGTGTGCAGAACTTCCCGCTGTTCTTCGACCGGTTCATGTTCGGCCTGATCGCCGGCTGGCTGGTGATCCGGACCGGGGGTCTGGAGGCAGGCATCGCGATGCACATCCTCAACAACTTCCTGGCCTTCGGTTACGCGTTGGCCTTCTCGGACCTGACCTCGACCCTGAACGTGTCGGAGGTGGGTTGGGAGAACATCCCGCTGACCCTGACGCAGGCCGGGGTGTACGCCGCCCTCGTGATCCTGGTCGCACGCAAGATGGACATCCAGCGGCGAACGGCACTCCCGGAGCACCTCGTGGCGGACTCCCGGCCGCCGCGCGAGGCGGTGTCCTCGGGCGCCTGATGTGAGGGTCCCCACCAGCGCGGGAGCTACCCGGCCCGCGTTTTGGTGAGGGAGAGAGGGCCGTGTATTGTCATGCCTCGGCTTCGCAAGAAGTCCGAGCAAGACCCATGGGGTATGGGGTAATTGGCAGCCCGACTGGTTCTGGTCCAGTTAGTCTAGGTTCGAGTCCTAGTACCCCAGCGATTGGCCGAAATCCTGAGCCTACGCTAGAGTTTCGGTCGCTCAGGCCCCCGTTGTGTAGTGGCCTAGCACGCCGCCCTCTCAAGGCGGTAGCGCCGGTTCGAATCCGGTCGGGGGTACCACCCGAGAAGGTCAGCAGCTCCACGTGAGC
>DATHVS010000084.1:0-6383 GCA_035461195.1 Nocardioidaceae bacterium
AGCGGTGAGCTGGTCCCCGACGCCGTGAACGTCCAGGGGGGCGTGATCGCCGAGGACGTCCGCCCCGGCATCCCGCTCGTGGAGAAGCTCGGCCGGGTCTTCACCGGACTCGCCGGCGAGGTCGCCCAGCAGCTCGACGTCGAGGTGCGCGGTGAGATCACGCAGTACGACGTGAAGGTGCTCGAGCTCGCTGCCCTCAAGGGTGTCTTCAGCGACGTCGTCGAGGAGCAGGTGTCCTACGTCAACGCGCCGCTGCTCGCCGCCGAGCGGGGGGTGGCCGTCCGGCTGGTCACGGACGCGGAGAGCCCCGACCACCGCAACCTGATCACGCTGCGTGGCACGCTCGCCGACGGCTCGCAGATCTCGGTCTCCGGCACGCTGATCGGCATCGCGCAGCGAGAGCGCCTCGTCGAGGTCAACGGCTACGACCTGGACATCGAGCCGACCGAGCACCTAGCGTTCTTCCGCTACACCGACCGCCCGGGCATGGTCGGCACCGTGGGCCAGATCCTGGGCCAGGCCCAGGTGAACATCGCCGGCATGCAGGTCGCTCGCGACGCCAAGGGCGGCCATGCGCTCGTCGCGCTCTCGGTGGACTCCGCGATCCCGGCTGAGGTGCTCGAGGAGATCAAGGACGCGATGGACGCCGAGGCCGTGTGTGCGGTGGACCTCACTGCCTGATTCCGGCTCCGCGCTGACGTCGAGCTCGCCGTCTCCGGTGGTCCGGCGGCGGCGAGTCTTGTCGTGCGAGGTGCCGTCGGGCCACGCTAGGGGGCGTGCGCAGGGAAGCGGCGGTGATCCGGACCCCGGACCAGCGCCTGCGGGTGTTCGTCTCCTCGACCTTGGGTGAGCTGGCCGAGGAGCGGCTTGCGGTGCGCCGGGCCGTCGAGCGGCTGCACCTGGTGCCGGTGATGTTCGAGATGGGGGCACGCCCCCACCCGCCGCGTGAGCTGTACCGCGCCTACCTCGAGCAGAGCCACGTGTTCGTGGGCGTCTACTGGCAGCGCTACGGGTGGGTCGCCCCCGGCGAGGACGTCTCGGGCCTCGAGGACGAGTTCCGGCTCGCCGACGGTCTGCCGCAGCTGCTGTACATCAAGCACCCGGCGCCCGAGCGTGAGCAGGAGCTCTCGGACCTGCTCCGTCGGGTCCAGGAGCGCGACCAGGCGTCCTACCGCCGCTTCTCGAGCGTCACGGAGCTCGAGGAGATGGTCGCCCACGACCTCGCGGTCCTCCTCAGCGAGCGGTTCGCCACGGGAGCTCGCCCGGACACCCCGTCGCGCCGGCCGACCTCGGGGGTACTCCCGGCGCCGCTCACACGTACCGTCGGTCGTGAAGCTGAGGTCGAGGCGATCGTCGGCCTGCTCGACGGCGGTGCCCGTCTGGTGACCGTGACCGGTCCCGGCGGGGTGGGGAAGACCAGGCTCGCGGTCGAGGTTGGTCGTCGTCTCGCCGAACAGCCCGGGGCCGAGGTGCATTTCGTCCCGCTGGCGCAGGTGTCGTCCCCTGCCCTGGTGATGGTCGGTGTGGCCGACCATGTCGGAGCCCACCGCGAGGCCGGCCGCTCTGCCCTCGACGCGCTGGTCGAGCACTTCGGTGACCGCCCTGCCCTGCTCCTCCTGGACAACCTCGAGCAGGTCGTGTCGGTCGGCCCCCACCTGGCGCGTCTGCTGGAGCTCACGCCTGGCCTCCGCCTGCTCACGACCAGCCGTCAGGCGCTACGCGTGCTGGCCGAGCACGAGTTCCCGTTGCGGCCTCTCGGGGTCCCGCGCGACACCGACAGCCCCGAGGACATCGGCCGCGCTCCGGCGGTGGAGCTGCTCGTGGAGCGGGCGGGTGCGCGCGGGGTCAGGCTTGAGCTGACCGCCGCCACCTCGCCCGCTGTCGCCCAGCTGTGCCGTCGCCTCGCCGGTCTGCCGTTGGCCATCGAGCTGGCCGTTCCTCGCCTGCGACTGCTCAGCCCGCAAGGCGTGCTCGACAGGCTCGGGACGACCCTCGACCTGCCTGCAGGTGGCGAGGACCTCCCGTCGCGGCAGCGCACGCTGCGAGACGCGCTGGCCTGGAGTCACGACCTGCTCGAGGAGGACGAGAGGCTGCTGCTCGCGTGGCTGAGCGTCTTCGCCGGCGGAGCCACGCTCGACGCGGTCGAGGTGGTGTGCTCGGCGGCCGTCCCCGACGTCGAGACCGGGCTTGCCGGCCTCCTCGACAAGAGCCTCCTGCAGCTGGGTGACCCGACCTCAGGTGGGGAGCTGCGGATCCAGATGCTCGAGCCGGTGCGCGACTTCGCCCGGGAGCAGCTCGATCGGCGCGGAGACGCTCCCGAGGCGGAGCAGCGGCTCCTGGAGTACGTCGCCCGGCTCGGTCGGCAGGCGCAGCCCTTCCTGTGCGGGCCGCGGCAACGTGAGTGGGCCGCCCGCTTCGACGCGGAGCGCGCCAACGTCCGCGCGGCGATCGCGACCGGGCTGCGGACGGGGACCCATGACGTCGTGCTGCGACTGACGTGGGACACGCTGGTCTACTACTACGTGCGCGACGCCGTCGAGGAGCCGCGGAGGTGGCTGCTGCAGGTGGCTTGCGCTGACGTGTCGCTCAGCCGGACGCAGCAGGCGCTGCTCGACGTCGGCCTGTTGATCGTGGGCGAGGCTCCCGAGGACCAGGACCCGGTCAGCCTGCTGGACGCGGCGATCGCGGTGTTCGACGACGAGGGCCTCTCGCTCGAGGCGGCCGTGTCCCGTCACTGGCTGGGCCTCCACCTCTGGCAGGCGGGCTTGCGGGAGGCGGCGGTCGGTGCACTCGAGGAGGCTTCGCGTCGCTACGCCGCGCTCCGGCACGACTGGGGCGTCGCGATGGTGGAGATGACCCTCGGCGCTGCCCGCGCGGGCGAGGGGGGGCAGGAGCGCGCCCGGGCGCACTTCCAGGAGGCCCTCGCGCGTGCCCGGCGCATCGAGAACCGCCCGCAGACTGCCCAGTCGCTCCAGGGCATCGCCCTGGCCGAGGCCTTCGGTGGGCACCCGGTCCCCGCCCTGGAGGCCCTGCGCGAGTCAGTCGGCCTGGTCCTCTCCGACCGCTCGCTGACCGGGGCGACGTACTGTCTCGAGGCGCTGGGCGCCGTCCGCCTCGCCGAGGGCCGGCCGGAGGAGGCCGTCCGTCTCGTCGGCGCCGCCCGAGCGGCACGCGAGCGGCGCATGATTCCCGTGTGGACCGCGGCTGCCGATGCCGCCGAGCGGGTGCTGGTGGAGGCTCGGCACTCCTTGCCACCCGACACGTTCGGGGAGCAATGGCTCGACGGTCAGGAGGAGAGCACTGATGTCTTCGTCCTGCTCGAGCACAGCCTCGAGCAGGAGAGGGCAGCGGCCGGGTGGGAGGACCCGGTCGCCTAGGGGTGGACTGATCCTCAGGCGACGAGGGGGGATCGGCGCCCAGTGGTGGTGCCCCGGTGCTCACGCGCCTGTTCCCAGGCGGTCGCGAGCCGGTCCACGGCCTCGACCAGCACCTCCGGGCGCTGCGTGTAGGGGATCCTGACGAACCGTTCGAGGCCGCCCTCCGGGGCGAAGCTGGGGCCGGCGGGGAGCAGCAGGCCGTGGCGCTCGGCGGTGGTCGACAGGGCCGACGAGTGCGGAGAGGGCAGCTCGCACCACAGCGCGAGCCCTCCTGAAGGCACGAGAAAGTGCCAGTCCGGAAGCCGCTTCGCAAGCGCGTCCGTGAGCGCGGCCCGGGAGGCGCGCAGCTGCTCACGGTGGTGCTCGAGCACGGCCTCGTGCCCGCTCATGAGCTCGCACAGGACGAGCTGCTCGAGAAGCGGCGCGCCCAGGTCGAGGGTGAGGCGGGAGCGGACGAGGGCGCCGACCCGGTCGTGGGGCGCCCGGATCCACCCGATCCGCAGCCCTCCCCAGAACGCCTTGCTGGCGCTGCCCACGGTGACCGTGTCAGCCGCGAACGCTGCGAACGGCCGCGGCATTTCGACGGGGTCGAGGGCCATCTCGACGAGCGTCTCGTCGACGACCGGGACGGTCCGCCCGCGTTCGAGGGCGGTGGCCAGCCGGTCTCGTTGGTCCTCGGGCATGAGCCGTCCCGTGGGGTTCTGGAAGTCCGGGACGAGGTACGCGGCAGCAGGTCGGACGGACCGGACCGTCGACACCCACGTCCCGGGGTCCCAACCGGAGGGGTCCACCCCGGCACCGACCACGCGGGCGCCCGACCGGGTGATCGTCCCGAGCGCGTTGGGGTAGCTCGGGCTCTCGACCAGGACCCGGTCGCCCACCGACGTCAGGGCCCGCACCACGACGGCAGCGGCTGCGAGTGCGCCGCAGGTCACCACGACCTGGTCGGGTGAGGTCGCTAGCCCGCGCTCGGTGTAGCGGCGGGCGATGGCCTCCTTCAGGGCCGGTACGCCGGAGGGGAAGTACCCGGCCCCCGTGAGGAACGAGGGGAGCTGTCCCACGGCCCTCTCGTACGCCGCGGCGACACCGGGCGGGGCGGACGAGGCGGCGCAGGTCAGGTCGATGGTGCCGTCGGGGACGTCGTCGGGGGAGAGCAGCGGGTCCCGGCTGCCGCCCTGCTGGGCCGGGAGATGCACCACGCTGCCCGACCCCTGTCGCGAGACGACGTAGCCGCGCTCGCGCAGCACGGCGTAGGCGCGCGTCACCGTGGTGCGGCTCAGCCCGAGCGCCGACGTGAGCTCGCGCTCGCTCGGCAGTCGCGTCCCTGCCACGATCCGGCCGTCGGAGATCAGCATGCGCACCCCGTCCGCGAGGGCGAGGTAGGCGGGGGACCGGTCGAGGGACGAGCCGAGGAGCGTGCGCAGCCGGGCGGCGGACATCGTGCGAGCCATGAGGCCACTCTTCCACAATTGGCTATTTATGACGAGGCCAATTCAGGTCAGGATTGCTGCCATGACTCGTCGACCAACCACCCGCCCCGAGCTCGCCGCCCTGAGCCCCCTGGGGCAGCTGCGAGCCGGCCGGCTTCCTCGGCGGATCGCCCAGCTCATGGTGGGGCTCGTCCTCTACGGGCTCTCCATGGCGATGCTGATCCGGGGCGGCCTCGGGCTCGACCCCTGGGACGTCTTCCACTTCGGTGTCGCGGACCGGCTGCCCGTCAGCTTCGGCACGGTCGTCATCCTCACCGGTCTCGGGGTCCTCCTGCTGTGGGTCCCGCTCCGTCAGGCGCCCGGCCTGGGCACGGTGGCCAACGCCGTCGTCATCGGCCTCGCCACCGACGCCGCCCTGGCGGTCCTGGCCGCACCCGAGGCGATGGCCGGCAGGGTGGGTCTGATGGTGGGCGGGATCGTCCTGAACGGGCTCGCCACGGCCCTCTACATCGGGTCCCAGCTCGGGCCGGGGCCGCGGGACGGGCTGATGACCGGCCTGGTGCGGCGCACCGGATGGTCGATCCGGGCGGTGCGCACCTCGATAGAGGTGACCGTCGTCGCGGTCGGGTGGGTTCTCGGAGGTGTGGTCGGCGTGGGGACCGTCCTTTACGCGCTCGCGATCGGACCGCTCGTCCAGCTGATGCTGCCGGTGTTCATCGTCCGGCTCGGCCGCGGGTACGTGCAGGAGGGACGGTCAGCGCCGTGCGGCGATGAGGACGGAGGCGTCGGAGGCCACCATCACCTCGACGGTGGTGAACCGCTCGTCGGTGAGCCACTGCTCGCGGAGCACGTCGACGCGGCCCTCGAAGACCGGCGGCCAGGACTCGCAGGGCGTGAAGTCGTCGAGCACCACGACGCCGCCGGGCTCCATGAGGTCGACGACCGTGTCGACGCCGCTGTTCTTGGGCTCCTTGGCGTCGAGGAAGAGCAGGGAGAACGGGCCTCGGTCGCTAAGGGTGGACCAGTCGGCTGCGACCACCTCGACCTGGGGGTCGCCCTCGAAGATCTCCGCGGCCGCCCCTGCGAGGGCCCGGTCGAGCTCGGCGGTCAGGATCCTCGCGCCTTCCCTGACGCCGCTGCGCAGCCAGGCGGTCCCGACGCCACAGCCGGTGCCGAACTCTGCGAGCGTCCCTGACCTGGTTGCGGCCAGCGTTGCGAGCAGCCGGCCGGTCTCGTTGCGGCAGAAGGAGACGTAACCGCTGCGACGGGACACGTCGAAGGCACGGGAGACCAAGGTCGGCAGCTCGAGGGGGGCGCTCATGGGGTGAGTGTGCCAAACCACACATCAGGGTCCAGGAGCCGGTACGCCGTCTCACATTTCGAGAAGGCAACGTGATCGCCGGACGTACGCCGGGACGCATGTCTAACCTGGGTTCATCATGCGGAGCTTCTTCGTACTTATCAGCCGCCGCGGCGAGGCCTCTTAAGTAAGGCCACCTCGCCGCGGAGTTCGGCGTTGTCTGGCCCTACGAAGAACCTCCGCAGCGAGAAGCACGAAGCACGCATCACCTGCACC
>DATHVS010000085.1:0-17746 GCA_035461195.1 Nocardioidaceae bacterium
GGCGATCGCCGGCACGCCAGATCTGACCAACGACGAACCCAACCGAAAGGGGAGCACCATGCGCTCCATCAGAAAGGTCGCGATCGCCATCGCGGCAGTCTCCGCCCTGACCATGACGGCCGCCTGTGGGGCCGAGGACGAGAGCACGGACAGTGCCGCGGCGAGCACCGAGGAGTCGCCCATGGGGCAGGAGTCCATGGACACGATGGACGAGAGCGACCCGGCAGCGAGCCTCGTCGGGCCCGGTTGCGCCGACTACGCAGCGGCGGTTCCCGAGGGTGCGGGCTCGGTCGAGGGCATGGCACAGGACCCTGTGGCCGTGGCCGCGAGCAACAACCCGCTCCTGACCACGCTCGTCTCGGCGGTGTCGGGGCAGCTCAACCCGCAGGTCGACCTGGTCGACACGCTGAACGGGGACGAGTTCACCGTCTTCGCCCCCGTCGACGACGCCTTCGCGAAGCTGCCCGACGAGACCGTGGCCTCGCTGGCCAAGCCCCGCAACTCCGACACGCTCACCTCCGTGCTCACCTATCACGTCGTCCCCGGTCAGATCGCCCCGTCCGACATCGCGGGCGTGCAGACCACTGTGCAGGGCGAGACCGTCGAGGTCTCCGGCTCCGGCGACGACCTGATGGTCAACGACGCCGCCGTGATCTGCGGCGGTGTGCAGACCGACAACGCGACCGTCTACCTGATCGACTCGGTGCTGATGCCGCAGATGTGAGCCACCCGATCGCGCCTGAGCCCGTGGCCTCCGACTCCGGTCGGGGGCCACGGTCGCGCGTGGACCGCCGACTCCGCGGGTACGGCGTCTCCATGAACGAGACCGAGAACGAGCCGACCCGAGGTCGGCAGGAGCAGACTGAGGCCGAGCGGGACCTCGCGGAGCACGAGCGCCCGGACCGAGGCCTGGTCGGTGACAAGGATCTTCCCGAGGACCTCCAGCCCATCGACGACAACCCGCTCGCCAAGAACCCTGGCGAGGAGGACGCCGACGACCACGAGGATCCGAAGACCGAAGGCCTGCCCGACATGGGCGCCCCCGGCGCGCCGGCCTGATCGGCGCGCCCGGCTGCTGCCGTTCGGACGTCCCGACCGTCGGCTCTCGCCGCACCCCGTGGGACCTCGAAAGGTAAGGTTTCGGACATGGGAGGGCACCGGGGCGAGCCGAGAAAGCTGAACTGGTGGCAGGAGTCCCTCCTCCTGCTCGGCCTCGCGCTCGTGACCTCGATCGTGGTCAAGGCCTTCTTCATGCAGATGTTCTTCGTGCCCTCGGCATCGATGCGACCCGAGCTCATCGAGCAGGACCGGATCCTCGTCGAGAAGATCTCGATGTGGGACGGCGAGGCCGGCCGAGGCGACGTCGTGGTCTTCGAGGACCCGGGCGGGTGGCTGGGCGCCACCCCCGAGCCCAGCGGCTTCCAGCAGGTGCTCTCGGTGGTCGGTCTCTACCCAGAGGGCGGCCACCTCGTGAAGCGCGTGGTGGCGACCGGCGGTGACCAGGTGGTGTGCTGCGACAACCAGGGGCGCATCACCGTCAACGGCGTGCCCCTCGACGAGGGCGACTACCTCCGCGAGGACGTCCGGCCCTCGGAGAAGCAGTTCGACGTCGTGGTGCCCGACGACGCCGTGTGGGTGATGGGGGACAACCGCTCCAACAGCCAGGATTCCCGTTTCCACCTCAACGCCCCCGGGGAGGGCACGGTCCCACTCGACAACGTCGTGGGCAAGGTGTGGGCGATCGTCTGGCCGACCAGCCGGATCGAGATCCTGGAGACGCCTCCGACCTACGAGGCCGTCCCGGGGCCCGAGACACCGTGACCGGAAGCGGTTCGCCGCCGTGCTACTCCGGCTCGTTCTGGGCCGACCCGCCCACCTTGAACGGCGTCGTGTGGCCGGCGTACATCAGGTGCGCCACGAGGCCCTCGGCCGCGTGCGGGAGGTTGTGGCAGTGGTCCATCCAGATGCCGGGGTTGTCCGCGACGAACGCGATCTCGTAGCTCTCGCCGTTCCGCACGTTCAGCGAGTCGACCCACCAGGGGCTCCCGGTCGCCGGCACGCCGTCCCGGCTGAGGACCAGGGCGTGGTGCCCGTGCAGGTGCATCGGGTGCACCTCACCGCTGTCGTTCTCGATGCGCATCGTGACCACGTCGCCTGCCGTCACGGTGTACATCGGCACGTCGGGCCACATCCGGCCGTTGACGGTCCACCACATGCCCGGCCGGCCGTCGAGGAACCCGGGCCGACGGCCCATGACGTACTCGAACCTGCGGTCGGCCTCCGCGGGGTCGAGCCCCGTCGGAGCGGGCTCGCCATAGGTGAGCAGGTCGACGAACACCCTCGGGGCGGGTTCCGCCTCCACGTCGGCCCCAGGAGGGCCCAGGACGATCGCGGACCCGGCAAGCTCGACCCGTGCACCCCGCTCCGGCACGACCACCTCGAAGTCGGCCCGCGCCCCCGCCGTGACGACGAGCCCCTCACCCGCGACCTGCTCGGGCCGGTGCACGTCGGTCCCGTCGACGGCGAGCACCCGGTAGTCCGCGCCGCTCACCCAGGTCGTCATCGGTCCGTTGTCGGTGTTGACCACCCGCACGCGTGCCGTCGTCCCGGGTTCGGCCTCCACGTGGAGGTCCCCGTCGTGGCCGTTGACGGTACGCCGACCGTCGTACATGTGGACGACGGCCTCGACGTCGAGGGCGCTGCCCCCCTCCGCCCCCTCGGGTGGGCCGTCGGCCGGCTCGATCACCACCGCACCGAGAAGCCCGCGACGTACCTGCTCGTGGGAGACCTGGTGCGAGTGGTACCAGTAGGTCCCAACCTGGTCGGCGACGAACCGGTAGGTGAACGTCTCGCCCTCGCCGACGGCGTCCTGGGTGACCCCGGCGACGCCGTCCATGGCGTTCGGGACGTCGACCCCGTGCCAGTGCAGGGTGATCCCGGCGGAGATGTTCGCGTTGGTGAGCCGGACCTCGACGAGGTCACCCTCCACCGCGCGAACGGTCGGCCCCGGCGAGGAGCCGTTGAGGGTGTAGCCGGAGACCTTCCGGCCGGACGCGAGGGCGAAGGTCTCCTCGCGCGCGGTGAGGTCGAGACGTACGTCGGCGGGAGCGTCCGGTTCGGCGACCAGCGTGGCGATGTCGACCACCCCGAGCGCACCCGCTCCACCGTGGGACGACCCGTGACCCGCTCCATGACCCGCCGCCGGGGCGAGGTCGGGACCACCGCCGAGGTCGACGTGCCCCATGTCCATCACGGAGTACTCGCCGGGCATCAGGCTCGACCACCACAGCCAGCCCAGCGGCACGACAAGCGCCGCCGTCGCCAGGCAGGCCAGGAGCATCCGGATGCGACCGCGCATGCACTCGCCTCAGCGTCGGGAGATCCCCCGCGTCAGACCGTCTCGCGCTCGGGGGCAGGTGTCTCCGCTCTCGTGGTGACTGCCCGGGGCACGCGCACCCCCGCGTAGACCGCGAGGGAGAAGAGCACGAGGGCGTTGATGCCGTGCAGACCGCCCCAGATGGCCGCCTCATGACCGAGCAGGCCGAGGGTGACCTGGAGGACCACCGCTCCGAGCACCAACGCGGCCCACATGATGCCGCCGGGAACCTTGGCGAAGAACGAGACGATCAGGAAGAGCAGCGCCAGGGCCGGGATCACCATCATCCCGTTCATGCCGTGGATCATCAGCCCGACGAGCTCGGGGAACAGCGCCTCTTCGCTCTCGAAGGCGGCCTTGTCCAGGACCCCTCCGTCCCTTTCGATCCAGATGCCGAGACCGGCAATCCCGTAGACGATCGATGCCGCCTGCACCACGACCCCGAGTGCGATGAGCCAGGCGAAGACCTTGTAAGCAGTCCTCATTCCAACCCCCTGAAGCAGTGGGGCACGCGGATGAGCCCCAACCTGACGAGGTTAGGGCCGTCTTGCCTTGCTTCCGAAGGGGTCGAGGATCCGCGCCGACGAAGATGACGTCGATTGACCAGGCCGAGATGGCCCGTCCGGGGAGTCGCCGACGTCCCGAGGGCTTCAACTGGTCTGGTCAGCCTGGTGACCGGGTGGGGGTGCTCGAGAGCTCGTGGGCGCGCTCGACCACCTCCCACCCGGTGGCTCCCAGGGTCACGACCGCGACCGGGAAGATCCCGAGGTCCTCCTTGTCGATGTGGTCCGACAGGTCCGCGACCACCCGGTCGAGCATCCCGACCGCGTCGGGTGCGTCGAGGTCCAGGGCGGCGACCGCCTGGTCGAGGGTCACGTGCTCGCTCTCGAGGGCGTCGACCTCGTCGACGTAGTCACCCTGGGCCCGCAGCGCCGCGAAGATCCCGGCCTCCTCGCGGCGCCTGTGGACCGTCAGCAGGCCGACCAGCTCATCCCGGCACTCGGCGGCGTCGGCGCGGTCGCCGGCCTCCAGGTCACGACGCAGGTCGCCGGCGATCTCGAGCAGCCGCAGGTGCTCGTCCATCAGGTCGGCGAGGGGCTCGACCTGACGACAGCCGCAGTACTCGCACACGGTGTCAGCCTCCCGAACATGGTGTAGCGAGGAGGACCTGCCCCTGAGGCACGGATTCTGAACCCCGACTGCGGTACACCCGCTTCCGTGTTCGGTCGGTCCTCCTCGCTGACCTCATTCAATCGACGGGGGCGGATCGACCGCAGTGTCCGAGGGCCCGTCCTCGGAGGACGAAGGTCCCGCCCGCGTCAGTCCGGCCGCCGGGCCAGGATCGAGTCGTCGAACCGCTCGAGCAGCTCGGCGACGTCGGCGTACACCTCGACCGCTCCCGCGTCACGCAGCTCGGCCTCGGAGATGCCTCCGGAGGTCACCGCGACACACGGGATACCGGACCTCGCCGCAGCCTGGATGTCCCAGACCGTGTCCCCGACGAGCAGCGAGCGGTCGGGGTCGAGCCGGTGCTGCTCCATGGCTGTCGCGGGGAGGTCCGGCGCCGGTTTGCCGTCCTCGACCTCGGAGGAGGTGGTCACGCCCGCGAAGGCATCGTCGGCGCCGATCGCGGGGAGCATCCACTCCAGGTCGTGCTCCTTGCCGCTGGTCGCGAGGACAGGGACCAGGCCCCGGTCCGCGCAGCGCTCGACGAGGTCGGCGGCGCGGGGGAACGCGGTCACGTGGTCGCGCAGCTCCTTGTAGCGCTCCGAGTGCGCCTCCACGGCCTTGTCGTCGGGCCGGCCGAGCAGGCGCTCCACCAGCCCTTCGCTGGCGATGCCGACCGAACGGTGGATCGCCGCCATCGGCACCCCGCGGTGACCCGCGTCCTCGAACGCGCGCCACCAGGCGATGACGTGGAGGTAGTTGGTGTCGAGGAGGGTTCCGTCGACGTCGAAGAGAACACCGGGTCGCAGGTCGCTCATGCGTCGTCACTCTCGCCGGCCTTGAGCCTGCGCGCGACCTCCACGGCCCGCTCGGCCATGTGGTCGAGGGCGTTCAGCTGCGCCGAGCCGAGGTCCTCGTCGTTGTCGGGGCCGGTCACGTGGCCCACGCCGTAGGGGTTGCCGTCCTCGAACTTCACCGGGTCGGTGTAGCCGGGGGAGACGATGAGCCCGCCGAAGTGGTGGATCGTGTTGTAGAGCGCAAGCAGGGTGGACTCCTGGCCGCCGTGGCGGGTCTGGGAGGACGTGAAGCCGGCGTACACCTTGTTCGCCAGCAAGCCCTTGCCCCACTGAGGACCCAGCGTGTCGATGTACTGCTTGAGCTGGCTGGCCACGTTGCCGAAGCGCGTGGGGGAGCCGAGAAGCACGACGTCGGCCCACACGGCGTCCTCGGGCGTGGCCTCGGGGACGTCCTTGGTCTCCTCGAGGTGACGGGCCCACTCGTCGACCGAGGCCACCACGTCGTCCGGGGCCAGCTCGGCCACGCGGCGCAGCCGCACCTCGGCCCCGGCCTTCTCGGCGGCGCGACTCAACCGCTCGGCCATCTCGAAGGTGGTGCCCGTCGAGGAGTAGTAGACGACGGCGACGTTCACAGGGGTGGTCATGGCTCTCCTTGGCGGATGCTCGGGGGGTGGTCTCTTCAGGTGGTAACCGGGCCGCCTTCTGACAAACCCTCCGGGTGACGCGGCCGGGACCTTGGGCCCTGTCAGGCGGCACGACTGCTCCCTAGCGTGGTCCGGACAGGCCACGATCGGAGCACACATGACGACGACCAGCCACGGCACGGCACCGAAGCAGCCCGACACGCGCAGGGGAGCCGCCCGGACCCGGCCGGCACTGCCTGCGGGGCCGGACTACTGGCCGGCGCCGACTCGGCACGGGTCGCCGCGCCTCCGCGAGACCGCCGCGGCCCCTCGGCCCCAGGCTCAGACCGCCGGTTCGTCGACGGGATGCCGAGTCACGCAGTAGAGGCGACCGCTGGGGTCGGACAGCGTCACCCAGTGCGGCGTACGGCGGATCTCGGTGGCGCCGAGCGCCAGGTGCCGCTCCGTCTCGGCGAGGTAGTCGTCGCTGCCGAGGTCGAGATGTCCCGTCACCACGGGCTGCTCGTCGTCGAGCCGCTGGAGAAGGAGCTGGATCGCGAGACCGGCCGGCCGCGCGAGGCGGCGGAACTCGTCCTCCGGATTCCGGTCCACCAGCCCCCATCCGGTGAGGTCGGCCCAGAAGCGGCACTCCCACTCCCACTTAGACGGCGGGATGTCCAGGCAGACCTGGTCGACCATGCTGCGGCCGCTCGGCCAGATGGCCGGTGGCGCGGCACGCGAACCGGGGTGGTCCACGACGCAGAACGTCATGCCTCCGGGCGAGCCGCACACGATGAACCCGTCGGTGAGGCGGCCGGCGCTCGCGCCGAGCGTCTCTGCTCTCGAGGCGAGACCTGGGACGTCGTCCGTGTGCAGGTCGAGGTGCAGTCCGCCCGGTGACGACTGCCTCGCGGTCTGCACCTTCAGGTGGGGGTCCCCGTCAGCGGGGACCAAGGTGGCGAACTCCTCGCGGACACCCCGGCGCGGAGACAGGCGGTAGCCGGTCACCCGAGACCAGAACCACTCGGTCCGCTCCGCGCGCTCGTGCGCCGTGTCCAGGAAGGCGGTGAGCCAACGTACCTCGGACATGGACGCACGCTATCGCTTGCCCGGTGCCTCGAACACGCTTCCGCCCCGGCCTGGGGGAGGCCGGGGCGGATGGTGTTGCGGTGTTGCTGGGCGGGCTCGTCAGACCTTGACGGGCTCCCGGGTCTGCTGGGCCGTGGTCACCTGCTCGGCGGTCTTCGCCCTGGAGGCCCACACGAGGCCCAGGCCGAGGAGGGCGAAGGTGAGACCGAGACCGGCGAGGAGGCCGGCGAGGGCGAGACCCATGGTCAGTGCCTGCGCGGTGACGGTGCCGACGCCGAGCTCACCGACCAGGCCGTGGGCGGTGCCGCTCCAGGCCATCTCGCGGACCTGGCTGTCGATGGGGTGCATCCGGTCGAAGTCGGTCCAGTAGCGACCGTCGACGTCGACCTCGTAGGTGCCCGCCTCGAAGAGCTCGCCGTTGTACTCGACGGCCTCATCCAGCGTGACCGTGTGCGTGCCGTGCAGCACGTGGTAGGCGATGGTGGCCATCTGGTACATGTACTCGCTGCCGGTGTTCACCAGCGGGTCGTTGGGGTCCATCTCGGACTCGATGACCGGGTACTTCCAGTCGTCGACCAGCAGGCTCATGATGGCCTCGGCGCCGGCGGTCTCGCCGCGGTCGGTCAGCTGGCCGTCCTCGTTGTAGCTCAGCTCGACGTTCTGGGCCTCGCTGAAGGCCTGGAGCGACGCGTTGCCTTCCTGGACCTTCGCGTAGGCGACGCCACCGCCGACGAGGAAGCCGAGACCGAGCAAGGCGAGAACGATTCCTATGGTTTGAAGACGCTTGGTCATCAGGACACATCCTTCATTGGTGGAGATCTTGGGTAAAGCCTCGCCTTCCGGGCGTTGATGCCACAGGGGCCAAAGGTCATGACGCAACGGACCGTGAGGCACCAAAGTCCCGGGACCCGGGACCTCCCCGTTCGGCCCGGACGAGCAGGGACGAGGGGGCTCTCGACGGCGCCCCCTAAGGTGGCGAAGAAAGCCTGGCCTTCCGACGCTGAGGGGTGGTCCCGTGCCCGACGGTCTGCTCGTCGCCGTCGCGACGTTTCTCCTGCTCAACGTCCTGGTGGGACTGGTGCGGGTGCTGCTGGGCCCCTCCACCCGCGACCGTCTCCTCGGCGTGATCCTGCTCGGGACCACCGGTGTCGCCCTCCTCGCCGTCCTGGCCGAGGTCACGGGACTCCCTGCGCTCAGGGACGCGGCGCTCGCCCTGGTCGCGCTCGCGGCGCTCGTCGTCGTCGTCCGGGTGAGGGCCGAGGAGCGACGCCCATGATCCTCGACGTAACCTCCGTCGTCCTCGCGGTGGCCGGCTGCTTCTTCTTCGCCGCCGGCACCGTCGGCCTGCTCCGCTTCCCGGACCTTCGCAGCCGGCTGCACGCCTTGACCAAGGCCGACAACCTCGGCCTCGGACTGGTCCTGGCTGCCCTGGCGCTCCAGGCCGACTCCCTCGCGACGGTCCTCAAGCTCGCCCTGCTCTGGGGTCTCGCCCTGCTCGCCTCCTCGACGAGCAGCCACCTGCTGGCCTCCGGAGCCGCCGGCGAACGGCCACCGCGGTGACCGGCCCGCCCGCGACGGTGCTCGACGCCCTCCTCGTGGGTGGGCTGCTCACCGCTGCCGGCCTCGCGCTGTTCCTCCCGCGCAGGAACACCGCGGTGGTGATGTTCTTGGTGTTCGGCGTGCTGCTCGCCGTCGTGTGGGCACGCCTCGGCGCACCGGACATCGCGCTCGCCGAGGCTGCGATCGGGGCCGGCGTGACCTCGGCGCTCCTGCTCGACGCCGTGGCGGACCGGTCCCGTCGTTCCGAGCAGGCCGCCGGAGGGCCCCACCGTGGGGCGGCCGTCGTCGGCGCGATCCTGGCCGCGGTCGCAGCAGTCGGGCTGGCTCTCGTGATGCTCGGCCTCGGTCCCGACACCTCGCCCGAACCCGGGCCGGCAGACCTGGTGGCCGACCGCGTCGACGAGTCCGGCGTGAGGCACCCGGTCACCGCCGTGCTCCTGAACTTCCGCAGCTACGACACGCTGCTCGAGGTCGCAGTCCTCCTCGTCGCGATCCTCGCCGCCCTCGCCCTCCAGCCCGACCAGAGCTTGCGCGAGGTGCCCGTCGCGGCAGAGACACCCACCCTCCTCGACCTGCTGGTGCGGGTGCTCGTTCCCGTGGTGCTGGTAGTGGCCGGGTGGCTGCTCGTGGCCGGCTCGATCGCCCCGGGCGGTGCCTTCCAGGCCGGTGCGGTGCTCGCGGGAGGTCTCCTCCTGCTGCGCCTCGGCGGGTGGCCGGCCGCCGTACCCGCGTCACGATGGCTGCGGCCGGCTCTCGCCACCGGGCTCGCCGGGTTCCTCGCCCTCGCCTACCTGACCGCCGTCCTCGGCGCGGGCTGGCTCGACCTCGACCCGGCCTGGGCCGGCGAGGCGATCATCGCGCTCGAGACGCTGTTGACGCTGAGCATCGGCATGACGCTCGCGGCGCTCTTCGTCGCCAACCAGGAGCCGCTGGGCGCCCAGGACGCGGTCACCACGGGCAGGGAGCGTGGCCGGTGACCCGCGAGGAGCTGTTCCTGGTCGTCGGGGCCGGTCTCGCTGTCCTCGGCGCGGCCCGGCTGCTGCTCACCCGCGACCTGATGACGCGGGTCCTGGCCCTCAACGTGGCCAGCGCGGGGGTACTGATGATCCTCGTCGCCCTCGCGCTCCGCGGCGGCGAGCCCGGCAACCCCGACTCGGTCCTGCACGCGCTGGTGCTCACAGGGATCGTGATCACCGTCAGCGTCACCGGTTTCGCCATCGGCCTCGTCCGGCGCATCGAGCGCGGCCGGTCTGGCGGTGACCGCCGGTGAACGGGATGCTCGGCGCCCTGGTGCTGCTGCCCCTCGGTGGCGCCGTCCTCGCCGCCGTGCTCCCCGGCCGTGGCCGGCAGGTGGGGATTGCCACCGCCGCAGTCGTCCTTGCCCTCGCGCTCGTCACTGCCGCAGAGGTGTACCGGTCCGGGCCCTTCGAGCTCGAGCTCGCCGGGTGGGGGTCGCCGCTCGGCATCGACCTGCGCGCGGACGGCCTGAGCGCGGCGATGCTGGCCATGACGGCGGTCGTCGGGGTAGCCGCCACCGTCTACGGCAGCGGCTCGGAGGCGGCTCAGGGCCGTCCCCTGTTCTGGCCGCTGTGGCTGGCGCTCTGGGCCGGGCTCAACTCGGTGTACGTCTCCGGGGACCTGTTCAACACCTACGTCGCTCTCGAGCTGGTGGGGCTCAGCGCGGTCGCCCTCGTCGCGCTCGGCGGCCGTGACGCCTTCGCGCCGGCGCTGCGCTACCTCTTCGTCGCGGTCCTCGGCTCCCTCGCCTACCTGCTCGGCGTGGCTCTCGTGTACGCCGAGGCGGGGACCCTCGACATCGTGGAGGCGGGGGAGCGTCTCGACGGCGGGGCTGCCGCCGTGACCGCCCTGGCGGCGATGGCGCTTGGCCTGTCGCTGAAGACTGCGCTGTTCCCCCTGCACGCGTGGTTGCCCGAGGCCCACTCGGCGGCCCCGTCGGCGGTGAGCCCGATCCTGTCCGCGCTGGTCGTGAAGGCCTCCTTGTTCGTCCTGGTCCGCGTCTGGTTCGTGGTGCTCGGGGGCGATGCGACCCCCGCCGCGGCCCAGCTGCTCGGAGCCCTGGGCACGGTCGCCGTCATCTGGGGGGCCGTTCTCGCCCTGCGCCAGACCCGGCTGAAGCGAGTCGTGGCCTACTCCACCGTCGCCCAGGTCGGCTACCTGTTCCTGGTGTTCCCCCTCGCCGCACCCGGGATCGGCGCAGCGGCGGGGTCCACGGCGTGGCAGGCCGCCGCTGCAGGATGGACGGGAGCCCTCGGGCTCGCCCTGGCACACGGGCTCGCCAAGGCGGCGATGTTCATGGCGGCAGGCACCCTGGCTCTCGCACACGGCGGTGACCGGCTCGTGGACCTCCGCGGCGCGGCGACCCGGATGCCGATGAGCACCATGACGTTCGCCCTGGCCGGGGTGAGCCTCGCGGGCCTCCCGCCGACCTTCGGCTTCGTGGGCAAGTGGCAGCTGCTCCAGGCCGGCCTGCTCAGTGGACAGTGGTGGTGGCTGCCGGTCCTGCTGCTCGGCGGCCTGCTCACCGCTGCGTACACCGTTCGCGTGCTCGGGGCGACGACGGGTGGCTCGAGTGACGGTGAGGAGCTTCGACCGCTGGCCCACGTGCCCCGGCGGATGGAGCTGGCCGCGCTCTCGATGGCGGCGCTCGCCGTGGCGCTCGGGATCACCTCCTCGGGAGTTCTCGAGCTGCTCGGCGTGGGCTCCGCCTTCGGGGGTGGGTCATGAGCATCGACGAGCTCAACGGCCTGAGCAACGTGCCGGTCCTCATCCTGATGACCTCGTTCGTCCCCGGCCTGCTGATCTTCTTCCTGCGCGACGAGCAGGTGCGTCTCCGCACGGCGCTCAACATCGGCGGCGCCCTCGCGAAGGTCGCCCTGGTCGTCGTACTCGTCCCGCCCGTCGTGGGGGGAGAGAACCTCGAGTGGCGCTCGCCGTTTCTGCCCGGGATCGACCTGGTGTTGCGTGTCGAGCCGTTCTCGCTGCTGTTCCTCGGCCTGTCCGCGCTGCTGTGGCTGGCGACGACCGTCTACGCGATCGGCTACCTCGAGGGGTCGCCCGACCGGAGCCGGTTCTTCGGTTTCTTCAGCCTGTGCGTCACCGCCACGGTCGGCATCGCCCTGTCCGGGAACCTGGTCACCTTCCTGCTCTTCTACGAGTTCCTCACCCTCGCGACGTTCCCGCTGGTCGCCCACCGAGGTACGCCGGAGGCGATCGCCGGCGCCCGGACCTACCTCGTCTACACCCTCGGCGGGGGCATCGTGCTCCTCGCCGGGATCGCCTGGCTGACCTACCTGGTCGGGCCGGTGGAGTTCACCGATGGCGGGGCGCCGGAGCTCGCCCAGTTCGCCGCCGCCGAGCCAGGACTCGCCCAGGCGGTCTTCGTGCTCCTCATCGCCGGTCTCGCCGTGAAGGCGGCGTTGCTCCCGGTGCACGGGTGGCTACCGCGCGCCATGGTGGCACCGGCTCCGGTGAGCGCCCTGCTCCACGCCGTCGCGGTGGTCAAGGCCGGGGTGTTCGGGATCGTCAGGGTCGTCCACCACACCTACGGCGTCGAGGTCGCCGACGCCCTCGGCGTGCTCCTGCCCCTGTCCGTGCTGGCCGCAGCCACGATCATCTTCGGGTCGGCCCTCGCGCTGCGCCAGGACGACCTCAAGCGCCGCCTGGCCTACTCCACGGTCAGCCAGGTCTCCTACGTGACCATCGGCATCGCCGTCCTCGGCGTGGTGTCGACCACCGGTGGCATCGTGCACCTCGTCCACCAGGGCCTGATGAAGATCACCCTCTTCTTCTGCGCGGGCCTCTTCGCCGAGACGCTCGGGCTCCACAAGGTCAGCGAGCTCGGCGGTGTGGGACGGCGGATGCCCGTCACGGCCGCCGCCTTCACCGTGGGGGCCGTGGGGATGGTCGGGCTCCCCCCGGTCGCCGGTTTCGTCTCCAAGTGGCAGCTCGGGCTCGGCGGCATCGACGCGGGCGAGCCCTGGATCCTCGCGGTCCTCCTCACGAGCAGCCTCCTCAACGCGGCGTACTTCCTGCCGGTCGTCTACGCCCTGTGGTTCGGGGCTCCGGGCGAAGCCGTGACCGGGCCTGCACGCCGGACCTCGCCCCGCCTCGAGGCGCCCGCCTCCCTCCTGCTCCCGGCGGTGAGCACCGCGGTGCTCGCGCTCCTCGCCGGGCTGCTCGCGGGACTGCCGTACTCGCCGCTGGAGATCGCCAAGCAGATCGCGGAGAGGAGCTACTCGAGCCTGTGACCATGCTGTGGGCCGTATCCGTCCTCGCCCCCGTCGCGACCGTGTTCGCGCTGGGGCTGGTCGGCCTTGCCCGCGACGAGGTGACCGCGCGGTGGCGTCGTCGGCTGGTCCTGCTCGCGCCGTGGGCGGTCGCCCCCACGATCGCGCTGGCCGTTGCAGGACCCGCGGCCGGCGTCGTCGACATCCCGTGGCTGCTGCTCGGCACGACCCTGGAGATCGACCCGATCGGCCGGCCGCTGCTGCTGGTCGCCGGGATCTTGTACGCCGTCGCGGCAGTGGCCATCGCGAGCATCGGCACAGAGCGTGCCCCCGCGCTCACGGCGTTCCTGCTCGTCTCGTTCGTGGGCAACGCGGGCGTGCTGGTGGCCGCCGACGCGGTCACGTTCTACCTGTCGTTCGCGGTGATGAGCTTCGCCGGCTACGGCCTCGTGGTGCATGAACAGACCGACTTCGCGCGGCGGGCCGGCCGGATCTACCTGGTCCTCGCCGTGGTCAGCGAGGCGTTCATCCTCGGCGGCCTGATCCTCGTCGCCGCCGCCGGTGGCCGGATGCTGGTCGACGCTCCGGCCGCGGTCGCCGCTTCGGAGTCGACCGGACTGATCGTCGCCCTGCTGCTGCTCGGGTTCGGCGTGAAGGCCGGAACCGTCCCGTTGCACGTGTGGCTGCCGCTCGCGCACCCGGCAGCGCCGCCCGCCGCCAGCGCGGTCCTGTCGGGCAGCATGATCAAGGCCGGCCTCATCGGCTGGATCCGGTTCCTCCCCCTCGGCGAGGAGGCCCAGCCCGAGTGGGGGCTGCTCCTCGTCGTGCTCGCCCTCCTCGGCGCCTTCCTCGCCGTGCCCGCCGGCGTCCTCCAGGGCGACTCGAAGGTCGCTCTCGCCTACAGCAGCATCAGCCAGATGGGGTTCCTGACCGTGCTCGTCGGTGCGGCGCTCGCGGCGCCCGAGCTCGCCGACGCTGCGATCGTGGCGGCCGTCCTCTACGCGGTCCACCACGGGCTGGCCAAAGGAGCGCTCTTCCTCGGCATCCCGATCTGGAAGCGCTTCGGCTCCGGCGTGCTGCGCTGGTGGGTCCTCGTGGCCCTCCTCGGTGCGGGCCTGGCCGTCGCCGGGGCGCCGTTCAGCAGCGGCGCGGTGGCGAAGTACGCCGCGAAGCAGGCCGTCGAGGGGGCCGGCCTGCTCGGTTTCGACCTCGTCGTCCTGCTTCCGCTGGTGGGCACCGGCTCGACCATCCTCCTGGCCCGGTACGCCTTCCTGCTCCTGAGCGGCCCGCGGGAGCAGGCACACCGCGTGGACTCCTCGCTGGTCTCCTGGTCCGTGCTCGTCGTCGCGGGCATCACCCTGACCTGGGTCCTCGCGGGGGACTGGATCCCGCTCACCACGGTCCCCGGCCTCGAGGCGGTCACCCTCTGGGACGCCACCTGGCCGGTCCTGCTCGGCATCGCGCTCTCCGCGATCGCCTGGTGGCTCTCCCGCCACGAGCTCCTGCCCGCGTGGGCCGCCCACCCGGACGGCAGAGTGCTGCCTCCCGGGGACCTCGTCGTCCCGGAGGAGGCCCTCGTGCGGCGGGTGGGCCGGGCACTCGACCGACGTGTCACCCGGGGCGCGGCCGCGCTGGGCTCCCTCGGCGTCGGCCTGTCCTCCGGCGTACGCCGGCTCACCTCGGCCGACTCTCTGGCTCGTCGGGCCGAGCAGCGCCTCGGGGTGTGGGAGATCTCCGGAGTGGTCACCATCGGGCTGCTGCTGGTCATCGTCGCTGCGGGGGTGGTCCGATGACGGCGTACCTGCGCACCGGTCTCCGGCGCGCGCTCACCCTGGCCGTCGTCTGGTGGGCGGTCAGCGAGGGGGAGACCTACGGCTGGTACTACGGCGCGGTGGTCGTCGTCCTCGCCACTGCACTGAGCCTGCGACTGCGCCCTCCGAAGGCCGGTGGACTCCCACCACGAGAGCTGGTCGGCCGGGCCGGGGCGCTGGTCATGCTGACAGGCTGGTTCGTCGCCCGGTCCTTCGTGGGCGGGGTCGACGTCGCTCTCCGCGCACTGTCCCGCCGCCTCGACCTCGAACCGGGCCTGGTCCGCCTCGAGCTGGAGATCCCGCCAGGCCAGGCCCGCACGGTCGTCGTGGGCCTGATCAGCCTGATGCCCGGGTCGCTGTCGGCCGAGCTTGACGGGGACGTCCTCTACGTCCACGCCCTCGACGTCACGACCGACGTCGCCGGGCAGGTCGCCGAGCTCGAGGACCGGGTGGGTCGGGTCAGCGGCTGGGTCAGGACCTGACCTGGTCCTTGTCATCGCGGGCGTGCACGCCCGGAGGACCCTCCTGGCATGAAGCAGGTGGAAGTCAGACCTTCCCGCGCAGGATCCGCCGGAAGTAGATGACCGGAAGGACGTACCGGTCGACGAGCCACGTCAACCGACGCGGCCTGGTCAGGTCGACGAGCGGCGCGGACGGCTTCGCGCGACCCTCGCGGTCGACCTCCACGAGCATCAGCCGGCGACGGCTGGTGGTGATGGGCATGACGGTGTACCCGTCGTATCGCCGCAGCTCGTGGCCGCGAGCCGCGGCCGCGATGTTCTGGGCGAGGATCTCGACTTGCGGCCGCAGCGCGCCGCCCGACGGGCGCGTCCCCACGTCCGCCGCGTCGCCGAGCGCCCAGATCGACTGGTGCCGCGAGTGGCGCAGGGTCTCTGCGTCGATGTCGACGAGACCGGATACCGCCGGAGTCGCCAGACCGCTCTCGGCGATCCAGCGCGGAGCGCGGTACTCCGGCACGACGTGTGCGTACGCGACGTCCTCGAGCGTCCGCGAACCTGCCGCCGAGTCCACGTCGAGGGTGCGGGACGAGGAGTCCAGCCGAGCCACCCTCGCCTCACGCAGCACCTCGACGCCGTAGGAAGCCGCGACCGACGACAACGTCTCATCGATCGCTGGCAGGCCCAGCACCCCCGGACCGGGCACCACGAGCCGCACCTCCAGATCCTCCAGGACGCCCTGTCTGCGCCAGTGGTCACAGGCCATGAAGAGCGGCTTCAGCGCGGTTGCTCCGCAGGGCGCCGGCTCCGGCGGCACGGTGAAGACAACCGGGCCGCGGCGCAGTGACCGCAGCGTTTCCCACACGTGCGGAGCGGAGTCGGGGACAAAGGTGGAGCCTGCCCAGCCGTCGTCGTAGGCCTCCCGCAGTCCCGTCGTGGCGTCCCAGTCCTCCTGCATCCCGGGACACAGCACCAGCGTCGACCACTGCAGCGTTCGTCCGTCGCGCGTGCTCAAGGTGGAGGTGCTCGGGTCGACCGAGACGACACTGTCGCGTATCCAGGTGCACCCGTCCGGGATGACGTCGCCCATGGGGCGCTCGAGAGAGGACATCTCGGCCTCTCCCGCGCCGACGTAGTTGAGCAGCGGCCGGTACCTGTGTACCTCCTGGCTCTCCACGATCGCCACATCGGACGCACCGTCACGGAGCAGCCGCGCGCCCAACGAGATCCCGGCGTTGCCGCCGCCCACGATCAGCACCTCGTGATGCTCCATGCCCACCTCCGCCTTGGGCCCTGCGGAAGCGCCCTCCCTGTGGACGATAGTCGCCCGTCTCGCCGTTGAGTCCCGATCGACCCGTGAACGGCGACAGCCGGGCGACCCAGATCGCACTGGTCACCCGGCTGTCCAAGGGGAGTCCCCCGCTTCGCGTGCGCGAGGGGGGAGTTGAACCCCCACGCCCTTTCGGGCACACGGACCTGAACCGTGCGCGTCTGCCTATTCCGCCACTCGCGCTTGAAGCCCGGCAAGGGTATCCCAGGTCGCCGACCCGCCCCAAACCGACCCGCTTCACAGAAGGCCGGCCCGCTACGATCCCGACGGTCGGATGTGTCACTCGGGGGCCGATCCTGCACAATTGCGGGTTCACGCACGCCGGAGTTGGGCATAACGACACCGTGGGCCCGTCGTTGGCAGGGTGTGCCCACGGCTGGTGCGTGCGCGCAACACTGGAGTGGGACACGTAGTCCCGATGGCGAGAGGAGGCGGCATGGGCGTACTTCAGCGGTTCGAGAACAAGCTCGAGCAGTTCGTCTCCGGCACCTTCGCCAAGGCGTTCCGCAGCGAGGTGCAGCCCGTCGAGATCGCGGCAGCGCTGCAGCGCGAGGTCGACAACACGGCGCAGATCCTCTCCCGCAACCGCCGCCTGATCCCCAACGACTTCCACGTCGCGCTCTCACCGGCCGACCACGAGCGCCTCTCCCCGTACACCGCGACGCTGGCGCAGGAGCTCACCACCATGCTGCGTGAGCACGCCGACGAGCAGTCCTACGTCTTCACCGGTCCGGTCACGATCGGCTTCGAGCAGGACGACGAGCTCGGGACCGGCCGCTTCCGGGTCCGCAGCGCGGCGATCGCCCGGGTGACCTCGTCGTCCGGCGAGAGCGCCACCGACACCGCGGTACGCCGGGCGCGCGTGGTGCTCGAGGTCAACGGGATGCGCCATCCCCTCGAGCCGCCGGGGCTGGTCCTCGGTCGCGGTGCCGACGCCGACCTGCGCATCAACGACCCGGGGGTGTCCCGCCGCCACGCGGAGATCCGAGTGATGTCGGGGGTCGGCGCACCCACGGTGACCATCGTCGATCTCGGCTCGACCAACGGCATGCTCGTCAACGGGCAGCGGGTGCAGCAGGCCCAACTCGACGAAGGAGGGGTCGTGAAGATCGGGAACACGACCTTGACGGTCCACTTCGTCAGTTCTCGGGAGGACGGATCGGATGTCTGAGCTGACCTTGATGCTGATCCGCTTCGCCTACCTGGCGATCTTGTGGATCTTCGTCCTGTCGGCGATCTCGGTGATCCGCTCCGACATGTTCGGTGCCCGCATCGACCAGACCCCGCG
>DATHVS010000086.1:0-17333 GCA_035461195.1 Nocardioidaceae bacterium
TGCCCGGCGAGGTAGGCCTCCTGCACCGCCCGCTGGAGACGGCGCACGACGTGGAGCACCTCGCCGCGGACGTAGATGAAGGCGTGGTTGGCCCGGATCGCGTAGGAGGAGATGATCACGCCCTCGACCAGGGTGTGCGGCGAGGCCATCATCAGCGGGATGTCCTTGCACGTGCCCGGCTCGGACTCGTCGGCATTGACCACGAGGTAGTGGGGCTTGCCGTCGCCCTGAGGGATGAAACCCCACTTCATGCCGGTGGGGAAGCCGGCGCCGCCGCGGCCGCGGAGACCGGACTCCTTGACCAGCTCGATGATCGCGTCCTGGTCCATGCCCAGGGCGGTCCGCAGAGCGGCGTACCCGCCGTGGGCCTCGTAGGACTCCAGTGTCCAGGCCCGGTCGGCGTCCCAGTTGTCGGAAAGAACCGGGGTCAGCATGTCCGTCACCCTCTCACTCACCGGGCACCGTCCTTCCCGTCGGCCTCGGGAGTCGAGCCCTTGCCGCCCTCGACGTCGGCCGGCGACTGCTCGACCTTCGTCTCCGACGTGGCACGCCTGGTGTCGGCCTCCTCGGCGGCGGCCTCCTTGCCCCCGGCCGGAGCGCCGGAACCCGGTCCGACGGCCGGGCGCTTCGACTGCGGCGCCTTCCAGTCGTTCGCGCGGGCGATCTCGAGACCGACCAGGGAGGCAGGACCCGCGGCCGGGCCCTCGTCGGCGCGGTCGTCGGGGAAGCCCGCGAGCACGCGCTCGGCCTCGCGCCAGGTGCAGATGCGGGGGCCCCGGGTCGAGTGGACCTCCTTGCCCGAACGCAGGTCGTCGACGAGCCGGGTGGCCGACTCGGGGGTCATGTTGTCCATGAACTCCCAGTTGACCATCATCACCGGCGCGTAGTCACAGGCGGCGTTGCACTCGAGGTGCTCGAGGGTGATCGCTCTGCCGTCCTCGCCCTCAGGCCACGCGGTCTCGTCGTTCCCAACTCCCAAGTGGTCCTTGAGCCGCTCGAAGATCACGTCGCCGCCCATGACCGCGCACAGCGTGTTGGTGCAGACGCCGACGTGGTAGTCCCCCACCGGACGGCGCTTGTACATCGTGTAGAAGGTCGCCACGCCCGAGACCTCCGCGGCGGAGATGCCGAGGATGTCGGCGCACGCCTCGATCCCCCTGGAGGTGACGCGCCCCTCGATGCTCTGCACGAGGTGCAGCATCGGGAGCAGCGCCGACCTCGGCTGCGGGTAGCGCGCGGTGATCTGGCGCAGCTCGGCCATCACGGACTCGGGAAGGCTTCCCCCCTCCCCGGTGCCGGCCGTGCCTGTCGAAACCATGTCCGTCATCGGTCAACTCCACCCATCACGGGATCGAGGGAGGCAATGGCCACGATGACGTCGGCGACCATGCCGCCCTCACTCATCACCGAGGTGCCCTGAAGGTTCGTGAACGACGGGTCGCGGAAGTGCGCCCGGAAGGGGCGGGTCCCCCCGTCGGAGACGACGTGCGCGCCGAGCTCGCCCCGCGGCGACTCGACCGGGACGTACGCCTGCCCCGGCGGCACCCGGAAGCCCTCGGTCACCAGCTTGAAGTGGTGGATCAGGGCCTCCATGGACTCACCCATGATGTGCCGGATGTGGTCGAGGCTGTTGCCCATGCCGTCGGCGCCGATCGCGAGCTGGCTGGGCCACGCGATCTTCTTGTCCGCCACCATCACCGGGGCCCCCTCGAGGCCGGCGAGCCGGTCGGCGCACTGCTCGACGATCTTCAGCGACTGCCACATCTCCTCGAGGCGGATGCGGAACCGGCCGTAGGAGTCGGAGGTGTCCCACGTGACGACGTCGAAGTCGTAGTCCTCGTAGCCGCAGTAGGGCTGCGACTTGCGCAGGTCCCACGGGTAGCCCGTCGAGCGGAGCACGGGACCGGTGATGCCCAGCGCGAGGCAGGCGGAGAGGTCGAGGTGGCCGACCCCCTCGAGGCGGGACTTGAAGATCGGGTTCTCGTTGCACAGTGCGGCGTACTCGGGCAGGCGCTTCTTCATCAGGGCGACGAAGTCGCGGATCTCGTCGAGCGCGCCCGGGGGCATGTCCTGGGCGACCCCACCCGGGCGGATGAACGCGTGGTTCATGCGCAGGCCGGTGATCAGCTCGAACAGGTCGAGCACCAGCTCACGCTCGCGGAAGCCCACCGTCATTACGGTGAGCGCGCCGATCTCCATGCCTCCGGTCGCGATCGCGACGAGGTGGGAGGAGATGCGGTTGAGCTCCATCAGGAGGACGCGCATGACCTGCGCCTTCTCCGGGATGTCGTCCTCGATGTCGAGGAGCCGCTCGACCCCGAGCGTGTAGGTGGCCTCGTTGTAGAAGGGCGAGAGGTAGTCCATCCGGGTGCAGAACGTGACGCCCTGCACCCAGGTGCGGTACTCCATGTTCTTCTCGATGCCGGTGTGGAGGTAGCCGATGCCGCACCGGGCCTCGGTCACGGTCTCACCGTCGAGCTCGAGGATGAGCCGGAGCACACCGTGGGTCGACGGGTGCTGCGGGCCCATGTTGACGACGATGCGCTCGTCGCCCTCCTCGGCCCCGGCGACCACGGTGTCCCAGTCCTGCCCGGTCACCGTGAACACCTTGCCGGAGGTGGTATCCGAAGCCTGGGCGTACGGGTCGCTCTGCGCGTGAGTGGTCATCAGCTGTAGCTCCTCCGCGTGTCCGGCGGTGGGATGGTGGCGCCCTTGTACTCGACGGGGATACCGCCGAGGGGATAGTCCTTGCGCTGGGGGTGGCCCGGCCAGTCGTCGGGCATCTCGATCCGGGTCAGGGCCGGGTGGTCGTCGAAGATGATGCCGAAGAAGTCGTAGGTCTCCCGCTCGTGCCAGTCGTTGGTCGGGTAGACCGCCACGATCGAGGGGATGTGCGGGTCGGCGTCGGGGCAGGTCACCTCGAGGCGGATCCGCCGGTTGTGGGTCATCGACAGCAGGTGGTAGACCGCGTGGAGCTCACGCCCCTCGTCACTGGGGTAGTGCACGCCCGAGACGCCGGAGCAGAACTCGAAGCGCAGCGCCGGGTCGTCGCGAAGGGTCCTTGCCGTCGGGAGCAGGTCGCCGCGGCGGATGAAGAAGGTGATCTCGCCGCGGTGGACGACGACCTTCTCGATCGCGTCGGCGATGCCCGCGGAGGTCAGCGCGGACTCGAATGCCTCGGCGACCTCGTCGAACCAGCCGCCGTAGGGCCTGGGGGTGCCGCTCGGCATCACCACTGGCCGGACGATGCCGCCGTAGCCGGAGGTGTCGCCGCTGCCGTGCACGCCGAACATGCCCTTGCGGACGTCGACGATCTCGGGCTCGAGCATCCCCGGCTCGGCCGGCAGGGTGTTCTCGGGCATCAGCCCGGTGGCGTCGTCTTCGGTGCCGGGGGTCACCTCGTCGAACTCGCCCGGTTCCTTGGGACTCAACGGAGCAGGCCCTTCATGTCGGAGGTGGGCAGGGCGTTCAGCGACTCGGTCTCGGTCTCGGCGATCTGGTTCTCACGGTTCACGCCGAGTTTGCTGTGCTGGACCTGGTCGTGGAGCTTGAGGATCGCGTCGATCAGCATCTCCGGCCGCGGCGGGCAGCCGGGAAGGTACATGTCGACGGGCACGACGTGGTCGACGCCCTGCACGATCGCGTAGTTGTTGAACATGCCGCCCGACGACGCGCAGACACCCATCGCGAGCACCCACTTGGGCTCGGGCATCTGATCGTAGATCTGGCGCAGCACCGGGGCCATCTTCTGGCTCACGCGGCCCGCGACGATCATCAGGTCGGCCTGGCGCGGCGAAGCACGGAAGACCTCCATGCCGAAGCGGCCGAGGTCGTACTTCGGTGCGCCCGTCGTCATCATCTCGATGGCGCAGCAGGCCAGACCGAACGTCGCGGGCCAGAACGACGCCTTGCGGAAGTAGCCGGCGACACCCTCGACCGTGGTCAGGAGCACGCCGCTCGGGAGCTTCTCTTCGAGACCCATCAGAGGTTCACCTCGACAGTTGCCTTGGTCAGGGGGGTGTTGCGGGAAGCGGACATGCGGGTCGGGGTCAGTCCCACTCGAGGCCACCGCGCTTCCACTCGTAGGCGAACGCGGTCGTGATCGCGAACAGGAACAGGAACATCGACAGGAGGCCGAAGAGAGCGAGCTCGTCGAAGTAGACCGCCCACGGCAGCAGGAACATCACCTCGATGTCGAAGATGATGAAGGTCATCGCGGTGATGTAGTACTTCACCGGGAAGCGGCCGCCGCCGGCGGGCTGGGGCGTGGGCTCGATGCCGCACTCGTAGGAGTCGAGCTTGGCGCGGTTGTAGCGCTTCGGCCCGATCACCGCGCTCATGAGCACCGAGAACACCGCGAAGCCGGCCGCGAGCAGCCCGAGCGCGATGACGGGGGTGTAAAGCTCCACCGCTCGTGCCTCCTGTCCCTGTGTGGTGTGTCGAAATCTGTGGTCAGGCCGCGGGCGCGACCTTGCTCAGCCCGTTGATGATCCGGTCGGACACGTCGCCCCCACGCGGGTCGGTGAGGTTGGCCATCAGCTTGAGCATGAACTTCATGAGCGCCTCACGAGGCAGGCCGTAGCGGGTGGCCTGCTTCATGAACGTCGGGTTGCCGATCATCTTCGCGAAGACGCGGCCGAGAGTGAAGTAGCCGCCGTAGGCCGAGTCCAGCGCTGCGGCGTACCCCTCGAGGACGCGCTCGCGACCGGCGGCGTCCGGGCGGGCGAGCGCCTGGAGGACGGTGTGGGCGGCAATCTCGCCGGACTCGAGGGCGTAGTCGATCCCCTCGCCGTTGAACGGGTTGACCATGCCGCCGGAGTCGCCGACGAGGAGCACGCCGCGCGTGTAGTGCGGCTTGCGGTTGAAGCCCATCGGCAGCGCGGCCGAGCCGATCCTGCCGACCATGTTCTCCTCGCGGAAGCCCCACTCCTCCGGGGTGTTGGCCAGCCAGCGGCGCAGGATCTCCTTGTAGTCCACGTGCTGGAAGGCCTTGGAGGTGTTGAGGATGCCGAGGCCGACGTTGGCGGTGCCGTCGCCGACGCCGAAGATCCAGCCGTAGCCGGGGAGCAGGTTGCTGCGACCCGGGGCCCCGTCCCAGAGCTCGAGCCAGGACTCCATCCAGGGGTCGTCGTGGCGCGGGGTCTCGTAGTAGGCGCGGACCGCGACGGCCATGGGGCGGTTCTCGCGACGCTCGAGTCCGAGCGAGACCGCGATGCGCGAGGAGACGCCGTCGGCGGCGATCACCACCGGGGCGCGGTAGACGACCTCGTCGCCGACCTTGCGCCCGCGGTCGTCGACCGGCTTGGCGCGGACACCGACGACGCGACCGGTGGCCTCGTCGGTCACCGGACCCGTCACCGCGGTGCGCTCGTGCAGCCGGGCGCCGGACTTCTCGGCGTGGCGGGCGAGTACCTCGTCGAGGTCCATGCGCGTGCGGACCATGCCGTACGGCGGGAAGCTGGCCAGCTCGGGCCACGGCAGCTCGAGGCGGTGCCCGGCGCCCACGATGCGCAGGCCCTTGTTCTTCTGCCACCCGGGGGCGTCGAGGTCGAAGCCCAGCCCGACGAGCTGCTTGACCGCCCGAGGTGTGAGGCCGTCGCCGCAGATCTTGTCGCGAGGGAAGGCACTCTTCTCTAGCAGGAGCACGTCGACCCCGGCGCTGGCGAGGTGGTAGGCGGTGCTCGAGCCGGCCGGCCCGGCGCCTACGACGATGACGTCGGCCTGCCGCTCGTCCGCGGTGGTCCGGCTCATCGTCGATCCCTCGTGCTCGGTCGTCTCAGGGGCGTTTTGTGACTTCGTGAAATCCTTCACTAATTGCCACGTCGAGACAGTCTAGAGGCCCGGGTCACATCATGCGAACGTGGCCCTACCCCTTCTGGACAGCACCGAAACGGGCCCGAGCACCACCCATTTCGGCAAGGTTTGCATGCCCTATTTCACGGGGCGGTGGCATGGTGGAGGGTCACGACGCCGCCCGAGAGGTTGCGCCACCGCACCGCGGTCCAGCCGGCCTCGTCGATCCGCCGCGCCAGCCGTTGCTGGTCCGGCCAGGCCCGGATCGACTCGGCGAGGTAGACGTAGGCGTCGGGGCTGGAGGAGACCGCCCGGGCGATCGGCGGGAGCGCCTTCATCAGGTACTCGATGTAGACGGTCCGGAACGGCGCCCAGGTCGGGTGGCTGAACTCGCAGACCACGAGCCGGCCGCCGGGACGGGCAACGCGCAGCATCTCGCGCAGCCCCGCCTGCGGGTCGACGATGTTGCGCAGGCCGAAGGAGATCGTGACCGCGTCGAAGGTGCCGTCCGCGAACGGCAGCCGCGTGCCGTCGCCGGCCGTGAACGACAGGTGCGGCTTGGCGCGCTTGCCCACCCGGAGCATGCCCTGGGAGAAGTCGCAGGGCACCACCTCGGCGCCCCGGTCCGCGAACGGCTGGCTCGACGTCCCGGTGCCCGCCGCGAGATCGAGGACCCGCTCCCCCGGCTGGGCGTCCACCGCGTCGACGACCGCCCTACGCCAGCGCCGGTCCTGCCCCAGGGACAAGATGTCGTTGGTGATGTCGTACCGCTTCGCGACGTCGTCGAACATCGCGGCGACGTCGGCGGGCTTCTTGTCCAGGTCGGCTCGGGTCACGGGGCAACCATAGTCAGCCCGTAGTCTTGCCTCCCGTGACCACCGTTCCCTCGCGCTCCGCGAGCTCACGCGAGACGAGACCGCTCGTCGTGCGCACCGTGCAGCTCGACGACCCCGGTCCCCTGCTCGGCCTGCTCCCTCCCGGGGACTCCGTGGCCTGGCTGCGGCGCGGAGAGGGTCTCGTGGGCTGGGGCGTCGCCGCCGCCGTCCGCACGAGCGGGCCCGACCGGTTCACCCGGGCCCGGGACTGGTGGATCTCCCAGGCACACGCCGCCGTCGTCCGCGACGAGGTCGCACGCCCCGGCACGGGGCTGGTCTGCTTCGGCTCCTTCGCTTTCGCCGACGAGCCGGGCGACAGCGTCCTCGTCGTCCCCGAGGTGGTGGTGGGCCGCCGCGGCGACACGACCTGGGTCACCACGATCAGCGCGGCCGGGATCGCGGGGGCACCGACCGTCGAGCAGAACCCTCCCCCGAAGACCCCCGAGGGAGTCACCTTCGTCGACGGCGCGCTCAGCGGCACCGAGTGGGAGAGCGTCGTCGCCGAGGCGGTACGCCGCATCACCGCCGGGGACCTGGAGAAGGTCGTGCTCGCCCGGGACCTGGTCGCCGCAGCCGAGACCGACATCGACGTACGTTGGCCGCTGCAGCGCCTCGCCGAGCAGTACCCCATGACCTGGACCTTCCACGTCGACGGACTCTTCGGCGCGACCCCGGAGATGCTCGTGCGCCGCGAGCGAGGCCTGGTCACCTCACGCGTGCTCGCCGGCACCATCCGCCGCACCGGCGACGACGAGCGCGACCTGGCGCTCGCAGCCACGCTCGCGCGCTCGTCGAAGGACCTCGAGGAGCACGAGTACGCCGTGCGCTCGGTCGCCGAGGCGCTCGCCCCGCACTGCACCTCGATGAACGTTCCCGAGGCGCCGTTCGTCCTCCACCTGCCCAACGTCATGCACCTGGCCACCGATGTCGCGGGGGTCGTCCACGACGCCGACGACGAGTCAGCCACCTCGCTCGACCTCGCCGCCGCGCTGCACCCGTCAGCCGCCGTGGGCGGAACCCCGACCGAGGTGGCCAAGGCCGTGATCACCGAGATCGAGGGCATGGACCGCGGCCGGTACGCCGGGCCGGTCGGCTGGATGGACGCCTCCGGCGACGGGGAGTGGGGCATCGCGCTGCGCTCGGCCGAGATCGACGGGCGCAACGTCCGGCTCTTCGCCGGCTGCGGCGTGGTGGCCAGCTCCGACCCCGCCGCCGAGCTCGCCGAGGCCCAGGCGAAGTTCGTCCCTGTCCGCGACGCGATCTCAGGCGTCTGACCAGAGCTCCAGCACGCGGCGGCGTAGCAAAGCTGCTGTCGCGAGGGTGACCTCCCAGCGGTTTCGCTACGTCCGAGCGCTGGACGCCGCGGGTCCGCCCGAGCAGGCGCGCTCCTCAGGCGAGCGGCACCTCCTGGCCGGGCTCGACCCTGAGGTACTCCTGCTCGCGCTCGCCGAGCATCCCGGCGAGCTGCCGCTGAGCAAGACCCAGACCACGATCGTTGAGCAGCCCGTCGTGGATCGCGACCGACAGCGGCGCTCCCACCGCGCGGCCGTACTCGATGACCTCGGCGACCTTGTTCCACGGCGCGTGGATGGGCAGGAAGAGCAGGTCGACGACGTCCGGGTGCTCGGTGATCGCGTCGCCGGGGTGGAACAGCCGCTTGCCCTCGACCTCGAGCAGGTAGCCCGAGTTGTCGAAGTGCTGGAGGTCGGGGTGGATCACGGCGTGCTTCTTCCCCACGACGGTGACCGGTACGCCGAGGTCGAGCGCGTCGCCGGGGCGCACGACGGTCACCCGCTCGGTCAGGTCGGGCGCCTGCTCGGCGATCTGGCGCGCCACCGCCTCGATCGTGTAGACGGGTGCGTCGGCCGCGCGGAGGTTGTCAGGGTCGAGGTGGTCCGGGTGCTCATGGGTCACCAGCACGGCACCGGCGCCGTCCACGGCCTCCCGCTCGCTCCACCCACCCGGGTCCACGACGAGCGTCGTGCTCCCCGTCTCGATGCGTACACAGGCATGTCCGAACTTCGTGATCCGCATGAGGACACCCAACCGCGTGCCACCGGGTCCGGCAAGCCTCAGCCGGTGACGAGCCCCCGGACGGCGGCGTCGAGCGCGCGGCGGTTGTCCCGGCGTACGACGGCCTCCACCACCTCGACCCCGCCACGCGGCGAGGCCACCGCCGCCTCCAGCTCCGCCCGTGTCGTGACGCGACGGTGGGGTGTCCGGCTCGCGGCGCACAGGGCAGCCAGGTCGACCCCGTGCGGGGTGCCGAAGAGCTTTTCGAACGACTCGGCGTGCGCCGGCCCGCCCTGCTCGAGCACGGAGAAGATCGAGCCGCCGTCGTCGTTGACCACCACGATCATCAGGTCGGGCCGCTGCTCACCGGGGCCGACGACCAGGCCGTTGCTGTCGTGGAGGAAGGTCACGTCGCCGATCAGGGCGAGGGCCCGGCTGCTCCGGGGTCGTCCCAGGGCGGCGCCGATCGCGCTCGAGACGGAGCCGTCGATACCCGCGAGCCCGCGGTTGGCGACCACGAGGCGGCGCTGGCCGACCGGGTAGGGCACGGCCATCAGGTCGAGGTCGCGCACCGGGTTCGACGCGCCCACGAAGAGCAGTCCGTCCTCGGGCAGGGCGCCGGCGACCGCGGCTGCGACGTGGTGGGCGGTGAGGTCCGGCTCGGTGTCGAGGAGCTTGTCGAGGCGGGCGGAGAGGTCGGTGTCGCGCTGCCGCCACTCCTCGAGCCACGGCGACGTGGGAAGGGGTGGACGGGGGGTGCCGTCGTCGGGGCTCCACCGGGCGGCACCCGGGTCCTGGTCGTCGGGGTGGACGGCACGCACCACCCGGGAGACGCGATGGCCGGGGTCGGTCCACCCCGACGGCCCCTGGACGGCCACGACCTCGACGTCGGCACGGGAGAGCAGGCGGGTCACGGGACGCGACAGCGTGGGGTGGCCGAAGACGACCACCTGCTCGATCCGCCCCGCGAGAGACTCGTCGCCGAGGAGCAGCCGGTAGGTGCGGATCGCGTTGGTGCCCGTGCGGGAGCCGCTCGAGGGCTCGGCGAGCAGCGGCCAGGCGGCCCGCTCGGCGAGGAGGCGGGCCGGCGGTCCGGCGTCGTCGCCGGCCACCACGACGGTGCGCAGGTCGGCACCGACCGGCTCAGACTGCCCCTGGGCAGGGTCGGGCCGCTGGGTCCACGGAGCGCCGAACGGCCGGCCCTCGACCGGAGTCGTCCAGCCCGAGTCGACCTCCGGGGTGAGCGGCTCGGCGAGCTGGACGTTGAGGTGGACCGGTCCCGCGGCGTGCGACGCGCCCCCCTGGGCAGTCACGAGCAACCGGGCCACCAGGGAGCGCCACGACGCCACCTGCTCCGCCTCCGCTGCGCCGGCCGACCCCGGACCCACGTCGGCGAAGGCCCGGACGGCCTCGCCGAAGATCTTCACCTGGTCGGTGGTCTGGTTCGCGTTCGTGCCCCGGAGCCCCGCGGGCCGGTCGGCGGAGACCACGACGAGAGGCACACCTGCGTGGGACGCCTCGAGAACGGCAGGGTGGAGGTTCGCGACGGCCGTGCCGGACGTGGTCACCACCGGCACCGGACGCCGAGAGGTCCGCGCCAGGCCGAGGGCGAGGAAGGCCGCCGACCGCTCGTCGACCCGCACGTGCAGCCCGACCCGTCCGGCCTGCGCGGCTGCGTGCGCGGCGAACGCGAGCGGGGCCGAACGGGAGCCGGGCGCGAGGACGATGTCGCGGACCGCGCCGCGGACGAGCTCGTCGACGAGCGTGGTGGCCGCGGCGGTCGCGGGGTTGGCCGGGGTGCTCACGAGGAACGATCCTGCCTCATGCCGCCGACGAGCGCGTCTATCTCGGCCACCCGTGCGGCCCAGGCCGCCTCCCGGTCCGGCGTCGCCCGCACCCGGTCGAGCGCCGCGGCGGCCACCTCCGGGCGTACGACGGGCAGCGCACCGTCGTGGGGAAGCAGGGGTGGGTCGGCCACGTCGTCGCTGAGGAGCTGCACCGTCGCGAGGCCACAAGCGTAGGGCAGCTCGGGCAGGGAGGCGGCGAGGGCGACCCCCGCGGCGATGCCGACCGAGCTCTCGAGGGCTGAGGAGACCACGACGGGGAGGCCGATGTCCTCGGCGATCCGCAGGCAGGCTCGCACCCCGCCGAGGGGCTGGACCTTGAGGACGGCGACGTCGGCGGCCTCGAGGTCGCGCACCCGGTAGGGGTCCTCGGCCTGCCTGATGGACTCGTCCGCGGCGACGGGGACGTCCACCCTTCGCCTCACGACGGCGAGCTCCTCGACCGAGGCGCAGGGCTGCTCGACGTACTCCAGGCCGCCGGCTGCGCGGTCGAGCACGCCGATGGCGGTGACCGCCTCGTCGACCGTCCAGCCTCCGTTGACGTCGATCCGGATCCGCCCGGAGGACCCGAGGGCCTCGCGCACCGCCTCGAGACGGGCCTGCTCCTCGGCTCGGGACTGGCCGGGCTCGGCCACCTTGACCTTCGCGGTGCGGCAGCCCTGAGCGGCCCGGACGATGGCGGCGGCCTGCTCAGGACCGACGGCGGGCACCGTCACGTTCACCGGCACCGACGAGCGCAACGGGGCGGGCCAGCCTTCGAAGGCGGCCTCCCGTGCAGCGGCCAGCCAGGGCGCGGCGACCGTCGCGTCGTACTCCGCGAACGGGCTGAACTCCCCCCACCCGGCCGGACCGCGCAGCAGCATCCCCTCGCGCACCGTGATCCCGCGGAAGCGCGTGCGCATCGGGATGGAGAAGACACAGGTCTCAGGCATCGGCCACCATCCGCTCGAGCGCGAGCCGGTCCACCTTGCCGTTGGGAAGCAGCGGGATCTCGCGGGCCCGGACCAGCCGTTTGGGTGCCCACTCGCGCGGGAGCACCTGCGACACCCAGTTCCGGAGGTCGTCGAGCGCGACGAGGTCGCGGGCACGGCCCTGGGACACCACGACGGCCACGACCCGCCGCCCCCACTCAGGGTCGGGCGCCCCCACGACCTCCGCAGCGGCCACCCACGGGTGCTCGCGCAGCCGGCGCGCAACCGCCGAGGCCGGGACGTTGACCCCGCCCGACACGATCACGTCGTCGACCCGGCCGAGGACGTGGAGACGTCCGTCGTCGTCGAGCCTGCCGAGGTCGGAGGTGAGGAACCACTCCCCCTGCATGACCTCCGCGGTGTCGCCGGGCTGCCCGTCGTACCCGTCGAAGAGCACCGGCCCGGTGATGCGCACGGTGTCGTCGCGGCCGATCGCCACGGCCACCCCGTCGAGGGGCACCCCGTCGTACACACAGCCGCCGCAGGTCTCGCTCATGCCGTAGGTCGCCACGACCCGCACCCCGGCCTCCGCGGCCGCCCGTCGCAGGGAGTGCTCGACGGCCGCCCCGCCGACCAGCACCGCGTCGAAGGTGCGCAGTGCCTGCACGTCGCGGGGAGAGGTCAGCATCCGGGTCAGCTGGGTCGGGACCAGGGACACGTAGCGCCTCCCGGAGTCCATCGCCGCGGTCGCCGCCGCGAAGTCCTCGTGCTCGTCGAGAAACACCGGCGTGGTGTCGGCGAGGACCGAGCGGAAGAGCACCTGCACGCCGGCGACGTAGGGGGCGGGGAGGTTCAGCAGCCACTGTCCCGGGCCGCCGAGCCTTGCCTCGGTGGCCCGTGCCGACGCCCTCATCGCGCGCCGGGACAGCACGACCCGCTTCGGCTTCCCAGTGGACCCGGAGGTCTCGATCACCAGCGGTTTCGGCTCACCCTCAGCCGCCTCCCAGGCACGCAGCGCCGCGAGCACCTCGTAGGGGGTGCCGCGGACAGGGCGCAGGCTGGTCACGGAGGACAACGCTATGCCTGCGAGAATCGCTGGCTATGGCAACCCCTGCACAGTGGCTCGAGGGCGCGCGCCCCCGCACCCTTCCCGCGGCGGTCGCGCCGGTTCTCGCCGGCACCGGCGTCGCGGCGTACCTCGGCTCCGCGGTGTGGTGGAAGGCGCTGATGGCGCTGCTCGTCGCGCTCGCCCTCCAGGTGGGCGTGAACTACGCCAACGACTACTCCGACGGGATCCGCGGCACCGACGCCGACCGGGTCGGGCCGCTGCGCCTCGTCGGATCCGGCGCGGCTACCGCGTCGGCGGTGAAGGAGGCCGCGCTCATCTCCTTCGGCGTCGCCGCCTCCTTCGGCCTGCTGCTCGCCATCACCACCGCCTGGTGGCTCGTGCTCGTCGGCCTCGTGTCGATCGTCGCCGCGTGGTATTACACCGGCGGCCGCATGCCCTACGGCTACATGGGCCTCGGCGAGGTCATGGTGTTCGTGTTCTTCGGCCTCGTGGCAGTCATGGGCACGACCTACGTCCAGACCGAGACGCTCCCCCTCGCGTCCTTCCTCGCCGCCGTCGGCGTGGGTGCTCTCGCCTGCGCGATCCTCGTCGCCAACAACCTGCGCGACATCCCCACCGACAGCGAGGTCGGCAAGCGCACCCTCGCGGTCGTCCTCGGGGAGGAGCACACCCGCTACCTGTACGCCTCCCTCGTCGGCGTCGCCGCGATCTCCCTCGTCGGGGTCGCGTTCGTGACGACGTGGGCCTCCCTGCTCGGCCTGGCCTTCCTCGTCCCGGCCGTCCCTGCCCTGCGCACCGTCCTCGGGGGTACGACGGGCAGGGGGCTCGTACCGGTGCTGCAGCGGACCGGCACCGCCGAGCTCGTGTACGCCGCCGGCCTGTTCGTCGCGCTCCTCCTCGCCTGAATGCGGGGGAATCAATTACCAGGGCATGTCGGCGTTCTGTCTCCTCCCATGGCAAGTTCACCGTGGGAAGGGACAGTTCTCCTGCATCCCCTGGTAATTGGTCACCCCAAGATCAAGGCTGGCGGCGGACCACCTTGTGGGTCCCGTCGCACCAGGGCTTGCGCTGGGACTTGTCGCAGACACACACCGCCACGACGGGTCGCGTCGCGGGGTGCAGCTCACCGTTCTCGTCGCGCACCGCATCGGCCCCCCTCACCAGCAGCGGACCCCCGGGGCACGGGGTGACCTCGACCTCGCCGGAGTCGCCGTAGGTCACCGGCTCGGTCGCTCCGGTCACCAGCCTCACGAAGCCACCGCCTCGAGCGCAGGGCGCCCCACCCGGACCGTCCCACGCAGCGCGCTGCGGCCCTCCGTCCATGTCCCGAGCATCCCCTCGCCGACGACGGCGTCCATCAGGAGGCACGCGACGGCACCGAGCACGACGTCCTCCTCGTCGGCCTGTCCCGACTCCACGAGACCCGCACAGATGTTGCGGAAGGCAAGCTGCTCGTGGACCGCGTCGGCCTCGACGTGCTCGTCGAAGTAGGTCGCGACGACCTCGGGCAGACCCAGCCGACGCACGCCTCCGGCGTACTTCCGGCACGGGATGGAGCTGGTCGCCTCGTAGGCACCGAGGTGCCCCATGGCCGCACCGCGCAGCCGGCGGTGCAGGCCGAGGAGGCTCATCACGTTATTGTTCGCGAGCGTGTAGCCGGGGACGTGGTCGATGTAGGCGCCGTAGGTGCGATCCAGGTCGGCGCCTTCCATGCTGTCGCCGAACATGGTGGCGTGGAGGCGCTCGGGGCGGCCGCCGCCGTACTCGTCGTACTGGAGCTCGACGAGGGCCGCCTTCGGCTTGCCCGTGATCCGCGGGATCACCCACGAGTGGGGGTCGGACTCCTTGAGCTGGTAGATGCTGCGGTGGACCATGAACTCCGCGAACTGCTCGAATGTGGCCTCGCGGTGCACGAACCTCGCCACCGGCGGGCCCTCGAAGCTGCCGCTGAGCTCGAAGAGCCGCTCGGCGAGGTCGCCGTCAGCCGTCAGCACCCGATCCACATGAGGGGCCGCGCGCCGTCGCAGCTCGGCCTCGAACGGCATCTCCAACGCGGCGCGCACCTGGAGCAGGTCCGGGTCCCACTCGAGGTCGGGGTCGACGCCGTCGAACCCGCCGTAGTGCAGCTCGTAGAGGACCCACAGGGCCAGGTGCAGGTCGTCGTCGGTGAGCAGGTCGGTGTCGTCCGGAAGGGTGCGGACCCGTTCGAGAAGCCGGTCGACCTCGAGGGCCGCGCGGCCGGCAAGCGCGTCGATCACGCCTGCGCTGAGCGGGCCCCTCGTCTCGGGAAGCTGCATGGTCTCTCCTGTCGCCACACGGTGCTGCGACGGGAGGTACCCCGGGTGCGGGTGTCCATGCTCGAGAGGCGTCCCGGCCGGCCGGGCTCAGCGCTCGGGCTCGTCCTCCTTGGGGACCGCCGGCGCCTGCTCGGCCCGCTCCTGCTCCTGCTCCTGCTCGACCCGAGCCTGCTCGGCCCGCGCCTGCTCGTCCTGCTCGTCCTCCTTGGCGCGTGCCTGCTCTACGCGAGCCGAAGCACGCTGGGCGCGCTCGTGGATCGCGAGCGCGAACCTCTCACGCTGGGCCCGCAGGAGGTACACCGAGGCGACCGCGGAGATGACGACGGCCACGAGGAACGGCCAGATGAGCGGGATCTCCTCACGCTCGCCGCTGACCAGGAGGTAGACCCCGATCACGAGCGCGTAGGACAGCAGGAAGATCCCGAGACGGGCGGCGGTGTAGACGGCGAACTCCTTCACCCGACCAGCGTAGGCGGGCCGGTCCAGGGCCTCCGCACCCGGGCCGTGGGGGATGGTCCGGGGGAGCGACCTGCCGGAGACTTGGCCACGCGTTTACTCTGGAGACGTGGGAAAGATCCTTCTCGTCATCCTGGTCTTCGCGGCGGCCGTGTACGCGTTGTTCTGGTTGCTCGAGCGACGCAAGCGCAAGGCGGCCCCGCTTCGCCCTGCCCAGCCTCCGAAGCGGGTGGTGGCCCCCGACGACGACGAAGACTTCCTGCGCGAGATCGAACGTCGCCGCCGCCGCGCGGCCCGTGAGGGCAAGAGCGACGGCGGACCGGCGAAGCCGTCCGCTGGGCCCGGTCCGGCCAAGCCCGACGGCGCCCCCGACGCCGGCGAGAACGGCCGGAAGGGCGAGACCCGCCCCGAGTCCGAGGGCCCGGCCGACCGCCGCCCCAAGCCCGAGTAGCCCTCCGCCGCGGTCCGGCAGCCGAACGCGCCCCCTGAGCTCCGGTAGTCCGTGAGCAGAACGTCGTCTTCGCGCGCCGTGGGCAGCAGTCTGCTCACGAACTGTCGGGCGGCCTCGACGGCTCGCCGGTCCTAGTCCAGGCCGGAGTAGGAATGCAGGCCCGACCCGAACAAGTTGATCCCCACGAAGTTGAACATGAGCGTCGCGAAGCCGACGAGCGCGATCACGGCCGCACCCTTCCCGCGCCAACCGGCGGTCGCCCGGGCGTGGAGGTACGCCGCGTAGACCACCCAGGTGATGAACGCCCAGACCTCCTTGGGGTCCCAGCCCCAGTAGCGGCCCCAGGCGTACTCCGCCCAGATCGGCCCGGCGACCAGCGCGGCAAAGGTCCAGACCGGGAAGCCGAACGCGTGCACTCGGTAGGCCACCCGGTCGAGGGCCGAGGCCTTGGGCAGCCGGGCGACGTAACCGGTGGCGGCTGGGTCGTCACGCCGCTCGGCGCGGGCCTTGACCAGGTACAGCGCCGAGGCGATCGCCCCCACGGCGAAGGCACCCGTCGCGATCACGGCCGCGACGACGTGGATCACCAGCCAGTAGGAGTTCAGGGCCGGCACGAGTGGACCGGCGGGCACGTAGAGCAGGAGCACCGCGAGCATCAGCGTCACCACCGAGAAGCCGGTGACGAACAGCCCCATCCAGCGCAGGGAGTACTTCCGCAGGAGCAGCAGGTAGATCGCGGTCACGCCGAAGGCGCCTGCGATCGCGAACTCGTACATGTTTCCCCACGGCACCCGCGCGGGCTCCGCTCCCAAGCCTCGTGCGACGAGGCCCGCGAGGTGCAGCGTCGCGGCCACGACGGTCAGCGCGACGCCGATCCGGCCGAACTTCTCGACGTTGTAGGCCTTCGCGGCGATCTCGTCGTCGACCCCGCCGGCCGCCGGGCCGGTCGCCGCGGCAGCGGGGCCGTCGTACGACGTTCCGGCGTCCGCCGAGGCCGAGACGGCCAGGGGCTGCTCAACCGTGGCCTGGGTCGCGCCGGAGGTCTGGACCACCGGTGTCTCGGCCGGCACGGACCGTCCGAAGGCCCACTCGGCGATGTGGGCCACGAAGGCGAGGACGTACACGACCGAGGCGAACGCGATCGCGTTGTTGCTGAACGAGGCAAAGTCCGCGGGGGTCACCGCTTCTCCTTCTGGGGTGGGGCCTGGTGCCTGATCTGGGTCTCGAGCTCGTCGATCTCCTCGGCGAGGTCGCCGCCCGGGCTTCGGTCGAGTCCTGCCAGCTCCACCAAGGTACGCCCGCCCTCATGGCGCACCCGGACCCAGGCCCGTCGGGGACGGATGAACAGCGACCCGAGGAGGCCGGTGATGGCCAGGAGCACGCCGCCTAGGGCGATGCCCTTGCCGGGGGTGTCGCTGACCTGGAGCTTCACCCAGCGCTCGACGCCGTCGAAGGTGATGGAACCGGCGCCATCGGGGAGCTTCTTGGTCTGGCCGAGCGCGATGTCGAGCCGGAAGTCGGCGCCGTCCTCGCGCTTCATCACCTCGAGGTCGTCCTTGTCGAGGGAGTAGACCGACTGGGGGTTCCCCGAGTCGAGGCCGAGGTCGCCGCGGTAGGGCAGCAG
>DATHVS010000087.1:0-1893 GCA_035461195.1 Nocardioidaceae bacterium
CCGGTCGGTGCGGACGCCCTGTGGCTGTCCGGCCTCGGCGCGTGGCTGGACCTGCACGGGGCGTGGACGACCAAGCCGTACTCGGAAGTCCAGATGCAGTCGATCCTCGCGTGGGACCACGTCGCTCCGCTCGGCCGCGACGAGTACGTCCGCGTCGTCTACCCCGGCTACCTCTACCCGTTCGGTCACCAGGCCGCTCTGGTCAAGGTAACCGAGCGGAAGATGAAGACCCCGACGAACTCGGTGGCCTCGCTCTACCAGCGGATGTTCCTCGTCCTCGGCGAACGCTCCCGCACGTACGGCGCCCGCAACCTGCCGTTCACCCGCCTGGACGTGAGGCCCCTGGTGACTCCGGTCATCGACCCGCTCGGCAACACCGAGGGCAACAGCCAGGTGAGCTTCTTCTGGCCCACCGTCGCCGGTCAGCGCTTCTCCTTCACCGTCGAGGCGCTTGACCAGGCCGGCCGCCCCGTGCGCCTGCAGATGCCGCTGATGTGGGTGTCGGAGGCTTACAACAGCCAGGCCCAGCGCGCGAAGGTCGACAAGGCGTACGCCGACAGCCCGAGTCGCCAGGTCCCGACGCACGGGCAGTCCGTCGCCTTCGTCCGGCAGGAGGCCGGACCCGACACCTCCCTGGAGACGGCGAACCTGCTCTTCCTCGGCAGCGCCGGCCTCGGCGACAGCGTCCCGAGGATGAGCTCGGCGACGGTGTCGGTGCCGGCGGTGCAGCAGATCTCGCCGTCCGCGCCGATGCCGATCCGCTACTTCCAGAAGTACGTCGACAGCGGATTCGACAAGCCGGGAGTCGGCGACGTCTGGGCCGAGGTCAACCTCGCTCCCGCACCGATTCCCGGGGGCCACCCTGACCCCACCACGCCGCTGCCGCAGATGCGCTTCGGGGCCGGCGCCCCGTCCGGCAGCGACAAGGCAGGCGGGTTCCTCTCCCCCGACCTGCCGATCCGTGGCCTGTCCCGGGCCGACGGACCGATCGGCGACCTGACCTCGGTCGCCTCCGGGAACTTCGACCCCGCGGCTTTCCTGGCCGGCGCCCTCCCGAAGCTGTTCGGTCTGATCCCGCTCGGCGAGCTCATCCCGAGCGGCCTGCTCGACGAGGCGCCCACGGTTGTCACCGAGACGCTCGGTCGCATCGACCAGTGCATCAAGGACGTGGAGCGACTCGTCGCACAGGCGCAGGCAGCGGTCGACGAGGCGCAGAAGCTCGTCGACCGGGCCCAGGACAAGGCGGCCGACCTGCAGGCCCAGGCCGCCCAGGCCAAGGCGAGGGCCGAGCAGGTCGCCCAGAGGGCCACGGCGTTCGCGACCGAGCTGACCGGCCTGTTCGCGACCCCCGACCTCGCACAGCTCGAGGCGAAGATCCCCACGACGTTCGCGAAGCTCGACACGATCGTCGTCGACGTACGCGCCCTCACCCCGCTGCTGCCGCCACAGGCCCGCACCGGGCTGAACGCGCTGGCCGACGCCCTCGAGACCGTGTCCGGCGCCGCCGACCTGGTGCAGCAGATCCTCGACTTCGTGCAGGGGTTCGACCCCACCGAGATCGAGGCGAGCTTCCGGTTCGAGTGGAAGCCGCGGCTGCAGAGCTGGCCGTCGGGGGACGCGCTGTTCGAGGTGGGCGGCACAGGCGAGGACAACCTCGTGCTCTCCGTCGAGGGTCGGGCCGGCGGCACCGGCACCGCCGACGTCGTCGCGAGCGCGGAGATCCGCGACTTCGCGTTGAAGCTCTTCCCGACGGCGCCGCTGATGCGGGTGCCGTTCGACCACATGTTCTTCAAGGCGGGCAGCTCGGGCAAGCCCGAGGTCGACGTCGTCCTCGGCGAGATCGAGTTCCTCGGCGTGCTGTCCTTCGTCGAGGTGATCAAGGACCTGATCCCC
>DATHVS010000088.1:0-1835 GCA_035461195.1 Nocardioidaceae bacterium
CGCCCAGAACCTCCTCGCCAGCCTCTGACCACGATGAGGTTCACCCGTTGGCTCCGCAGGAACTCCGAGCACTACCTCCTGATGGCTGCGCAAAGCGACGTCGCGGCCCGCTACCACCGCCCGTGCCCTCGACCGGGAGAGGACCTCAAGGGGTGGTTCTTCCTCCGGTTGTTCGCACCCGTCTACCGGCGGCTCCCGTGGCGGTTCCGGTCGTTCGTCCTCCAGACGATGCCCGGCAGCCACCGCAGGACCTGGACGCCCCGAGCGCGCCAGCCGCTCGGCCCGGCCGTGTAGTCGCAACCCTGTCCCAGCCATCACGAACCCAAGGAGAACCAGGTGCCCAAAACCGTACAAGTACCGCTTCCGGCGGAAGGCGAGACCCTGTTCGACACCGAGGAGAAGGTGTTCGAGGACATCCAGGCAAACCCCGGCGAGAAGGCGTTCGTCTTCATCCACACGGTGCCCTACGAGGGCTCGGTCGCGCTGGTCAACCTGCTCACGGCGACCCGCCTCGTCCGCAAGGGCTTCGACGTCACCATCGTCCTGTACGGGCCGGGGGTGCTGCTGGCCTCGGGTACCCGCGGCTACCCGTCGGTCGGCCAAGAGGCGTTCCCGGGCCACCTCGCCATCAACAACCAGCTCAAGACGCTGATCGACGAGGGCGCGACGATCCACGCCTGCCGGTTCGCCATGGGTGCGCTGTACGGCTTCCGCGAGGACGACCTGATCCCGGGCGTCAAGGCGTTCCACCCGCTCGACGTGCTCGACTCGGCCCTCACCGCTTGGCGGGCGGGCGCGTTCCAGCTCAACACCTGGACGGTGTGACCGCGCGGCCCGACTAGCGGCCTGCGACCGTCACCGTCAGGCTCGGCGACCGGGTCAGCGTGTTCGAGACATAGCAGACCCGCCGGGCCCGCTCGACGAGATCGTCGATCCCGGCGGGCGGGCCTTCGTCGAACACCACGTCGAGGTCGATGGCGCTGAACGACGGGCCGTCGTAGGTCGCGACCGCCCTGACGGTCAGCGGGCCCAGCGCCATCTCCCGCTTGCGGGCGACGTGGGCGAGGGCCATCGCGAAGCACGACGAGAGCGCGACCAGCAGGTACTCGGTGGGCATGGCGCCGGCGTCCTGCCCACCCCGGCGCGGGGGCTCGTCGACGACGAAGCGGAACTGGCGCACCGCGACGTCGGCCCGGTACCCCTCCTCCCATCGAGCCTCGGCCGTGGCCGAGAGCCTGCGTTCGGCCGCCATCGTCAACCGAGGTCGTGGTCGTGCCCGGTCGGCCGGGCGGCCAGGGAGACCGCCCGTGCGTCGATGGCCTCGCCGGTGACGATGCCGCGATCGTCCAGCAGCGACTCGAGCGCCTCGGCCCACCGCTCGTAGTACCGGTAGACCTCGCCCTCGGCGGTCTCGGCCTCCCAGCGCCGGACCGCGGCGATCAGCCGCTGCTGGAACTCGCGACACTCGAAGCGCCCGGCTTCGTGGAGCGCCATCGTCACACCGAAGAGGCGGCTCTCCCACGGCGCCTCGAACACCAACTCGCCGTTCGACCGCGGCGGTGCCGCCGGCCCGGTGATCGCCAGCTCGACCGGCAGGTCGCTCCAGGACCCGGCACCCGGCCGACCCCGACCATGGCGTCCCGGGTCACGAGCGCGGCCAGTTGCTCCTCGGTGAGGTCGTCGGTACCCTCCGGCCGCTCGGGCAGCACGAAGTAGCGGACCTCGGAGCTGCTGTCCCACACCCGCACCTCGGTGTCCTCGTCGAGCGTCAGGCCCATCTCGGCCAGCAGGGTGCGGGGCTCGCGCACGATGCGAGACCGGTAGGCGGGGTCCTT
>DATHVS010000089.1:0-1784 GCA_035461195.1 Nocardioidaceae bacterium
CACGCCTCCCACGTACAGGCCTGTGCCAGGCTCCCGCTTGAGCTGCTGAACGGCCTTCCCCAGGTCACCCTGCACGAGCTCAGCGGTTCCAATCGACCCGGTCCAGGGTGCCGAGGTTGTCCCGGGGTCCGTGGAATTTGAGGTGGGGGTCCTCCACCGGGAGCCGGCTAGCTGGCAGGCTCCCGGAGACGACCAAGTCTCGAGGGAGGACCCCCACATGTCAGGTTCGCACACGCCCGCCTCTGCCCGCCACGACGACGGTGACGGCCGTCGGTTCCAGCTGGTCTCCACCGGCCGAACGTGGGTTGTCAGCCGAGCTCGCCGGCGCGATCGACGGCCATCTCGCTACCTTCGCCGAGCACGTCCGTGAGGGGCTGCTTGCCGCCTCGACCGCGGTCGGGCTCGAGGTGATGGCCGAGATGATGGAAGCCGAGGTCACCGTCCTAGCCGGCGTCAAGGGCCGCCACAACCTCGACCGCACCCACACCCGTCACGGCACGGAGCACGGCTCGGTCACGCTCGGTGGCCGTCGCCTGGCGGTGACCCGTCCGCGTGTCCGCACGGTCGGCGACGCTCCCGCGGAAGCCACGCTCGAGTCCTACGCCGCGTTCACGGACGCCGACCTGCTGTCGGAGCAGGTCACCGCCCGGATGCTGGCGGGGATCTCGACCCGCAAGTACCCGGTCGCGCTCGAACCCGTCGGCGAGCAGGTCGAGGCCGCGGCCACGTCGACGTCGAAGTCGGCGATCTCCCGTCGGTTCGTGACCGCCACGGCCCAGCGGCTCGCCGAGCTGTGCACCCGCCCGCTCGACGAGCACCGGTGGCCGATCGTGATGCTCGACGGCGTCCACCTCGGTGAACACCTACTCGTGGTCGCACTCGGGGTGACCGACGACGGCAGCAAGGTCCCGCTCGGGGTGGTCGAGGGCTCCACCGAGAACGCGGCGGTGTGTGGCCGACTGGTTGCCGATCTAGTCGACCGCGGCCTCGACGCCTCCAAGGGCGTGTTGTTCGTGGTCGATGGCGGCAAGGCGCTGAAGAAGGCGATCCGGGCCGCGTTCGGCCCGAAAGCGCTCATCCAGCGGTGCCGTCGCCACAAGGAGCGCAACGTCCTCGCCCACCTACCGGAGGCCGAGCGTCCGCTCATCCAACGCAAGCTGCGGGCGGCGTGGGCCAACCCCGACGCCGACGTCGCACTGGCCGAGCTGCAAGCCCTGGCTCGAGCGTTGGACAACAAGCGGCCTGGTGCCGCCGCGTCCCTGTGCGAGGGTCTCGACGACACGCTCACCGTCAACCGGCTCGGCGTGACCGGGTCGCTGCTCAAAACCGTGGAGTCGACCAACCCGGTCGAGTCGATGATCGAGATCGTCCGCCACCACGCCCGGCGAGTCAAGCGCTGGCAACACGGCGAGATGGCGCTGCGCTGGACCGCCGCGGGCATGCTCGCCGCCGAGACCCAATTCCGCCGAGTCAAGGGCTTCCGTGAACTCCCCGCGCTGTTGACCGCCCTCGCCGAAGCAACCACCGACCAGCCCGGCGCCGACGTCACGCTCGACGTCCCCGCCGATGTCACCGCCTGACCCTACGATGCACCCATACCCGGAGGTCACCCACCCAAGTTCAACGACGACCGGGACATCCTCCGCTACGACGATGCAGCGAGTCTTGCTTCTCGAAAACTGCTCTCTTCGTCGCTCCACCGGCGGTCGCTCTTGCGCGGCCGGGTCAGCACCATCGTCTGACACGGAGGCAGCGCCCGCAGCACGTCGTGGTCGCGGGCCCGG
>DATHVS010000090.1:0-5304 GCA_035461195.1 Nocardioidaceae bacterium
CCCCGCGCGACCCTGCACCTGGTGCGGGCCGCCAAGGCCTCGGCAGCCATGGACGGGCGCGACTACGTCATCCCCGACGACGTGCTCGGGCTGGCGACCCAGGTGCTCGCCCACCGGCTGCTCCCCACGGTGGAGGCGTCGATGAGCGGACGCACCACCGAGGCGGCCCTGGGGCACATCGTGGCCGGGGTGCCGATGCCGGAGAGCCGCAGACGCGGCTAGCAGAGGCGGGAAGATGCGCGAGGCACTCGCTGCGATGACCACACGAGGACGCGCCTTCGTGGCCGCCGGGTTGACGGCCTTTGCCTGCGCGGTCGTCCTCGGCCAGGACGACCTCCTGCGGGTCGGGGCCCTGCTCGCCCTGCTCCCCCTGGTCACCGCGTTCTTCGTGGGACGAAGCCGGTACCGCCTCGGCCTGGTCCGGACGGTCTCCCCCACCCAGGTCACCGCCGGCAAGGAGGCGAGGGTCCAGCTGGACCTGACCAACGACGGCAAGATGCCCACGGGGCTGCTGCTGCTCGAGGACCAGGTGCCCTACGTCCTCGGCACCCGACCCAGGTTCGTCGTGGACAAGATGGCGACCGGGCGCAAGCGGACCGTCGGGTACGTCGTCCGCTCCGACCTTCGTGGGAAGTTCACCATCGGACCGCTCTCGGTTCGCGTCAGCGACCCCTTCGGCCTCGTGGAGCTCAACCGGACCTTCTCCTCGACGACCTCGCTCGTCGTCGTCCCACGGGTGTTGCCCCTTCCCCCGATCCCCCTCTCCGGGGCATGGACCGGATCGGGCGACAACCGCCCGCGGGCGTTCGCGTGCGGCAGCGCCGAGGATGTCACCGTCCGGGAGTACCGCCGCGGGGACGACCTGCGGCGCGTCCACTGGCGCAGCAGTGCCCGGGTGGGGGAGCTGATGGTCCGTCGCGAGGAGCAGCCGTGGCAGTCGCGGGCGACCCTCTTCCTCGACAACCGCAAGCAGGCCCATCGCGGGCGCGGGGCGGCCTCCTCACTGGAGCACGCCGTGACCGTGGCCGCATCCATCGCCGTGCACCTGGTGCAGCGCGGCTTCACCGTGCGCCTGGTCACCGCGTCCGGCGAGGAGCAGGGCGGGTCGTGGCACGAGCGCGGTGGCCAGGCCGGGGAGGTCGCCCCTCTTCTGGAGTCGCTCGCCGTGGTCACCGAGGTCGCCCGCCCGGACCTCGACACGCGCTGGCTCCAGGACCCGGGCCACTCCGGCCTGCTCGTCGCGGTGGTGGGGGCGGTCGACGACCACGACAAGGCCGCCTTCACGCGCATGCGCCACACCGCAGCCACCGCCATGGCCGTCGCGCTCGACGTCGATGCCTGGTCCGGGCGCGGGCCCCGCCGGGTCGAGACCGACAACGGGTCACCGGGTGCCGCCTGGCTCCGGGCCCAGGGTTGGCAGACCTCGACGGCCGCCCCGGGCAACCCGGTTCCGACCGTCTGGCAGGAGCTCGGCCTGACGAGCGGCATGGCTGCCCGCAACGCATCAGCCGGCCCGGTGACGGAGCGACGGCAATGAGGCGGCCCCAGCTCGACTGGTCCGGCACCCTCGTACCCTCCGCCCTTGCCGGACTGGTCACCTGGGTCTCGCTGTGGGCCTGGGCAGGTTTCGTCGAGAGTCCCAGCGGCTACCTGGTCCCGACCCTGGGCGCCGTCCTCCTGGTCGCCGGGTCGGGTGCCCTGATGCGGGCAGCGCACATCACCAGCCCCGTCGTGCTCGCGGCCCAGCTGGCCCTCCTCACGGTGTGGCTGACCCACCGCTGGGCAGCAGACGTCGCCGTCGGAGGCTGGCTGCCGACGCCGGCGTCGTTCGGGGCGGTGCTGGACGTGCTCCGCGACAGCGTCGCCGTGGCGCAGAGCTACGCCGCCCCCGTCACCGACTCAGCCCCCGAGATGTTCCCGCTGCTCATCGTCAGCGGCGCCCTCGTCGCCGTGCTCGTCGACTTCATCGCCTGCGGGCTGCGCCGGGTCCCCGTCGCCGGGCTACCCCTGCTCGCGCTCTACACCGCTCCGGTCTCGATCCTCCGCGACGGAGTCCCCTGGTGGGTCTTCGCCGCCGGCGCCCTGAGCTTCCTCGCCCTGCTCGCGGCCGACGAGGGTCGTCGGCTCATGAGCTGGGGCCGGCGGGTCCCTCGCAGCAGTACCGTCAAGGACACTGGGGGCGGCGGCGTCAGCACGGCCTCACTCCGCGACTCCGCCCGCAAGATCGGACTCACCGCCACGGGGCTCGCGCTGGTCACACCGCTCGTGGTCCCCACCCTCACCACGGGCCTGATCTCCGGCGCCGGCCCCGGCGGCGACGGGCCAGGCGACTCGGTGGCGATCACGAACCCCATGGTCAACCTCAGGCGCGACCTCGTGCGCGGCCGCGACGTCGACCTGATCCGTATCAGCACCGAGAGCGCCGACCCCTCCTACCTCCGCATCTCGGTGCTCGATGCGTTCGACGGCACCGCCTGGCGGCCCTCGCAGCGCGAGATCCCGCGCGAGCAGCAGGCCAGCGGACGACTCCCCCTGCCCCCTGGCCTCGAGCCGACGGTCCGACGGCAGCGGGTGGACTACCGGATCAGCATCGAGGACACCTTCGCCTCGACATGGCTGCCGACTCCCTACCCCTTGAGCCAGATCGACGTACCAGGGGACTGGCGCTACGACCTCGACACGTTCGACTTCATCAGTGCCGAGGAGGGGCAGGGTGCAGCGGGGCTCACCTACACCCTCACCGCGCTGGAGCTGGCCCCCACCGCCCAGGACCTCGCCGACGCGAGCGCCGCCCCGGAGTCGATCTTCACCCCCAACACCGAGCTTCCCGACGACCTGCCCGATCTGGTCGGCGAGCTGGCCCGCGAGGTGACCGGGGGTCTGGACAGCAGGTTCGAGAAGGCCGTGCGCCTCCAGCGTTGGTTCCGTGAGGACGGCGGGTTCGAGTACTCCCTCCAGCGAGAGGCCGGAAACGGCTCCGACGACCTCGTGGCCTTCCTCTCGACCGGGCAGGGCGGGCGCATCGGCTACTGCGAGCAGTTCGCCGCCTCGATGGCCCTGATGGGACGCACGCTCGGCATCCCCTCCCGTGTCGCTGTCGGTTTCCTCCGGCCCGACCGGGTCGCGGACGACGAGTACGTCTACAGCTCCCACGACCTCCACGCCTGGCCGGAGATGTACTTCGACGACACCGGCTGGGTCCGCTTCGAGCCGACTCCTCAGCGTGCGTCCGACGTACCCGGCTACACGTCCGGCGACCTGGGCTCCCCCGAGCCCACGGAGCGGCCCTCGGCCGCGGTTCCGACGACGGCGCCGGAGGACTTCGGCCGCCGGGAGCCCGACCAGGGCGAGGGCGGCGCGGCTGCCGGCGACGAGGGGGGCGGGGGCAGCGGCACCTTGCCCGGCGTCCTCACCGGCCTCGCCCTCGCGGGCGTGCTCGTTGCTCCCAGGCTGGTCAGGGCAGGGGTACGCCGGCGCCGCTGGACCGTCGCAGGCAGGACGGAGGACGTCGCCGAGGCGGGTTGGCGCGAGCTCCGCGACGCAGCCCTGGACCTCCGCCTCGGCTGGGACGACACGGTGACCCTGCGGACCCAGGCGCGCCGGATCGCCGACTCGTTCGGGCCCCCCGAAGGTACCGATCCCGCGATCGCACGAGGCCGCGTCGCCGGTGCTGCTGCAGACCCGGACGCTGCGCACGCCCTCGAACGGGTCGTGCGCGGTGTCGAGCTGACCCGCTACTCCAGGGCGACCTCGGCGCCGGGACCGTCGGTGGACGAGGTCAGCTCCGACGTGGACCGGGTTGCGGACGCGTTGCGGGCAGGCGCGTCGACGAGGATGCGCCGGACCGCGACGTGGCTTCCCGCGTCACTGGTCAGGAACGGCGCCTGGCGCTCAGTCCTCCCGCGACGGTCGCCCGACGAGGCGCCGCTGGCAGAAGCCGGGATGGACCGCCCCGGCTGAGGCGCGACCGCACGTGTGACGGCCCACGCGTACGTCACCCACCGGGGACACAGCACCCGACCCTCCCCGCCACGCGGGCGGGTCCGGCCGGGTGGGTCGCTGGGTCTCGCGGTCGGTCAGAACCCGTTCGAGCCGCGACGGCGACGCCAGCGCTCCTCGAAGCGCTCCATCATCGACTGGTTGCCCTGGCGCTGCCGGGACCGGGGCGAACGCTTCTTGGACTTCTTGCCGCCCTCGACGACGCTGAGCCCGAAGCCGGCACCGGTCTCGTCGGCGTTGCCTTGCTCTTCGGACGCGGCCGGCGCGCTCTGGCCGCGCCACGAGCTCAGGGCCAGGAACGCCGACCCGAGCATCACCACGAAGCCGATGATCGCCACCCACGTCGTGGCCATGACCGCGCCGGCCATGAGGACCACGACGCCGAGCAGGAAGACTCCTCCGGCGACGAGCGCACGGCGGCGCGCGTGGCGACGCCGTTCTGTGCCTCGAAGCGCCGACACGAACTTCGGGTCCTCGGCGACGAGGGCACGCTCCATCTGCTCGAGCAGACGCAACTCTTCTTCGGAGAGCGGCACGACTTCCTCCCGCTGACGATGAACCTGAGTCAAGTCTAGGCAGGCAACCGAGTCGACGGTAGCCGCGCCCGCAAATTTTCGGTCCGCCAGACGAACGGTCACCCGTGAAGGCGGCGTGCGTGCGCGAGCCGACCACGCCCGCGGGCGGAAAGTCCTATCCTGTCCTCAGACTCCGGGACGGCCGGGGCGTCAAGAAGGACGACATGACGAACGCACCCATCTCCCGGCTTCTCTGTTCCGTGGTCACGGCGATCGCTCTCGGCCTCGGGGTCGTGATCGTTGCCGCAGCTCCCGCGCAGGCCGGGCCGGACCTGACGCAGCCTTTCACCCGCGAGCTGGTCAAACGCGGTGACGTGGACCGGGACCCGTACAACATCGAGCATGTCTACGAAGTGCAGATCCGGCTGCAGAGGCTCGGGCACCTCAAGGCGCGGCCGAACGGCACGTTCGGCCCCAAGACCGAGGCTGCGGTAATGCGCTTCCAGCGTTCGATGGGCCTGCGCCCCACGGGCCGGGTCAACGCCCAGACCTGGAAGCCGCTCATCCGGCGCAGCACCCTGGGCAGGAAGGTCGTCCCCGCCGCTTGCAAGAAGGCGGGCTGGCACGCCTGCTACGACCGGAAGCGGCACCAGGTGAGCCTGTACCGCAACGGGCAGCTCCACAACTCCTGGCTGGTCCGGGGTGGGGCCTACAACAGCCAGACCCGCACGGGGAACTTCACCGTCTACTGGCGCAGCGAGAACCACCGCAGCCGCACGTACGGCGGGGC
>DATHVS010000091.1:0-22822 GCA_035461195.1 Nocardioidaceae bacterium
CGGCGCGGACCCGGCAGAGCTCAGGCGTTCGCCTTCTCGGCCGCGCGCATGTCCCGGCGGAGCTCGGGCGGCAGCGCGAAGATCAGCGACTCCTCGGCGGTGTGCACGGCCTTCGCGTCCGGGTAGCCCCGCTCCGCGAGGAACGCGAGAACACCGTCGACGAGGTCGTCCGGGACGGACGCTCCCGAGGTCACGCTGACCGTCCGCACGCCATCGAGCCAGGCCTCGTCGATCTCGCTCGCGTCGTCGACCCGGTAGGCGTTCTTGGCGCCGGCCTCGAGCGCGACCTCGACGAGCCTCACAGAGTTCGAGGAGTTGCCCGAGCCCACGACGATCACGAGGTCGGCCTCGCGAGAGATCTCCTTGATCGCCATCTGACGGTTCTGCGTGGCGTAGCAGATGTCGTCCGACGGCGGGTCGAGGAGCTCGGGGAAACGTTCACGGATCGCGGCGACGATCTCCATGGTCTCGTCGACCGAGAGGGTGGTCTGTGACAGCCACGAGACCTTCGACGGGTCCCGCACCTCGATGCTCGCGACGTCCTCGGGGCTCTGCACCAGCTGGATGTGCTCGGGCGCCTCCCCGGCGGTGCCCTCGACCTCCTCGTGCCCGGCGTGGCCGATCAACAGGATGTCGTAGTCCTCGTTGGCGAAACGTCGCGCCTCGTGATGCACCTTGGTCACCAGCGGGCAGGTCGCGTCGATGGTCTTCAGCGAGCGCTTCTCGGCCTGGCGGTGCACCTCTGGCGAGACGCCGTGGGCGGAGAACACCACCGTCGCCCGCTCGGGCACCTCGTCGAGCTCTTCCACGAAGACCGCGCCGCGCGACTCGAGGTTCGCCACGACGTGCTTGTTGTGGACGATCTGCTTGCGCACGTAGACCGGCGCGCCGTAGAGGTCCAGGGCCTTCTCGACAGTGATGACGGCCCGGTCCACGCCGGCGCAGTAGCCGCGGGGGGCAGCCAGCAGCACCGCCCGGTCGGCGGCGTCGGCGTCCAGGACAGGGGGCATCCCCAGGTCGGAAGTGCTCATGCGCACCATCGTAGGTGCTCTGCTCTAGGGTTCCAGGCGTGGCCATCCAGACCTCTCCCGAGCATCCGGCGCCGGTCCGGCAGATCGCCAGCGCGATCTCCGGGTGGATCGACCGGCTCGGCGCTGTGTGGGTCGAGGGCCAGATCGCGCAGCTGAACCGTCGCCAGGGCATGAACACCGTCTTCCTGACCCTGAGGGACACGGTCGCCGACATCTCGATCCAGGTCACCTGCTCGCGCCAGGTCTTCGACTCGCTCAACCCGCCTGTGGTCGAGGGGGCGGGAGTGGTGATCCTCGCCAAGCCGTCCTACTACCCCAACCGGGGCACACTGAGTCTCTACGCCACGGACATCCGGATGGTCGGTCTCGGCGAGCTGCTGGCCCGTCTGGAGCGCCGACGCCAGCTGCTCGCGGCCGAGGGGCTCTTCGCACGGGAGCTCAAGCGGAGGCTGCCGTTCCTGCCGAGGACCGTCGGCCTCGTCACCGGGGCCCAGTCCGCGGCGGAGCGTGACGTGCTCGAGAACGCCCGCCGCCGCTGGCCGGCTGTGCAGTTCCGGGTCCGGCACGCCTCGGTGCAGGGGCAGAACGCCGCCCGTGAGGTGATGGAGGCGCTCGGCGCGCTCGACCGCGACCCCGAGGTGGACGTGATCATCGTCGCTCGTGGCGGCGGGTCCGTCGAGGACCTGTTGCCCTTCTCCGACGAGGGGCTCGTGCGGGCGGTCCACGCAGCACGTACGCCGGTGGTCTCCGCGATCGGCCACGAACCCGACACACCTCTGCTCGACCTGGTCGCCGACGCCCGCGCCTCGACCCCGACCGACGCGGCCAAGATGGTTGTTCCTGACGTGGCCGAGGAGATCGACCGCATCGCCCGCCTGCGCGACCGGACCAGGCACATCCTGGGCAGCTGGCTCGCTCAGCAGCAGCACCAGCTCGACGCTGTCCGGGCACGTCCGAGCCTGGCCGACCCGCGCAACGGCCTCGAGGATCGGGCCCGGGAGATCACGGAGCTGTGCGCGCGCACACGCCGCACCCTCCATCACCAGCTCAGGCACGCGCACAGCGACCTCGAGCACCAGCTGGCCCGGGTCCGCAGCCTCTCCCCGCTCGCCACCCTCGAGCGCGGCTACTCCGTGGTCCAGGACGACGAGGGCCACGTGCTGACGAGCATCGACCAGGCCGGTTCCGACCGGCCCCTCCACATCCGCGTGCGCGACGGCCGGGTCCACGCCACCGTCACGTCCACCACCCCTGAGCCCCTTGCCGAGACCCAGACCACGGAGGAGTCACCCTCATGACCGAGCAGCCGGCGCACCCGTCGGAGCAGCTGAGCTACGAGCAGGCCCGCGAGGAGCTCGTCGAGGTGGTTCGCCGTCTCGAGAGCGGCGGCACCGACCTCGAGGAGTCGCTGGCGCTGTGGGAGCGTGGCGAGAAGCTCGCGCAGATCTGCCAGTCGTGGCTCGACGGCGCGAAGAGGCGCCTCGACGCGGCGATGGCCGCCGAGGACGAGTCCTGATCGGTCCTCAGCGCAGGGTCTCGACGTAGTCCACGAGCACCTCGATGCCCGGCGTGCCCACGACCAGCACGGTCACGTCGTCCTCGACCCGGGTCAGCGCGGTGTCCCCCTCCTCGTCGGTCCACGTCTGCCACGTGTCGCCGGCGGCCCGCACCGGCTCTCCCCGGGCGGCGTCGCGGTCGACGTACGTCTCCACCATCTTCTTCTCGGAGCTGCGCGACTGCTCCAGGCCGATGTACCTGTCCTCGTCGGTCAGGACGCCGAGGTGCCAGCGCGGCGGCTCGGGGACGAACCTGACACTCGTGGCCCGCCACCCCCCGGGCAGCGTCTCGGGCGCGAGGATCGGGAAGTCGACCTGCTCCTGGGCGAACGACAGGGTCCGCTGATAGTCCACCGCGCGCACCGGAACCTCGGAATCGGTGCGGAACATGCCGCGGAAGGCGATGAACGCGCCGACCACGAGGAGCAGCACGAGCATCGCGCCGATCATTCCGGAGAAGGACCGCTGGTACCTGCCTGGCTGCTGACTCACGCGGCCATCCTCCCAACCGGGCAAGAGCCACCTGGGACAGAGGTCCCCCGACCCTGGCATGTCGGGGTCGACCTGGGGTAGGCATCAACCATGCGCACTGTCGACGCCCGGCCGCTGTCCGACCACGACCTCGAGCTCGCCGACGCCCACTGGCGGGCTTCGAACTACCTGTCCGTCGGGCAGATCTACCTGCTCGACAACCCGCTGCTCCGGGAGCCGCTGAAGCCCGAGCACATCAAGCCGCGCCTGCTCGGCCATTGGGGCACGACACCGGGGCTGAACCTGATCTACACCCACTGCAACCGGGTGATCCGCGAGCAGGACGTCGACATGATGTACGTGATCGGCCCGGGCCACGGCGGTCCGGCGATCGTCGCGCAGACCTGGCTCGAGGGATCGTGGACCGACACCTACCCGGGCACGACGATGGACGAGCGCGGCATGCAGACGCTCTTCAAGCAGTTCAGCTTCCCCGGTGGCATCCCGAGCCACGTGGCCCCGGAGATCCCCGGCTCCATCCACGAGGGCGGTGAGCTCGGCTACTCCCTGTCGCACGCCTTCGGAGCGGCCTTCGACAACCCCGATCTCGTGGTCACCACAGTCGTCGGCGACGGCGAGGCGGAGACGGGCGCGCTCGCGACGTCGTGGAGCGGCTGCCGGTTCGTCAACCCGGCCAGGGACGGGGCCGTGCTGCCGATCCTGCACCTCAACGGCTACAAGATCGCCAACCCCACGCTGCTCGCCCGTATCCCCGAGGACGACCTCGACATGATGCTGCGCGGCTACGGGTGGGACCCCGTCCTCGTCGCGGGCGACGACCCCGCCGAGGTGCACCAGCAGATGGCCGCCGCGCTCGACGAGTGCATCGCGCGGATCAAGGAGATCCAGGCCGCGGCACGGTCCGGGGGTACGCCGGACGTCACCTTGCGCTGGCCGATGATCGTCCTGCGCACCCCCAAGGGCTGGACCGGTCCCGACGAGGTCGACGGCGTGCCGATCGAGAACACATGGCGCTCCCACCAGGTCCCCCTGGGCAAGGTGCGTGAGGACACCGACCACCGGGCCCAGCTCGAGGCCTGGATGCGTTCCTACCGACCGGAGGAGCTCTTCGACGACAGCGGCGCGCCCGTCGAGTCGATCCGCTCCTGGGCCCCGACCGGGGAGCGCCGCATGGGCGCCAACCCGCACACCAACGGCGGAAAGGTTCGCAGGCCCCTCCTGCTGCCCGACCCGCGTGACTACGCGGTCGAGGTGGAGGAGCCGGGTGGGTCACAGGCGGAGGCGACTCGGCCGACGGGGGCGTACCTGCGCGACGCGCTCCGCGAGAACCCGGACAACTTGCGGCTCTTCGGGCCTGACGAGGTGGAGTCGAACCGGCTGACGGCGACTCTGGAGGTCACCGACAAGAACTGGCAGCTCGAGCAGTACCCCACCGACAGCCATCTCGGCCCCGAGGGAAGGGTGATGGAGATCCTGTCGGAGCACACCTGCCAGGGCTGGCTCGAGGGCTACAACCTGACCGGCAGGCACGGGCTGTTCACCTCCTACGAGGCGTTCATCCACATCGTGGACTCGATGTTCAACCAGCACGCGAAGTGGCTGAAGACCATCCGCGAGCTCGACTGGCGCAGCCCCATCCCGTCGCTGAACTACCTGCTGAGCTCGCACGTGTGGCGGCAGGACCACAACGGGTTCAGTCACCAGGACCCCGGCTTCATCGACCACGTGGTCAACAAGAAGGCAGAAGTGATCCGGGTGTACCTGCCGCCGGACGCCAACACCCTCCTCTGGACGATGGACCACTGCCTCCAGAGCACCAACTACGTGAACGTGATCGTGGCCGGCAAACAACCGCAACCGGCGTGGCTCGACATGGAGTCCGCCGGGCTGCACGCACGCCGCGGGATAGGCATCTGGGACTGGGCGAGCAACGACGCGGGCGACCCCCAGGTGGTCATGGCGTGCGCCGGGGACGTGCCCACCCTCGAGACGATGGCGGCGGTGAACATCCTGCGCGAGCGTCTGCCCGACCTGCGGGTGCGCGTGGTCAACGTCATCGACCTGATGCGTCTCCAGCCGGCCTCGGAGCACCCGCACGGGCTCCCGGAGCGCGAGTTCGACGCGATCTTCGGCACGGACGTGCCGATCATCTTCGCCTACCACGGCTACCCGTGGCTGATCCACCGGCTCACCTACCGCCACACCAGCCACGAGCACCTGCACGTGCGCGGCTACAAGGAGGAAGGGACGACGACCACGCCGTTCGACATGGTCGTCCGCAACGACATGGACCGCTTCCACCTCGTCATGGACGTGATCGACCGGGTGCCGGGCCTCGCCAAGAGGGCAGCCGTGGTGCGCCAGGACATGCAGGACCTGCGCACGAAGCACCGGGCCTACGTCAACGAGCACGGTGCGGACATGCCCGAGATCACCGACTGGCTGTGGATCCCGAGCGTCAACCAGGAGTCCGCTGAGACCTGACCCGATGGCACGACGGGCGATGCGTCTCTGCGCGCCAGCCGTGGCCAGCCCCTGCTGCGGCGGCAACCTGAGGCTGGACTGGTCTACGCCAGTGACGCGCCCGCCGTGCTCGTCGACCTCCTGCTTTCCCCGGCACGGCAGCAGGTCCGGGCCGTTTTCGACAACGGCGTGGAGTAAACGGGATCTGCGTCTCCGCCATGAGCGATGCGAGGGCTCCGTTACCATCTCGCTATGTCTGACACCGACCTCCCGCCTGACCTGTCCGCCGCGCACGACGCGCCCGACCGCAACCTGGCGTTGGAGCTGGTCCGCGTCACCGAGGCAGCCGCCATGGCGGCCGGGCGTTGGGTGGGAAGGGGTGACAAGAACGGCGCGGACGCCGTCGCGGTCAACGCCATGCGGGTGCTGATCTCCACCGTCGGCATGACCGGCACCGTGGTCATCGGGGAGGGCGAGAAGGACAATGCCCCGATGCTCTACAACGGTGAGGAGGTCGGCGACGGGACCGGTCCCGAGTGCGACGTGGCCGTCGACCCGATCGACGGCACCACGCTGACCGCGAAGGGCATGGCCAACGCGGTGTCGGTCCTCGCCGTGAGCCCGCGGGGCTCGATGTTCGACCCCTCCGCGGTGTTCTACATGGACAAGCTCGCCACCGGTCCCGAGGCGGCGGACGTGGTCGACATCAGGTACCCGGTCGCCGAGAACATCGCCCGGGTCGCCAAGGCCAAGGGAAGCGCCCCCGAGGACGTCACCGTCGTGGTCCTCGACCGACCGCGCCACGAAGACCTGGTCCGAGAGATCCGCGCGACCGGCGCCCGCATCAAGTTCATCAGCGACGGCGACGTCGCCGGCGCGATCATGGCCGCTCGTCCCGACACCGGTATCGACCTGCTGATGGGCGTCGGTGGCACCCCGGAGGGGATCATCGCGGCCTGTGCGATGAAGTGCATGGGTGGGGTCATCCATGCCCGCCTCTGGCCGACCGACGACGCCGAGCGGGAGCGCGCGGTCGACGCGGGCCACAACCTCGACCGGGACACGATCTTGACCACCGACGAGCTTGTCACGGGCGACGACTGCTTCTTCGTCGCCACCGGCATCACCGACGGCGAGCTGATGAAGGGCGTTCGCTACCGCGCGGGCGGTGCCACGACCCACTCGCTCGTGATGCGCTCTCGCTCTGGCACGATCCGCTCGATCACGAGCGAGCACCGTCTGGAGAAGCTGCGCTCGTACTCCGCGATCGACTTCGAGCACTGACCGGGGCGGGGACTCCGAGGTGACCCGGCTGCCGATCGTCGTCGCCGGTGAGGCGCTGGTGGACGTCGTCGTGCCCGCCGTGGGCGAGACAAGCTCGGCCGTCGGCGGCTCGCCGCTGAACGTCGCGGTCGGCCTGGCCCGGCTCGAGGTGCCCGCGCTGCTGATCACCAGGGTCGGCGACGACGAGTACGGCCGCTGGATCGCCGACCACGTGCGAGAGTCGGGTGCCGAGCTCTCGGCGAGCGCCGTCGTCCCGGGCACCACGACGAGCACCGCCACAGCCCGCCTCGACGAGGAGCAGGTCGCGCGCTACGAGTTCGAGCTGGTCTGGGACCTCGACCACCACGTCCTGCCCGAGGCCCGCGCCCTCCACGTCGGCTCCCTCGGGGCCATGCTGCCACCGGGCCGCAACGCCGTCGACGACCTTGTCCGCCAGGCCCAGGAGCAAGAGCTCTTCGTCAGCTACGACCCCAACGTCCGCTCGAGCTTCGTGACCGACCCGGCGGAGTCCTGGCGCGAGGTCGCCGAGATCGCTTCGCGCTGCCGCCTGGTCAAGGTCAGCGACGAGGACCTCGAGATCCTGCGGCCCGGCGTGCCTCACGAGGATCTGGCGCGTGAGCTGCTGCGAGGCGGCATCACCGAGCTGGTCGTGGTCACCCACGGGCCCGGCGGGGCCAGCGCCTACGCCCCGGACTGCCGGGTCGAGGTCTCCGCACCCCCGATCGAGGTGGTCGACACCGTCGGGGCGGGCGACGCGTTCATGGCGGGCCTCCTCGCCGCCCTCAGCGACTGGGACGTGTACGCCGACGGTCCAGGCGCGCTGGGCGCGATGGACGAGGACCGTGTCGCACTGCTGCTGCGCGGGGCGATGGCCGTGGCCGCGGTGACCTGCACCCGGCGTGGGGCTAACCCACCGAGGCGACAGGAACTGCCGCCAACGTGGCCCCTGTGACACTGCCTGCCTCGCGGCGCTCGCGGTAACCCTGGAGCGTCCTGGTCACCACGTCGAAGACGACCGGGTCGACCGCCATGCCGAGGTGGCTCGTGCCGACCTCGACGGTCTGCGCCTCCGGATCGAGACAGCCTCGCCAGTCGATGACGCCGTCGCGGCGGGAGAAGATCGAGGTGAACGCCACGGCCGGGTCGAGGTCCCTGCGGGACTCCTCCCAGCTCAGCCGCGCACAGTCGCCCGAGGTGCAGTCGTCGCCCATCATCCCGCCGAGGCCTGCCCGGCGGAGGGCGATGACGACGGCGAGGTCGAAGGCCAGCACGGAGTGGATGGCGCCGGGCGCGAGCAGCGGGCTGCCCATGGTGACGATGCCGTCGACGAGGTCGGGCCGGCGCGACGCGATCCCTCGGGCCAGCAGGCCACCGAGGCTGTGCCCCACGATGGTGACCTTGCGCTCCCGCTTGATGGCGATGGACTCGATGCGCCGCTCGAGCGCGTAGGAGGCCTCCTGGGTGCAGCCGACGTTCGCGTGCATCGTGGAGCGGTAGGTGCGGTAGCCCACCTTGCGCAGGTGGCGCGCCAACAGGTGGAGCGAGGAGTCGCCTGCCATGAACCCCGGGACGAGCACCACCGGGTCGACCGAGCGCACAGGGGTCAGCGACGCGTAGGGGGTCGAGCGGCGGCCCAGCCGGTCGCTCGCGCTCCGGCGGACCAGACGGGCGGCCTCGACGACCGCGCTGCCCTCGCGGGCGATCGCTCTCAGGCCCTTGGGGCCCTCGAAACCGGGAGGACAGAGGAATGGTCCGAGCGGTGACCCCACGAGTGCCTCCAGGTTGATGTGGTTCTGTGACGTTAACCACTTCTGCCACTGCACAAACGTAACGATTCCGAACCGTTACGTGCCGACCCCACGCGGGATCGATCGCAAAGGCAGGTAAACTGGCCGGTAACCGCAGCACCATGGACGACCCGGAAGGGTGAGATGCCTCACAACGCGCCCTCCCCGTCACCGGAGCAGATCGCGTCACTGCCGACGGGCATGGACCTCTGCTACCAGACCTTCGGCGACCCCGGCGACGAGGCTCTGCTCCTCGTGATGGGCCTCGGCGGCCCGATGACCTGGTGGGACCCGGACTTCTGCCAGATGCTGGCCGACCGCGGCTTCTTCGTGATCCGCTACGACAACCGCGACACGGGCCGCTCGACGAAGGTGTCCGGCCGGATCAACCGCCGCAAGATCGCCGCCTCCTTCATGGGGTTGAAGCCGCAGACGCCCTACTCCATGCAGGACATGGCCGACGACGGCTTCGCGCTCCTCGACCATCTCGAGCTCGACGCCGCCCACGTGGTCGGCATCTCCATGGGCGGGATGATCGCCCAGACCATGGCGCTCAGCCAGCCCAAGCGCGTGCTGTCGCTGACCTCGATCATGTCCAGCACCGGCCGCCGCACGGTGGGCTGGCAGGATCCCAGCCTGCTCCCCCTTCTCATGGCGAGCCGGCACAGCCGCGAGGACTACATCGAGACCTCGGCGAAGCTCTGGCGGCTGATCGGCTCCCCCGAGTATCCCGACACCACCGAGACGATCCGCGAGCGTGCGGCCGAGACCTGGGACCGCGGCATCAGCCGCGCCGGGGTCATGCGCCAGATGGGTGCGATCCTCACCCAACCGGACCGCTCCCGCGCCCTCCGCAGCCTGCGGGTTCCCACCCTCGTCATCCACGGCACCCACGACAAGATGGTCCACGTCTCGGGCGGGCGGGCCACCTCGCAGGCCATCCCCGGCTCGGAGCTGCTGCTCGTCCCGGGCATGGGCCACGACGTGCCGTCGGACCTGCACGAGACCTTCGTCGCGGCGATACGCCGCGTCGCCGACCGGGCGGGCACCGAGCGTTGAGCTACTCCCCGGCGAGGTCGACCAGCTCGGCCACCGCCTCCTGGAGGTAACCGATCAGGTTCCACACGTCCGGAACCATCTCGCGGCAGGCGACGAGCCCGAAGTCGAGGTCGCCCTCGTAGGAGAACAGCGTGATGTTCAGCCCGCCGGTCCAGTCGGTCACCGCGGAGACCGGGTAGATGCCCTCCACCTTGGCGCCGGCGATGTAGAGCGGCACCTGCGGGCCCGGGACGTTGCTGACGAAGAGGTTGAACAGCACCCCGGGCACGGTCGCGAGGCGGAACAGCCCCCGGGCCGCCAGGCCCGAGAGCGCCGTGGGGACCATGTGCGACAGGTCCTGGAGGATGGTGGCCGGGACCGCGTCGAAGTGGCGCTTGGCCTCGGTCATGGACTCGCGCATGAACACCAACCGCTCGTGCGGGTCGGCCAGGTTCGTGGGCAGCTCGGCGGTCATCACCGAGACGTGGTTGCCGATCTGCCCCTTCTCCCCTCTCTCGCGCACCGACACGGGGACGGCGACCACCAGTGGCGTGGCCGGCAGGGCGTCGTGGTCGAGCAGCCACCGCCGCAGCGCCGAGGCGGTCAGGGTCATCACCACGTCGTTGACCGTCATCCCGAAGTGGTTCTTGACCCGCTTGACGTCGTCGAGCGGCACCGACCCGAACGCGAACCGCCGGTGCGGGGTGATCTGCCCGTTGAAGGGCGTCCGCGGGGCCTGCAGGTCCCGGTGCCCCACGTGCGACCCGCCGCCGAGGACCCTGCTCACCAGCCCGGCTGCCTCGCTCACCACCCCCGACCCGGGGAAGTTCGACGCCCCCGGCAGCTCGTCGAGGTAGCTCAGCGAGCGTGGGACCGTGCGCAGCACCTCCACCGGGTTCAGCGCGGCAGACGTCACTCCCCGGCGTACCAGGTCCAGCGTCGAGGGGAGTCGCCTCGTCAGCGGGGACTCCTCGGGGGGTACGACCTCACGCGGCTCGGGCGTGATGTCCATGACCGTCTCGAGGATCTCCGCACCCGAGATCCCGTCGATCGCGGCGTGGTGGATCTTCGAGTAGTAGGCCGCCTTCCCGTCCTCCAGCCCGGTGATGACGTAGCCCTCCCACAGCGGCCGGCTGCGGTCGAGGGGGCGGGCGTGGATGCGGGCGACCTGCTCCCCCAGCTGCTCGCGGGTGCCCGGCACGGGCAGCGCGAGCTCGCGCAGGTGGAACTCGATGTCGAAGTGCGGGTCGTCGAACCAGTAGGGGCGCGCCAGGCCGAGCGGCACCTCCACGAGGCGGCGGCGCAGGGGTGGCGCGAGGTGCAGCCGCGGCTCGAGCACCCCACGCACCGCCTCGAGGTCCCAGCGGCCGCCCGGAGCTGTGCCGGGGTCGAGCAGGATGAGGCTTCCGACGTGTCCGGTCGTCGTCGGTGACTCCACGTTCAGGAACTGGGCGTCGAGCGAGGTCAGCTGCTGCATGGGGCAAGTCTCTCCTGAGAAGCGCTGTCCCACCAGCCGAGTTTGCGCAGGTCAGTGCCGGGTACGTGGGGTTGCGCTACGTCACATTCACGGCAGGATGTGGCCTACGGCAAAGACGCAGGGAGGCGCAGATGGCACGACCCTCGGCCCGTCCCAACCGCAGGCGAGCACGTCGACGGCGGCTCGCACTGGGTGCGGCGATGGCAGCACTGTCAACCGTTCTCGTGGCGTGCGGGGGTGGCACGGACAAGACGGTTCTGACCTGGTACATCAACCCCGACCCCGACCCGCCGCCGGACCACGAAGGGCCCTTCGGCCTCGAGGGAATCGCGGAGCGGTGCAGCACCGACGAGTACGACATCAACCTCGAGGAGCTCCCCACAGCCGCGACCGAGCAGCGGATCCAGCTGATGCGTCGCCTGGCTGCGAACGACAGCTCGATCGACCTGATGAGCCTCGACCCGGTCTTCACCGCCGAGTTCGCCGAGGCCGGCTACCTGGCCGAGTTCGACCAGGCAGTCCAGGACGAGCTCAGTGAGGGCAAGCTGCAAGGCGCACTGGACAGCGCGACCTGGAAGGGCAACCTGGTCGTGGCGCCGCAGTGGGCGAACACGCAGCTGCTCTGGTACCGCACGGCGGTCGCTGAGAAGGCCGGGCTCAACATGGACGAGCCGGTCACCTGGGACCAGATCATCGAGGCGGCCGAGGAGACGGACACCAAGGTCAGCGTCCAGGGCCAGAAGTACGAGGGGTACGTCGTCTGGATCAACGCGCTCATCCAGGGAGCCGGGGGCGCCCTCGTCACCGACCTGGAGGCGGGCGAGGACATGAACGTCACGATCGACTCCCCCGAGGGCCAACGGGCCGCCGAGGTGGTCGAGAAGCTGGCCGGCTCCTCGGCCAAGGACCCCGACCTGCCGGTGTCGAACGAGGGCACGGCCGAGTCCAGCTTCAGCGGGGACAGCGGTGGGTTCATGGTCAACTGGACCTACATCTACCTGTCCTACGCCGAGGACCTCGGTGACGACCTCGGCTGGGCGCGCTATCCGCGGACCGTCGAGGGCGAGCCCTCCAAGCCGCCCACAGGCGGCATCCACATCGGGGTCGGCGCCTACAGCAACAACAAGGACCTCGCGGTCGAGGCCGCCAAGTGCGTGACCAGCACCGAGAACCAGACGATCTACGCCACCGAGACGGGCGGCATGCCCACGGACGAGGCGGCGTACGACGACGAGCGGCTCAGGGATCTCTACCCACCGGAGGTCCTGGATCTCTACCGCGAGAGCGTCGACGAAGGCGGTCCCCGTCCGGCCACGGAGTACTGGGCGACGATCGTCAACGGCATCCTCGGCAAGTGGCACCCGCAGACCGGGGTGTCGACCGACACGCCCGCGGAGACCGGCCCGTACCTCGAGAGCGTCCTACGCGGCGACTCACTGGTCTAGGACGTGACGACATGACTTCTTCAGTAACCGCAACGCCGGAGACCGCGGCCAAGGCCAAGCGTCCCGCGACCGATCGAAGCAAGGCCGAGAACCGCCTCGGTCTGAAGCTGGTGGCTCCGGCCGTGATCATGATGCTGCTGGTCACGGCGTACCCGATGCTGAACGCGCTGTACCTGTCGCTGTTCAAGTACCGACTCTCGGCGCCGGACGACCGTGAGTTCGTCGGCCTGAACAACTACGCGACGGTCCTCACCGACTCGCTGTGGTGGGGTGACGTCTGGAACACCGTGGTGATCATGGTGGTCACCGTCAGCGTGGAGCTCGTGATCGGCTTCGCGTTCGCGATGGTGATGCACCGGGTGATCTTCGCCAGGGGGCTCATCCGGACCTCGATCCTGATCCCCTACGGCATCATCACCGTCGTCTCGGCGTTCGCGTGGCAGTTCGCGTTCAGCCTCAACAACGGCTTCGTGAACAGCTGGCTGCCGTTCATCGCCGACGACTTCAACTGGTTCGGCTCCAAGTGGCCGGCGATGACCGCGATCATGGTCTCGGAGATCTGGAAGACCACGCCGTTCATGTCGCTGCTGCTCCTCGCCGGTCTCGCCCAGATCTCCGAAGACACCGTCGAGGCGGCGAAGGTGGACGGCGCGACCTGGTGGCAGCGCCTGTGGAAGGTGATCATCCCGAACATGCGGGCCGCCATCATGGTGGCCGTGCTGTTCCGCGCGCTGGACGCCTTCCGCATCTTCGACAACATCTACGTCATGACCAGAGGTGCCCAGGACACCGAGTCGGTCTCGTTCCTGACCTACCGCCAGATCATCGAGCAGTTCGAGCTTGGCATGGGGTCGGCGTTGTCGGTGCTGCTGTTCCTGTCCGTCCTCTTGATCGCGTTCGCGCTGGTCAAGCTGTTCCGGGTCGATCTGGCCTCGGCGAGGGGTGAAGGCTGATGAGGAAGCAACTCGGACCCAGCACGATCATCGGGATGATCGCCATCCTGGTGTGGTGTCTCCTGCCGGTGGTGTGGATCGTCATGCTGTCGTTCAAGCCCGAGGCGGAGACGGCCGCGGGCAGCCCGCAGTTCCTGCCGCAGACATGGTCGTTCGAGAACTACGTGTCGGTCATGCAGGACCCGCTCTTCCAGCGGGCGCTGATCAACTCGTTCGGCATCTCGCTGATCGCGACGGTGCTGTCGGTCATCCTCGCCACGTTCACGGCGTACGCCATCGCCCGGCTGGACTTCAAGGGCAAGCGGATCGTGCTCTCGATCGCCCTGGCGATCGCGATGTTCCCGGTCGTGTCGCTGGTAGGCCCGCTGTTCAACATGTGGCGTGGCCTCGGCATCTACGACACGTGGCCGGGCCTGATCATCCCGTACATGTCGTTCACCCTGCCGCTGGCGATCTGGGTGCTGACCGCGTTCTTCCGCGAGATCCCGTGGGAGATGGAGCAGGCGGCCCAGGTCGACGGCGCCACCTCGTGGCAGGCGTTCCGCAAGGTGATCGTCCCCCTGGCAGCACCCGGCGTCTTCACCGCGGCGATCCTGACGTTCTTCTTCGCGTGGAACGACTTCGTCTTCGGGATCTCGCTGACGTCGACCACGAACGCCCGACCGGTGCCCGCTGCACTGGCGTTCTTCGTGGGTCCGGACCAGTTCAACCCGCCGACGTCGACACTCTCGGCAGCGGCGGTCGTGGTGACGATTCCGATCATCATCATCGTGCTCTTGTTCCAGCGGAAGATCGTCGCAGGTCTGACCTCCGGCGCAGTGAAGGGTTGATGTGTCATGGCTGCCATCGAAATGCGCAACATCGTCAAGGAGTACGGCGACGGCTTCAAGGCCGTCAACGACATCAGTATCGACGTGGCGGACGGCGAGTTCGTCATCCTCGTCGGTCCGTCCGGCTGCGGGAAGTCGACGCTGCTTCGAATGATCGTGGGGCTGGAGGACATCACCTCCGGCGAGATGGTCATCGACGGCGACGTGGTGAACGACAAGGCGCCGCGTGACCGGAACCTCGCCATGGTGTTCCAGAACTACGCGCTGTACCCGCACCTCACCGTCTACGAGAACATCGCCTTCCCGCTGCGGCTGGCCAAGAAGTTCAGCGACGAGGAGATCGACGAGAAGGTCCGTGCGGCGAGCAAGACGCTCGAGCTCGACGAGCACCTCGAGCGCAAGCCGGGCAACCTGTCCGGTGGCCAGAGGCAGCGCGTCGCCATGGGCCGAGCGATCGTGCGCGAGGCCAAGGCGTTCCTCTTCGACGAGCCTCTGTCGAACCTCGACGCCAAGCTGCGCGGCCAGATGCGCACCGAGATCTCGCGGCTGCAGAAGCGGCTCGGTATCACCACGGTCTACGTGACCCACGACCAGACCGAGGCGATGACCCTGGGCGACCGGGTCGCGGTCCTCAAGGCCGGCTTCCTCCAGCAGCTCGCCACACCGCGGGAGCTCTACGAGCACCCGGTCAACCTGTTCGTGGCCGGCTTCATCGGTTCCCCGCCGATGAACTTCCTGCCTGCCAAGCTCCACGGCGACGAGGTCGAGCTGCCGTTCGGCAAGGTCAAGATCCCACGTGAGAAGGCCGAGAAGGCGAAGGGGAAGGGTCTGCTGATCGCCGGCATCCGGCCTGAGCACTTCGACGACGCCACCGTGGTCGAGGAGTCCAAGAAGCAACACGGCTCGACGTTCAAGGCCAAGGTCGACGTGGTCGAATGGCTCGGCAACGAGGCCTACGCCTACATCCCCTACGAGACGAGCTCGGAGGTCCAGGACCGCCTCCAGGAGCTTGAGAAGGAGCTCGAGGGCGAGTCCATGCGCAGCCAGCTCGTGGTCTCGCTGGACTCCGCGAGCACGGTCCAGGAGGGTGACGACGCCGAGATCTTCGTCGACTCCTCGGCGATGCACCTGTTCGACCCGGAGACCGGCGAGAACCTCACCGTCGGCATCTGAGCCGCCCGGCTCGAGCGCCCGGCCGGTCCCGCGTCAGCGGGGCCGGCCGCTGCGTCTGCGGGACTCCCCCGGCATCGGCTTGCGCTGGACGTTCACCCCCGCCATCAACGCCATCCCCTTGAGCCGTACGACGGGAGAGCCGGCGGTGATCTGGGCGGGCACCTTGTCGCGGGACTGGCTGAAGTCGCCCATTACCCCCACGCCGTCCACGATCACCTGGGTGTGGGCGTTGACGACGACGTCGATGCCGGCCATGATGGCCACCGCGTTGATCGTGACCTCGCGGGCCTCGAAGAGCGCCTCGCGCAGGTCCAGCGTCACCGACCCCATCATCGAGAACGCAGTGTGCTGCTCGGGGACGCGCCACACCCCGCGCCTGGTGCAGTCGCCCATCACCGACAACGAGCTGGTGTAGGTGGGAGCGGGGACCGCAGGGTGCGACGAGACCGGGTTCACCGCAGGCGGGGCGACAGGGGGCACCGCGGGCAGGCCGTCGGTCCCACGCACGGGCAGGTCGGCGGTGATCGGGACCAGGTCGCCGTAGGTCTTGGCCTTGAACGTCGCCTCCAGCCGCTCGTCGAGCTCCTCGAGGTCGAGCCGCCCCTCGCCCGCCGCGGTCCGCAGCACCTCGGCGACCTTGTGACGGTCGTCGTCGGAGATCCGCAGCCGCGCCGGGTCGGGTCCGTTCGTCTCGTGGTGGCGTCCCTCCATGCGACCAGCCTAGTCGCCTCGATTACCCTCAGGGGTCGTGAGCAACGATCCCGCGTTCCGCTATTCCGACCTCCTCCCCACCGGCAAGGACGAGACGCCCTACCGCCTGCTGACGACCCAGGGCGTGAGCACCGTCGAGGCCGACGGCCGCACCTTCCTCAGGGTCGAGCCCGAGGCACTGCGGCTCCTCACGGCGGAGGCGATGCACGACATCGCGCACTACCTGCGGCCCGCCCACCTCGCGCAGCTGCGCAAGATCATCGACGACCCCGAGGCGAGCGGGAACGACCGGTTCGTGGCCCTGGACCTGCTCAAGAACGTCAACATCTCTGCCGGCGGAGTCCTGCCGATGTGCCAGGACACCGGCACCGCGATCGTCATGGGAAAGAAGTCCGAGGGCGTGCTCACCGGGGCCGACGACGGCGAGTGGATCAGCAAGGGCGTGTACGACGCCTACACGCGGCTCAACCTGCGCTACTCCCAGCTCGCCCCTCTGTCGATGTGGGATGAGCAGAACACCGGCACGAACCTCCCCGCGCAGATCGAGCTCTACTCCACCCCCGGCGGCGGTGACCCGGCCTACAAGTTCCTGTTCATGGCCAAGGGCGGCGGCTCGGCGAACAAGTCGTTCCTCTACCAGGAGACCAAGGCCGTCCTGAACCCCAAGCGCATGCTGGAGTTCCTCGACGAGAAGATCCGCTCCCTCGGCACGGCCGCGTGCCCGCCGTACCACCTCGCGATCGTCGTGGGCGGCACGTCGGCGGAGTTCGCGCTGAAGACAGCGAAGTACGCATCCGCCCACTACCTCGACAACCTGCCGACCTCCGGGTCCGAGGCGGCCCACGGGTTCCGGGACCTTGAGCTCGAGGAGGAGGTCTTCAAGCTCACCCAGTCCTTCGGGATCGGCGCCCAGTTCGGCGGGAAGTACTTCTGCCACGACGTGAGGGTCGTCAGGCTCCCCCGCCACGGGGCTTCGTGCCCGGTGGCGATCGCGGTGTCCTGCTCGGCAGACCGGCAGGCGCTGGGCAAGATCACGTCCGAGGGCGTCTTCCTCGAGGAGCTCGAGCGCGACCCTGCGAGGTACCTGCCCGACGTGACCGAGGAGAAGCTCACCGCCTCCTCCCAGGACGACGTGGTGCACATCGACCTCAACCGGCCGATGGAGGAGATCCGTGCCGAGCTGTCCAAGCACCCGGTCAAGACCCGCCTCTCCCTGACCGGGCCGCTCATCGTCGCCCGCGACATCGCGCACGCCAAGATCAAGGAGCGCCTCGACGTCGGCGAGGGGATGCCGCAGTACATGAAGGACCACGCCGTCTACTACGCCGGCCCGGCCAAGACCCCCGAGGGCTACGCGTCGGGCTCTTTCGGCCCGACCACGGCGGGCAGAATGGACTCCTACGTCGACCAGTTCCAGGCCGCGGGCGGCTCGATGGTCATGCTCGCCAAGGGCAACCGCTCGGTCCAGGTCACCAACGCCTGCAAGGCACATGGCGGTTTCTACCTCGGCTCGATCGGCGGCCCCGCGGCGCGGCTCGCGCAGGACTGCATCAAGCACGTCGAGGTCCTCGAGTACCCCGAGCTCGGCATGGAGGCGGTGTGGAAGATCGAGGTCGAGGACTTCCCCGCCTTCATCGTCGTCGACGACAAGGGCAACGACTTCTTCGCCGAGACCCAGAAGCCCATCGCACTCACCGTGCGCACACGGTCGGCCGAGAAGGTCTGACCGCGACCCGGCGCGTCTGCCGCCCAGCAGACCGCCGACCCGGCGCGTCTGCCGCGGCAGACGAGCCGGGTCGGCGGTTTCGCGCGGCAGACGAGCCGGGTCGGCGGGGAACGCAAGAAGGGCCGCTCCCGAATCGGGAGCGGCCCTTCTTCCAGCTGGGGTCAGGGTCAGCGGGTGACCTTGCCGGCCTTGAGGCAGCCGGTGCAGACGTTGAGCCGCTTCGGGGTGCCGTTGACCGTCGCGCGGACGCGCTGGATGTTGGGGTTGAAGCGACGCTTCGTAATCTTGCGCGACCACGGCCGGTTGTGACCGAAGCCCGGCTTCTTGGCGCAGATGTCACAGACGGCAGCCACCGTGAACTCCTGAGAAGACTAGATTGCTCTTACCACTGATGAGTCGCCCCCCGGTTGGTGCAGGGGTGACGCGGGTGGACGGCACAGCGTCACAGCGTCGAGGCAACCGCACAAGAGTATCCGACGGCCCCGTTCGGACGCCAATCGGCGCCGACGCACTACCCTGACAGCCTCCCGGCCTCGAAGGGACACGGGAGAAGGCTGCGAAGGGGTGAACTCGACATGGCGGACGAGGCGGTCGCGACGTTCGACCTGCCGACCATCGTGCGCTTCGCCAAGGTCGCCCTCGATGCCCTCGGTGCCGCGCGCGAGGAGATCGACGCGCTCAACGTCTACCCGGTCCCCGACGGTGACACCGGCACCAACCTCTTCCTGACGTTCGAGTCCGCACGCGACATGATGCTCCAGCGGATCGAGGGCGACGCGTCGTGCGACCTGCGGACCGCGCTGGCGGCGTACGCCCGCGGTGCCCTTCTCGGGGCACGTGGCAACTCCGGCGTCATCATGTCCCAGCTCATCGGGGCGCTGCTCAAGCGCATCGGTGAGGCCGGCCCCGGTGACCGGTCGGCGGTGGTCTTCGCCGAGGGCATGGACCGCGCGACCGACGCCAGCTACGCGGCGGTCGGCGAGCCGGTCGAGGGGACGATCCTGACCGTTGCCCGCGCGGCCAGCCAGGCTGCACTCCGTGCGGCCGAGGTGCCGGAGAACCGCCTGGGCCACGTCATCAGGGCAGCCGCGGCGGCGGCCAGGGACGCCCTCGCGCGCACACCGGACCAGCTCCAGACGCTCAAGGACGCCGGGGTCGTCGACGCCGGCGGCCGGGGGCTGTGCGTGGTGCTCGACGCCGCGGAGACCGCGGTGACGGGCAAGCGGCCCGCCGAGGTGCACGCGACCCTCGGCGTGCACGCCATCCCCGTGCCCCTGCCCACCGGCGACCTGCACCCTGACGGCCCGGCTTACGAGGTGATGTACCTCCTCGAGGCCGACGACGCCGAGGTGCCGGAGCTGCGCCGCCGCCTGGCCCCGCTCGGTGACTCCCTCGTCGTGGTGGGGGGAGACGGACTGTGGAACGTCCACGTGCACGTCGACGACGTCGGCGCAGCGGTGGAGGCAGGGATCGAGGCCGGCCGCCCCTACCGCATCCGGGTGACGCACTTCGCCGAGCAGCTCGAGCGCCTCAGCGCGGCGGCGGAGACCCGTCGCGGACACGGGCGGAAGGTGGTCGTCGTGGCCGCCGGTGAGGGGCTCGCCGCGCTCTTCACCGAAGCCGGGGCGTACGTCGTCCCCGGTGCCGGCCGTCGCCCCTCCACCGGGCAGGTGCTCGAGGCGATCCAGGCCTGTGGCGGGGCGGAGGTGGTCGTCCTCCCCAACGACCGGGACTCCGTCGCCGTCGCCGAGGCCGCGGCACAGGCCGCCCGCGAGGAGTCCGACCTGCGCGTGGCGGTGATCCCCACGAGTGTCCAGGTCCAGGGCCTCGCGGCGCTCGCCGTCCACGAGCCCGGCCGCTCCTTCGAGGAGGACTTGCTCCACATGACCTCGGCGGCGAGGCACACCCGGTCCGGTGCGGTGACGATAGCCGCCCGGCGGGCGATGACCACCGGCGGACCCTGTGAGCCCGGTGACGTCCTCGGCGCGGTCGAGGGCGACTTCGTGCTCGTGGGCGACGACCTCTTCACGGTGGCGGTCGAGGTCCTCGAACGGCTCCTCGGCGGCGGTGGCGAGCTGGTCACGGTCGTCGCAGGGGCAGGCGGGGAGGAGCTCGCCGAGCGCTGCGCGTCCTACCTCGCGTCGACGCACCCGACTGTCGACTCCGTGGTGTATGACGGAGGGCAGGAGCGATACCCGGTGCTCCTGGGAGTGGAGTAGGACAGCCCGTGCCGACGATCAGGTGGGACTCCAAGCTCGCGACGGTCGCGGGGAAGTCGGCGGCCCGGATCGAGAAGGCGTTCGGCTACAGGACGGTCGGTGACCTGTTGCGGCACTACCCGCGCCGCTACGTCCCGAAGGGAAGCCTCAGCGACCTCGACGGTCTGGAGGAGGGTGCCCACGTCACGGTGATCGCCGAGGTGCTCTCGGTCCAGAAGAAGGAGTACGTCGACCGCCGCACCCGTCGTCCGGCCTACCGTCTCGAGGTCGCCGTGGCCACCGGCGACCGGGAGCTGATGCTCACCTTCTTCGACAAGAAGAAGCACCTCGCCGACTGGCGCGCGAAGCAGATCTCGGTCGGCATGCACGGTGTCTTCTCGGGCAAGGCCGGCCGGTTCCGCAACCGCTGGCAGCTCACCAACCCGCAGACCCAGCTGTTCGCCGGCGGTGACGAGGGGGAGGACACCGCCCACGTCGCCTACGAGCTGCAGCCGAACCTGCTGCGGCTCTACCCCGCATCTGCGGCGGTGCAGAGCTGGCAGCTCGAGCGGGCCGTCGACATGGCGCTCGCCCTCGTCGACGACGTCCCCGAGCCCGTGCCCCCGGCCGTCCGGCTGGCCCACGGCCTGCTGAGCTCACGACAGGCGCTGGAGTGGATGCACCGGCCCGACTCCTGGGAGGACCAGAAGGCCGCCGAGCGCACCCTGCGGTTCGAGGAGGCCTTCGTCACCCAGACCGTGCTCGCCCGCCGAAGGACCGAGCTCGCCAAGGTTCCCGCGCGCGCCCGCACCGGCGTCGACGGCGGCCTGCTCGACCGGTTCGACGCCCGGCTGCCCTTCGACCTGACCCAGGGTCAGCGTGAGGTGAGCCGGCAGATCCTCGACGACCTCGCCGGTGGGCACCCGATGCACCGGCTGCTGCAGGGCGAGGTCGGCTCCGGCAAGACCGTGGTGGCGCTCCGTGCGATGCTCCGGGTCGTCGACTCGGGTGGGCAGGCGGCGCTGCTCGCCCCGACCGAGGTGCTCGCGCAGCAGCACCACCGATCGATCACCGCGATGCTCGGCGACCTCGCCGCCGCGGGCATGCTCGGTGGGGCCGACGGCGCCACGGGAGTGGTCTTGCTGACCGGGTCCACCAGCGCAGCGGGCCGTCGTGAGGCGCTCCTCGACGCCGCGTCGGGGGCCGCGGGCATCGTGATCGGCACCCACGCGCTCCTCGAGGAGCACGTACACTTCGCCGATCTCGGCCTGGTCGTGGTCGACGAGCAGCACCGTTTCGGCGTGGAGCAGCGTGCGGCGCTGGCTGCGAAGGCCGGGGAGTCGCGACCGCACGTGCTCGTGATGACCGCGACCCCGATCCCGCGCACCGTGGCGATGACCGTCTTCGGGGACCTCGACACGTCCACCCTTCGCGAGCTTCCGGCCGGCCGGTCCCCGATCCAGAGCACGGTGGTGCCGGTGCGTTACCAGCCGTCGTGGCTGGACCGTGCCTGGGAAAGGGTCCGTGAGGAGGTGCAGCAGGGCCGCCAGGCCTACGTCGTGTGCCCTCGGGTGGATCCCGACGACAAGCCCGGGCCGGGAGAGGTCCGCCTCGCCGCAGTCGAGGAGATCGCGCCCCTGCTCGCCGAGGGGCCGCTGCAGGATCTGCGGGTCGACGCCCTGCACGGCCGGATGGTCCCGGACCGCAAGGAGACGGTCATGCGCGCCTTCGCCGCCGGAGAGGTCGACGTCCTCGTCGCCACCACGGTGATCGAGGTCGGCGTCGACGTGCCCAACGCCACCGTGATGGTGGTCCTCGACGCCGACCGGTTCGGCGTCTCCCAGCTCCACCAGCTCCGCGGGCGGGTAGGGCGTGGCGGGCACTCCGGCCTCTGCCTGCTCGTGACCCAGGCCGAGCAGGGCACGGCTGCCCTCGGCCGGCTGGCAGCCGTCGCCGCGACCACCGACGGGTTCGAGCTGTCCCGGGTGGACCTCGAGCAGCGGAGGGAGGGCGATGTGCTCGGCGCCGCCCAGTCGGGCAGCAGGTCGGGGCTGAAGCTGCTGTCCGTCCTCGAGCACGCGGAGGAGATCGTCGCCGCGCGCGAGGCGGCCACGCAGGTCGTCACCGAGGACCCCGACCTGGTCCACCATCCCGAGCTCGCCGAGGCCGTCCGCCGCCTCGACGAGTCCGAGCAGTCGGCCTACCTGGAGAAGGCGTGACCCGGATCATCGGGGGTTCGGCAGGAGGTCGCCGCCTGAAGGCGCCGGCGGGGGAGCGCACCCGCCCGACCTCGGACCGCGTACGCGAGGCGCTGTTCTCGAGCCTGGACTCCGAGCTCGGCACGATCACGGGCCTGCGGTTCCTGGACCTCTACGCCGGGTCCGGGGCGGTCGGCCTCGAGGCGAGGTCGCGCGGTGCGGGTGCGGTCACGCTCGTCGAGGAGGACCGCCGCACCGTCTCGCTCATCCGCGACAACCTGCGCGGCCTCGGCTTCACCCAGGTCGACGTGGTGCCGGCATCGGTGACCCGCTTCCTCTCAGTCCGTCCGGAGGAGTCGTACGACGTGGTCTTCCTCGACCCGCCGTACCCTCTCCCGACCGAGGAGGTGCTCACCGACCTGACCGCGCTGCTCGAGCAGGGCTGGCTCGCCGAAGGGGC
>DATHVS010000092.1:0-1967 GCA_035461195.1 Nocardioidaceae bacterium
GGCCGAGCCGCGGTCGGTCGACGTCATCGACGTGGGCGGCCGGGTCGTGGTGGGCAGCGTGTACGCCGGCGTGGACTCCCTGGCGTCGGAGCTCGTGGACCGGGCCCAGCGCCTCCCGCGGTCGATCCAGTACCCCTACGCGGCGGTCCGCTCCGTCATCGAGTTCAAACCGACGACGTACGACGTGGTGGTCGACGGGCAGGCGCGCGGTTTCCACGGCTTCACGGTCGTGGTCGCGAACTCCGGCTACTACGGCTCGGGCATGCACATCGCGCCGGACGCGGTGCTCGACGACGGGATGCTCGACGTGGTGGTGATCCGCGCGGCCTCGAAGCTGCAGCTGATCCGGTCCATGCCGAAGCTGTACGACGGCACGCACGTCGAGCTCGACGAGGTCGTGGTGCTCCGCGGCCGGGAGGTGCGGATCGCCGCGAGCGAGCCGGTCCTCGCCTACGGAGACGGTGAGCAGCTCGGGCCACTCCCGGTCACCGCGAAGGTCCTCCCCACAGCCCTGCAGGTCCTCGCCTAGCCGGAGGTCTCGGCAGGCCGCCGCGCGGCGAGGCGCTGCCACAGGTGGTACGTCGAGAGGCTGACCGCCGCGGCGAGGAGCGTGCCCCACGCCATGTCGATGGGCACGACACCGGCGGGGAAGCCCTCGATGACGGCGAGGCTCGTGAGGTCCCAGGTCGCGTAGGTGACGAAACCGAAGGCGGCCCCCCGGACCAGGGCGGTGCGGGCGGACTGCTCCTCGAGGGCCGGCACGAGGACGAAGTACACCAGCCCAGCAACGAAGATCGCGTAGAACAGGAACGCCGCCACGACGTTGGGGTCCTCGGCCAGCAGGTCGCCCAGGAAGTGCTCGTAGAGACCGGGTGCGACAAGGGTGAGCCACACCAGGTCGAGGACCAGGAACACGGCGGCGGCGAGGACGTACAGGCCCAGCGCGGGGCGGAGGTTCATCTCACGAGCCTAGCCAAGAGGGGCAGGGGCGGTATGACGTCCGGCGGTGCGGATCGGGACCAGTGGCACTACGGAGGGCCGATCGGTCCGGCAACCATGAAGTCATGAACGCGCACGGAGGTGAGATCGTCGTCGGTTACGACGGCTCAGGAGACAGCGAGCTGGCCCTCGACTGGGCCGACGAGCTCGCGGCCGAGCAGGGGCGTGCGCTGCGTGTGCTGATCTCCGAGGTGGACCCCACGCAGGTCCTCGAGGCGACCAGCGACTGGCACGCGGCGAAGATGGGCCAGCTCGAGGCCGACGTCCGCGACCGGCTGGCCGGCGCCCGCACCCGCGAGGCCACGCTGGAGATGGTCGGCGTTCCGCCGAGCCAGGCCCTCATCGACGCCTCCGCCGGAGCAGCGATCGTGGTGGTCGGGGCCCGTGGGCACAGCCTGCTCTCCGGAGTCGTCCTGGGCTCGGTGAGCCAGCACGTCACGAGGCACGCCTCCTGCCCGGTGGTAGTGGCCCGCGCGCCGTACCACCCCGATGCCAACCGGATCGTGGTCGGGGTCGACGGCTCGACCGGGAGCCGCAAGGCGCTGGAGTTCGCCTTCGACCACGCGAGCCGCTGCGGTGCGCCGATCACGGCGATCCACGCCTGGCGCAACGCCGGCCGCGGCTACGCGAGCGAGGGGCTGATCGAGGAGATCCGGGCCGCCGAACGGGTCCTCGCCGAGGCACTGGCAGGGTTCGGCGACCTGTACCCCGACGTGAAGGTCACCTCCGAGGCGATCCCGGTCGCCCCGCAGCGGGTCCTGGCCGACGCCTCACAGGCTGCGTCGCTCGTGGTGGTCGGCTCCCGGGGGCTCGGGGCCTTCGGCGGCCTGCTGCTCGGCTCGGTGAGCCAGTCCGTCCTGCACCACGCGCAGTGCCCGGTTGCCGTCGTACGGTGAGAGCGTGCGCGCGTGGGAGACCTCCGGTGACGGGACGCTCCGCCGCGCGCAGCGACCCATCCCGGAGCCGGG
>DATHVS010000093.1:0-3684 GCA_035461195.1 Nocardioidaceae bacterium
GAATTCCTAGAAGAATCCCTTGCCGACGTTCGGGTTCTTCGGGTCCTCCGCGTTGGACGTGTTGCCGCCGTTGTTCACACAGTCCCATCCGCCGGCGACCTTCGTGGCAGTCTGGCCACCGGGGCAGTTGATGGGCGCCGCGTTTGCCGCGGGAGCAGCCATGAGTGTCAGGCCGACAGCGAAGGGAAACGCAAGAACTCCAACAATTGTGCGTCGCATTACTATCCCCCTTGAAAAGGTTGGTTGGATTTACAATCACGCCGCGGCATCCACAACAGAAAACGCCTCGGGACGCGGCGATGTCAAGAGCCGCGAAAAGCGGACTAGCGGGTTCGGGTAGATGGAGAATGTCGGTCGTAATTTCTTGTTCCGTAAAGTCACTCGCTTTGTCTCATTTCGTTTGAGGGGGTGGTTAACAGGACTTGCTGGCGCATGTGGTCTCGCAGACTTGTCACGTGAGTCCCTTATCGGACCGAGTGCGGAGGCGAGGCGAGGCGCCACGGACTGCCGTCCGAAGGAGGCCGCCGGGCAGTCATTCCCGGCCGCCGCCTGGCCCTGTCCCCTACTCCGGGCACGTGGTCCCCGCCCCACCGGAAGCGGTCTGGTCCGGGGAATAACACCCCCTGGGGTATCGCTTGAACCCGGTGACGCGCATCACAGACCACTCAGGGAGCACCGCATGTACTTCGCGCAGCACTACCTCGACTGTCTCTCCCAGGCCTCGTACGTCATCGGGGACGAGAAGACCGGCCAGGCCGTCGTCGTCGACCCCCGCCGTGACATCGAGGAGTACCTCGCCGACGCGAAGGCCCACGGCCTGAGCATCGTGGGCGTCATCAACACCCACTTCCACGCCGACTTCATCTCCGGCCACATCGAGCTCGCCAAGGCCACCGGCGCGTGGATCGGCTACGGCCGCGCCGCCCAGGCCGACTTCGAGGTCCGCTCCCTGTCCGACGGCGAGCGAATCGAGCTCGGCGACCTGGTCCTCGAGATCATGGAGACGCCCGGCCACACGCCTGAGTCGATCAGCGTCCTCGTCTACGAGCACGCCGATGACCCGGCGCCGTACGGCGTCCTCACCGGTGACGCGCTGTTCATCGGCGACGTCGGCCGCCCGGACCTGCTGGCCTCCATCGGCGTCACGGCCGACGAGCTCGGCCGGATGCTCTACGACTCGGTGCAGCACAAGCTCATGGGCCTGCCCGACGAGACCCGCGTCTTCCCCGCTCACGGCGCCGGCTCCGCCTGCGGCAAGAACCTCTCCACCGAGAAGCAGTCGACCATCGGCGAGCAGCGGCGGTTCAACTACGCCTGCCAGCCGATGACCGAGCAGCAGTTCCTCGACGTCGTCACCGCCGGCCAGCCCCCCGCGCCGGAGTACTTCGTCTACAACGCGATCCTCAACCGCAAGGAGCGCGAGACCCGTGCGGTGGGCGCGACCCTGCCGGCCCTCTCCCCCGACCAGGTGCACCAGGCGCTCGCCGAAGGCGCGAAGGTCATCGACGCGCGCGACCAGATGGAGTACGCCGCCGGCCACCTGAAGGGCTCGATCAACGTGCCCGTTGACGGCCGCATGGCCGAGACCGTCGGCATGGTCGTGAAGCCCGAGGACCGGGTCATCCTCATGGCCCCCGAGGGCGAGGAGCAGGAGGCCGGGGTCCGGCTGACCCGCATCGGCTACGACAACGCGGTCGGGTTCGTCCCGCGGCCCGAGGCGTACCTGATCGACCATTGCCTCGAGGAGCAGGTCGAGCACTCCAGCCGGCTCAGCGGTGCCCAGCTCAGCGAGGTGCTCGCGGGCGACGTACAGCTCGTCGACGTCCGCAACGCCGGCGAGACCGAGGCCGGGATGGTCCCAGGTGCGGTCAACATCCCGCTCGCCCAGCTCGGCCGCCGTGCCGACGAGCTCGACCCCACCAAGCCCACGGTGCTCTACTGCGCCGGGGGCTGGCGGTCCAGCGTCGGCGCCAGCCTGCTGCGTCACCTCGGCTTCGCCGACGTCTCCGACGTGCTCGGCGGGTACGCCGGGTGGGAGGCGACCCAGGCCGCGCACGCCTGAGCGATGCGGCGTTGTTGCGGGTTCGCCCCGACCTGTCCTCGGGGTCGTCCCTGAACGTCCCCCTGACCGCCTCAAAAGGTCATGCGAACCGTCCCTGCCGTCACCTAGGTTGGTCGGGTGACCAGCGAGAGACTTGCCAGTTCCGAAATCGAGACCCGTCCCGGTGCCGTGGCCGCGCGCGCCGTCGACCTGCGCAAGGTCTACGGCGAGGGCGAAGCCGAGGTCGCCGCCCTGGACGGGGTGACCATCGACTTCTACGCCTCGGAGTTCACCGCGGTGATGGGGGCGAGCGGCTCGGGCAAGTCCACCCTCATGCACTGCATGGCGGCGCTCGACTCCCCCACCAGCGGCGAGGTGTACCTCGGTGAGACCAGCCTGGGTTCGCTGAAGGACAAGGCGCTGACCGAGCTGCGCCGTGACCGGGTCGGCTTCGTCTTCCAGTCGTTCAACCTGGTGCCGACGCTGACGGCGAAGGAGAACCTCGAGCTGCCCCTGTCGATCGCCGGCCGCAAGCCCGACGCGGAGTGGTTCGACACGGTCATCGACACCGTCGGCCTGCGCGACCGGCTCGGCCACCGTCCCAACGAGCTGTCCGGCGGCCAGCAGCAGCGCGTCGCCGTGGCGCGGGCGCTGATGAGCCGGCCCGAGATCGCCTTCGCCGACGAGCCGACCGGCAACCTCGACTCGACCTCGGGGGCGGAGGTGCTGAGCCTACTGAGACGCAGCGTCGACGACTACCACCAGACGATCGTGATGGTCACCCACGACCCGGTCGCCGCGGCCTACACCGACCGCGTCGTCTTCCTCGCCGACGGCCGCGTCGTCGACGAGCTGCGCGACCCGACCCGCGAGTCCGTGCTCGAGGAGATGGGCAAGCTCACCGCGAGGGCGATGCCCTGATGTGGCGCGTGACCTGGCGCAACCTCGTCGCTCGCAAGGTGCGCCTCTTCCTCAGTGCGTTCGCGATCGTCCTCGGCGTCTCGTTCGTGTCCGGCTCGTTCATCTTCACCGACGCGATGGGCGGCGCGTTCAGCGGCATCATCAGCGGCGGTACGTCGGACGTGGAGGTCGCCCCGGAGGGAGCCAACGAGTTCGACTCCGTGCAGGACGTCCGCACCATCCCGAACTCGGTCGTCGCCGACCTCCAGGAGCTAGACGAGGCCGCGGAGGTCAACCCCTACAACCAGGCCCAGTCGGTCTACGTCATCGGCGAGGACGGCAAGGTGGTCGGCGGCAACGGGCCTCCGGGGCTGGCGTTCACCGACAACGACGCGACCGCGCTGACCGGCAAGAAGATCGTCACCTACATCGAGGGCGACCGGCCGCAGGGTCCCGGCGAGGTCGCTCTCGACCAGGCCACCGCGGAGAAGTCCGGCTACCAGATCGGGGAGACGGTCCGGCTCGTCACGCCCGGTGACCCGCCGACCATGGAGGCCGAGCTGGTCGGGATCGTGGAGTTCGGGGAGGGCTCGCTGGCCGGCGCCACGCTCACGCTGTGGGAGGCGCGGGCGATGCAGGAGCTGTTCTTCGACGGCCGCAACGAGTGGTCGGGGGTCTCCCTGACCGCTGCCGACGGGGTGACCCAGGACGAGCTCGCCGAGGCCGCCTCCGCAGTGCTGCCC